>NZ_JBEXQW010000008.1:0-218425 GCF_040612775.1 Streptomyces sp. NPDC006339
GCGTACTCCGCGACCGTCTCGAGGAGCCGGTAGCGCATACCGGCCTCCGTGGGAGCGGCCACGACCAGCGACTTGTCGACCAGCGCGCCCAGCAGATCCAGCACCTCGGACCCCTGCCCCGGCTCACCGCAGACCGCCTCCGCCGCCTCCAGGCCGCAGCCGCCCGTGAAGACCGCCAGACGCCGCAGGACCGCCCGCTCGGCCTCGTCCAGCAGCTCCCAGGACCAGTCCACCACCGCGCGCAAGGTCTGCTGACGCGGAAGGACCGTGCGCGCGCCCGAGGTCAGCAGCCGGAAACGGTCGTCCAGACGCTCCGCGATCTGCCGCGGCGTCAGCATCCGCAGCCGCGCCGCGGCCAGCTCGATCGCCAGCGGCAGACCGTCCAGCCGGCGCACGATCTCCGCCGCCGCCTCCGGATCGTCCGCCGCCCGGAACCCCGGCCGCACCGCCGCGCCCCGCTCCCCGAACAGCCGCACCCCCGTCTCCACCGGCAACGGCCCCACCGGCCGCAGCACCTCCCCCGGCACCCCCAACGGCTCACGACTCGTCGCAAGCACCGTCAACCCCGGACACCGCGCAAGCAGCACCTCCACCAACCCCGCCGCCGCACCCACCACATGCTCACAGTTGTCGAGGAGCAGGAGCATCCGGCGGTCCGCGCAGTGGTCGACGAGGCGGCCCGTCGGGTCCTCGCCGATGCGGAGTTCCTCGGCGCCGGCGCCGCGCAGTACGGTCTCGCGGGCGCCGACCGCGGCGAGCACGGCCTCGGTGACGGTCTCGGGGTCCTTGACGGGGGCGAGTTCGGCGAGCCAGACGCCGTCGGGCCACCCGCCGCCGACCGCCTCGGCGGCCTCCTGCGACAGGCGGGTCTTGCCGGCGCCGCCGGGGCCGAGGAGGGTGACCAGGCGGGTGGTGCGCAGGTCCTCCCGGAGGGCGGAGATGTCGTCCTCGCGGCCGACGAAGCTGGTGAGCCGGGCGCGCAGATTGCCCACCGCAGGCCCGGCCCCGGGCTTCTCGGCCGGGTGCGCCGCCGCCTCCAGCAACTCGGCGTGCAGCGCCCGGAGTTCGGGGGACGGATCCGCGCCGAGGCGGTCGGCGAGCGCGCGGCGGACCGCGTCGTACGCGGCCAGTGCCTCCGCCGAGCGGCCCGCGTCGCGCAGGGCCCGCAGGCGCAGGGCGTGGAGGGGTTCGTCCAGCGGGTGGTCCACGCACAGGGCGTCGAGCTCGGGCAGCACGGCGGCGGCCTCGCCCAGGGCGAGGGCCGCGGTCAGCGCGGCCCGGCGGGCGTCGAGCCTGCGGGCCTCCCAGCGGGCGGCCTCGGCCGCGCGGTCGGGCAGGTCGGCGAGGACGGGGCCCTTCCACAGGGCGAGGGCCTCGCCGAGGAGCTCGGCGGCCCGCCCCGGGCGGCCCGCGTCCAGCTCCCGCGTCCCCTCGGCGGCGAGCCGTACGAAGCGGTGCGCGTCGACGTCGTCGGGCGCGGCGGCCAGCCGGTAGCCGCCGTCGGTGGACAGCACCCGCTCGTGGCCGACCGCCCGGCGCAGCCGGCCCACCAGCGCCTGGAGCGCGGCGACCGGGTCGGCCGGCGGCTCGGCACCCCACACCTCGTCGACGAGCAGCCCCACGGGCACCGCGCGACCGGCCCGCAACGCGAGCACGGCGAGCAACGCCCGCACCCGCGGGCCGCCCACGGCCACGGCGGTGCCTTCTGACGTGTGGGCCCGCGTGGGGCCGAGGACCGAATAGCGCACGGGCCCCATTCTCCGCGAGGCCGCCCCGGCCCGGCGCCCGGCCACACCCCCTGCCCCGCACCCGCCGCCCGGCGCCCGGCCACACCCCCTGCCCCGCACCCGCCGCCCGGTGCCGCGAACCGGCACCCGCGGGCCCGCAGCCGTGGGCCCGCCTCAGGAACCTCAGGAACCCGCCTCAGGAACCCGTACGGCCGCCCGGTACGTTTCCCGCAACACAGCACGCCACCGCCCGACCGTACGCAGACCCAGACCGCCGCCCCCGGGAGCCCCGCATGTCCACGACCACCTCGCGCCACGACGAACGGCGGATCAGTCCCGTCTTCCTGGCGATCCTCGCGGTCATGGCCGTCACCGGCTGGGCCGTGTGGACGGACTTCGCGGCCTCCCCCGGCCTCGCCGTCTTCCTCTTCGTGACCTCGGCCTGGATCGTCTCGCTCTGTCTCCACGAGTACGCGCACGCCCGCACCGCCCTGCACGGCGGGGACATCACGGTCGGCGCCCGCGGCTATCTGACCCTCAACCCGCTCGCCTACACCCACGCCGTGCTGAGCATCATCCTGCCCGTGCTCTTCGTGATCATGGGCGGCATCGGTCTGCCGGGCGGCGCCGTCTTCATCGACCACGGCCGGATCCGGGGACGCTGGAAGCACAGCCTGATCTCGGCGGCCGGACCGCTCACCAACGTCCTGTTCGCCGTCGTCTGCACCGCGCCGTTCTGGCTCGGCGCCCTCGACGGCGTGCCGGTCGTCTTCCGTTACGCGCTCGCCTTCCTGGCGTTCCTCCAGGTGACGGCGGCCCTGCTGAACTTCCTGCCGGTGCCCGGCCTGGACGGCTACGGCGTGATCGAGCCCTGGCTGTCGTACCGGATCAAGCGGCAGATCGAGCCGTACGCGCCGTACGGCTTCTTCGTCGTCATCGCGCTGCTCTTCGTCCCCGCCGTCAACGGCGCCTTCTTCGACGCCATCGACGCGCTGATGCGGGCACTGGGCGTGCCGGAGCTGTCGCGCTACTGCGGCTCGAACCTCTACCGGTTCTGGCAGGACCAGCCGGAGATCTGCGCGGTCTAGCCGTCGACCGTCAGCCGGTGGTGGAGGTGGAGGTGGAGGTGGAGGTGGTGCGGCCGCGCTTCACGTAGTACCAGGCCATGTTCGAGGACAGGCCGGCGAAGAGCACCCAGATCACGCCGAGCCAGCTTCCCTGGGCGAAGGAGACGACGGCCGCCACGACGGCGAGGGCGCAGACGGCGAGGGCGTAGAGGGCAAGGCGGGGCATGGGGGTCGGCTCCTGTCCGGTACCGGTACGGCTGGTGGTGCCCGTCCAGTGTCCCCCATGCCCCTTTCGCGCCCGGTACCGGCTCGGCGGCCCCGGCCGGGCGGTCCGGACCGGGCGGCTCAGACGTCGGTGACGCGCAGGCCCGCGTGGGCCTTGTAGCGGCGGTTCACCGAGATCAGGTTGGCGACCAGCGACTCCACCTGGTGGGCGTTGCGCAGCCGGCCGGCGAAGACGCCGCGCATGCCGGGGATGCGCCCGGCGAGCGCCTGCACGATCTCGACGTCGGCGCGGACCTCGCCGAGCACCATCACGTCGGTGTCGATCTCGTCGATCGAGGCGTCCTGGAGGAGGACCGCCGACAGGTGGTGGAAGGCGGCGGTGACCCTCGAGTCGGGGAGCAGCGCGGCGGCCTGCTCGGCGGCGGAGCCCTCCTCCGGCTTGAGCGCGTAGGCGCCCTTCTTGTCGAAGCCGAGCGGGTTCACGCAGTCCACGACGATCTTGCCGGCGAGCTCCTCGCGCAGCGACTCCAGGGTCTTGGCGTGGCCGTCCCACGGCACGGCGACGATGACGACGTCGCTGCGGCGGGCGCATTCGGCGTTGTCGGCGCCCTCGACGCCGAGGCCGAGCTCGGCGGCCGCGGCCCGGGCGCGGTCCGCCGCGCGCGAGCCGATGATCACCTTCTGGCCGGCCTTGGCGAGCCGGTAGGCGAGGCCGCGGCCCTGGTCCCCGGTGCCGCCGAGGACGCCGACGACGAGTCCGGAGACGTCGGGGAGGTCCCACGGGTCCTTGGGGGCGGCCTGGGGGGCGGCCTGGGAAGCGGTGGTGGAGGAAGTCATGGCCCCGACATTACTGGCCGGTCGCCTCCGCGCCCCCGTACGGGTGAGCGCCTCCGCGACCCCCGTACGGGTGAGTCCGCGTCGAACGCCCGCGCGCGAGGGCCCGCCGGGGGCACCATGCGGCTCCATGGACGCCGTTCGTGTCGCACTGCTGCGTGAGGTCCTCGCCGGTACCGAGTGGCCGGCCGCCGCCCGCCGGTTCGCCGGCTCGCTGCGTTCCTCCGTCGTCTCGCGCGGGGGCGGGCTGCTGCTCGTCGGCACGGAGGAGTACGAGCCGTGGCACCTGGCCGCGCACCTCGTGGACGAGTCGGCCTGGTCGGGCCGGCCCGAGCTCGCCCCGACCCTGGTGCGGCACCGGGCACGGCCGGGCGACCCGGCGCACCTGGCGGTCGGGCTCGGCCGGATCGAGTCGGCGGGCCGGGGGGAGACGCTGCTGATGGTCGCGCCGTCGCGGCCCGACGCGGGGCTCCTCGAACGGGTCCACGACGCCCGCAGGGCGGGGGCGACGGTGCTGTCCCTGGACGCCGGCGACACGGAGCTGCTCGGCCTGGCGCACGAGACCCTGACGGTGCCGGCGGACGCGGAGGTCGACCTGGACACCGTCCAGCACCTGGTGAGCGCGGCCACCGGCGAGAACCGCCTGCCCCCGGCCCCACGGGGCCGTCCGACCCTCCGCGCCCGGCTGTCCCGGCTCGCGGACCACCTGACGGCTCCCCCGCCCCCTCGGTGGTGACGGCTCGCCCCCGGTGGTGACGGCTTGCCCCGGTGGCGCACGCCCGGTAATTCGGTTGCCCGGGGCACCGGGGCACGTCGAGCATGGGGCCCCGTGAAGCGCCTCGCCCTCGCCCGTCTGCTGCCCGACCTCGCGCCCTGGCGCTCGTCGTCGGACTACCGGCTGCTGTGGGTGCAGGGGCTCGTCACCGTCTTCGCCTCGTTCATGGCCCTGGTCGCGCTGCCGCTCCAGATCAAGGAGCTGACCGGCTCCCCCTTCGCCGTGGGCGTGATGGGGGCCGTGGAGCTGGTGCCGCTGGTCGTGTTCGGGCTGTACGGCGGGGCGCTCGCCGACGCGGTGGACCGGCGGAAGGTGATCGTGGCGACCGAGGCGGGACTCGGACTCCTCGCCCTGGTCCTGCTCGTGAACGCGCTGCTGCCGCGCCCGATGCTCTGGCCGCTGTACGTGGTCGCCGCCGGCGTCTCGGCCCTGTCGGGGCTGCAGCGGCCGGCGCTCGACTCGCTCCTCGCCCGGATCGTGCCGCACGAACAGCAGACGGCCGCGGCCGCCCTGAACTCGCTGCGCTGGCAGCTCGGCTCCATCGCGGGCCCGGCCCTGGCGGGCCTGGTCGTGGCGTACGCGGGGCACGCGGCCGCGTACGGGGTGACGCTGGGCGGCTACGCCCTGTCCGTCCTGCTGTGCCGGGGGCTCTCGCCCGCGCCGCCCGCGCGCGACGCCGACAAGCCGTCGCTGCGCGGCATCGCGGAGGGCGCGCGGTACGCCTGGTCGCGGCCGGTGCTGCTGGGCACATACGCGATCGATCTGGCCGCGATGTTCTTCGCCTTCCCGAACACGATCTTCCCGTTCCTCGCGGACGACCTGGACGCGGAGTGGTCGCTGGGCCTGATGTACGCGGCGGGGTCGGTGGGCTCGCTGGTGCTCGGGATGACGAGCGGCTGGACCTCGCGGGTGCGCCGGCACGGGCTGCTGGTGGTGGCCGGGGCGGCCGGCTGGGGGCTCGCCATCGCGGCGGCCGGCTGGTTCGCGAACGTGTGGCTGGTGCTCCTGTGCCTGGCCTTCGCGGGCGCCGGCGACATGCTGAGCGGGCTCGGCCGGTCGACGATCTGGAACCAGACGATCCCCGAGGAACTGCGCGGCCGCCTCGCGGGCATCGAGGTGCTCTCGTACAGCGTCGGCCCCCAGCTCGGCCAGCTCCGTGCGGGCGGCGTGGCCGGCTGGACGGGGACGCGGGCCGCGGTCTGGTCGGGCGGTGTGGCCTGCGTGGCGTCGGTGGGCCTGCTGTGCCTCGCGCTGCCCAGGCTGCTCACGTACGACGCGACGACGGACGAGGACGCCCTGCGGCGCAAGGCACAGCAGGACGCCCGGCGCGAGGGGCAGGCGGAGGCACAACCGGAGCCCCGGGAAGAGCCCCGGCCGGCCTCGGCCTAGTCGGAAACCGTTCCTGAAGCGGCCCGGAAGCGGTCCGCGACCGGTCCTGGCCTAGTCCGGGACCTCGTCCTTGCCCGTCGCGGTCCCGGTCCCGGTCCCGCCGCCCGACGTGTCGTGCCAGCGCGGGTCCGTCTCCCACTCGAGGTTCCGCTCCTTCGCGGTCTCCAGGGCGCGGGCGGCCTCCTCGCGGCTCCCGTAGGGGCCGAAGCGGTTCTTGGCCGGGCACTCGGGGCCCTCCTCCACCTTCTTGTGCTCCAGGCAGTAGAACCACTCGCCCGGCTTGCCGGCCGTACGCTTCTTGAACAGGGCCATCCTCGGCTCCTTCCTCCGTCACCATGCTGCCCCAGACGCGGTCGTTAGACTCGCTGACATGTCTGGCCAGTCGCTTCTCGTACCGGGGGAGCTCTCCCCCCACCGTTCCGTTCCGGGGTCCATCCGCCGCCCCGAGTACGTCGGCAAGCCCGCTCCTACCCCGTATTCCGGGCCCGAGGTGCAGGACTCCGACACCATTGAGCGGATGCGGATCGCCGGCCGCATCGCCGCGCGGGCCATGGAGGAGGCCGCCAAGCACATCGCGCCGGGCGTCACCACGGACGAGCTGGACCGGGTCGCCCACGAGTACATGTGCGACCACGGGGCCTACCCCTCCACGCTCGGCTACCGCGGCTTCCCGAAGTCGCTGTGCTCCTCGGTCAACGAGGTCATCTGCCACGGCATCCCCGACTCGACCGTCCTGAAGGACGGCGACATCGTGAACCTGGACGTCACCGCGTACATCCACGGCGTCCACGGCGACAACAACGCCACCTACCTCTGCGGCGACGTCGACGAGGAGTCCCGGCTGCTCGTCGAGCGCACCCGGGAGTCCCTGAACCGCGCGATCAAGGCGGTCAGGCCGGGCCGCCAGGTCAACGTCATCGGCCGGGTCATCGAGTCGTACGCCAAGCGCTTCGGTTACGGCGTCGTGCGGGACTTCACGGGGCACGGCATCAACTCGTCCTTCCACTCCGGCCTGATCATTCCGCACTACGACTCCCCCCACCACACGACGGTCATGCAGGCGGGCATGACCTTCACGATCGAGCCGATGCTGACGCTCGGCACGCACGAGTACGACATGTGGGAGGACGGCTGGACCGTGGTGACCAAGGACCGGAAGCGGACCGCGCAGTTCGAGCACACGCTCGTGGTGACCGAGACCGGGGCCGAGATCCTCACCCTGCCGTGACCGGGACACGTTGCCCCGGGCCGTTCCGTGGGTAGCGTTTTTACCGACAGGTCGTCGGGAACCAGTTGACTTAGGCAAGCCTAAGTCGGCAGGATCGTCCTCGATCGCAGGTTCCCGACCCCCTACGGTCCCGGAGGCACGCCTTGGACACCTTGGACACGCCCTTCTCGACGCTCATCCGCACCGCCTCGCACGAGCAGCACACGGAAGCGGAGTCGTCCACGTTCATGAGCGACCTCCTCGGCGGACGCCTCGCCGTCGACGCCTACGCGCGTTACACGGAGCAGCTCTGGTTCGTGTACCGCGCCCTGGAGGACGGCGCCGAGTCCCTGCGGGACGATCCCGTCGCCGGGCCCTTCATACAGCCGGAGCTGTTCCGCACGGCCGCCCTGGAGCAGGACCTCGCCCATCTGCGCGGCCCGGACTGGCGCGCCGGTCTCTCCGCGCTGCCGGCGACGGAGGCGTACGCGGCGCGGGTCGCCGAGTGCGCCCGCGACTGGCCGGCCGGCTATGTGGCGCACCACTACACGCGCTACCTGGGCGACCTGTCGGGCGGTCAGATCATCCGCGACAAGGCCGAGCGGACCTGGGGCTTCGCGCGCAAGGGCGACGGCGTGCGGTTCTACGTCTTCGACGCGATCCCCAACCCGGCCGCCTTCAAGCGGGCCTACCGGGAGCTGCTCGACGGCGTGAACGCCGACGACCTGGAGAAGCAGCGGATCATCGACGAGTGCAAGCGGGCCTTCGACTTCAACGGGGCGGTGTTCCGGGAGCTGGCGGGCGAGTTCCCGCTCAGCGCCGCCTGACGATCGCCGGGCACCGGCCGCCTGCCGGCCGGAGGCCGCCTGCGGATCAGACGGTGAGGGTCCGCTCCAGGCGGACCCGGCCGCCGAGTTCGACGATGCCGTCGGGGCCCGGGGCGGTGAGGAGCTGTGAGCCCCGGCCCTGGGTGATGTTGAGCGCCCGGCCGAGTTCGGCGGCGAGCAGCAGCGCCGCCGCGCCGGTCGCCTCGTCCTCGTCGATGCCGTCGCCGCGCCCCGGGAAGGCCCGCGCCCGTACCCGGCCGGCGGCCTCCTCCTCCCACGCCCAGGCGTAGATCCACTCCCCCGGTTCGGGCACGTCCAGGGCCTCCACCTCGGCGGCGGAACCGTATCGGCGCAGGGTGCGCGGCGGGACCCATTCAGCGCGGGCCTCGATCCAGGTGAACTCGCCGTCGCCGCGCACCCAGACCTCGCCGGCCGGCGGGTGGACGACCTCCAGGTCGAGCAGCCAGGCCGCGCCGACGAGCGGGTGGCCGGCGAAGGGGAGGCGCAGGCCGGGCGTGTAGATGTCGACGGTCCCGCGCTCGGGGTCGTCCACGAACACGGTCTCGCTGAAGCCGAGTTCCTTGGCCAGCGCCTGCCGGGCGGCCTCGTCGGGGTACCCGCGCCCGTCCCGTACGACACCGAGGGCATTGCCGTGGCGGCCGTCGCCCGCGCAGAAGACCCGCAGGACGTCGATGTCAGTGACCGTCGTGTTCATGGCGGAATTCAAGCATCCAGGCGTCCCCTTCGGCGGCTCCGCCGGGAATCGGCCAGGTGGGCGCGGGGCCCTCGCCGTACGCGGCGGAGGCGAGCGCCGCCGCGTACGAGCGGGTCAGCGCCCGCCGCGCGGGCGCCTGGCCTCGGATCCGACGGTCCTTCAGGTCACGGTGCGGGCGCTCTCTCCGATCCCGGCGCTCGCGCCGTTCCCGGCCCCGGTAGGGTCGGGTCCGTCCCAGCGGGTGGAGAAGCAGAAGGCGACCGAGACCGATGAGAAGGCTGAGGCGGCCCGGGCCGACGCGAGCCGGGCAGATGCGGGCGGGGCGGGGGCGGGCGGCCAGGACGCTGCTCGCCGCGGCGACCGCGTCCGTGCTGGCGCTGGCCGCGAGCGGGTGCGTGACGGTGCACGGCGAGCGGGAGCTGATCCCGGCGGCGACGCAGGCCGAGGCCGAGCAGGCCCTGAAGGACTTCACGGTCGCCTTCAACAAGGCGGACAAGGCCCACGACCCGGCGCTCTCCGCGGAGCGGGTCACCGGCGCGCTCGGTGAGATCAACCAGGCGGGCCTCAAGTCCCGTCAGGTGACGAGCCCCGGCGGCAACAAGGAGCACCGGCCGCTGGAGCTCACGGACGCGAAGTTCGTGATCCCGCGGAAGGCCGGCTGGCCGCGCTGGTTCGTCGCGGACACCGACTCCAACCGGGACACCGACCAGGGCGCGGGCGACAACCGCTGGCTCCTGGTCTTCCTGAAGGGCAGCGCCTCCCATCTGTGGGAGGTCGCCTATCTGTCGATCCTGACCCCGGACGAGGTCCCGGCCTTCAAGACCGAGGCGGGGTACGCGGTGCCGGTCGCCGCCGACACCGCCGACCTGGCGGTCGCGCCGGGGGACCTCGGCGAGCGGTACGCGGCCTTCCTCAAGGACGGCCGCCCCGGCCCGTTCGCGGCGGGCCCGCACACCACCGAGTGGCGGGCCGAACGGAAGCAGGTCGCGAACCGGCCCGGGCTCGTCACCCAGTACGTCGACCAGCCCGAGAACCGGGGCGACTTCGCCCCGCTCGGGCTGGCCACGGAGGACGGCGGAGCGCTGGTCTTCTTCGCCACCCGCTACTTCGAACGCCAGACGGCCGCCCCGGGCTACCGCCCGAAGGTCGGCCCGGACGTGCAGGCCCTGCTGACCGGCGAGATCAAGAACACGGTCACCAAGCGCTGGGTCTCCAGCCAGTCGGTGCTGGTGAAGCCGGCGGGCACGACGGCCGACGGCGTCGTCGTCGTGGGCCGCCTCCAGGGAGTGACGGCGGCGGAGGGCTCGTAGGCCCCCCTCCGCCGGGGCCCCGGGCGCCGGCGGGTACGGACGGCCCAGCAGCTCGGCGCCCCAGCGGCCCCGCGCCTCGGCGCCCTAGCAGCTCAGCGGCTCACCGGCTCAGCGGCCAGGCGACCCCGTGGTCCGCGGGCTCGCCCTGCTCCGCCTGTGCGGCCGCGTGGCGGGCGCAGGCGTCGGTGAGGGACTCCAGGAGGCTGAGGGGCTCGGGGAGAGGGTGTTCCGGCCCCCGGAGCCAGGCGAGGACCGGCTGGTCGCCCTCGTCGCCGGGGAGCCGGGACGGGGGGACGAGGACGTAGCTGCCGCGGCAGTGCCAGCGCAGCCCCGGGTGCTCGTCCATCGTCTCGGGGTGGCAGTCCAGCTCGCAGGGCCACCACTCGTCCTCGTCCTCGGGGGTGCCCCGGGTGGCGGTGAAGAAGAGCATGCGGCCCTCGGCGGGCCGTTCCTCCGCCGCGCCGGAGACGGCCACCGGCCCGACCTCGACGCCCTCGGCGAGCAGCCGCTCCAGGGCGGCGCGGCCGGCGGCGAGGGGGACGTCGAGGACGTCGTGGACCATGCCGGTGGCGGTGATGAAGTTGGCCTCGGGCTGGTTGCGGGCCCAGCGCTCGATCTGGGCGCGGTCGGTGGTCGACTGGGTCTGCCACGCGAAGGAGACGGGGTGGCGGGCCGGGGTGGGACAGCCGATCCGCTCACAGGAACAGCGGTAGCCGACCGGATACGCGGCGGGGGCGAGGGGCATCCCCGCGGCGGCGACGGCCAGGAGCGCCTTCTCGCGGTCGTTCTCGATATCGGCCGCGCTCCGCTTGGGGCGCCTGCGCAGCCATTGTGCGAGTTTGCTCTCCGTGCCGCGGTAGCGGCCGATGCCGTCGCCCATCTATCCCCTCACACCTCATGCTCGCCCGTTCGGTCTCACGGGCTCTCCATGGTCCCACCATCCTGCGCCTCGGGTGACCGGAGTCGGGAACCGGGGTCGACAAGCGCGCCGGGGAGGGGTCGGCGGCCGGTCCTCAGGAGCGGGGCGCGAGGCCCCGCAGGACGTGGTCGACGAGGGCGTCGGCGTAGGCGTGGGTGAGCGGCAGGGTGCGGTGCATCCAGCGGTGGTGGAGGGGGCCGACGAGCATTTCGAGGGCGATGCGCGGGTCGGCGCCGGGGTCGACGTCCCCGGCGGCCTGAGCGGCCTCGATGCGGCGGGCGTAGACCTGGAGCTGGGGTTCCAGGAGCTTGGCGGTGAACTCGGCGCCGACCACCGGATCGACGACGCCCTCGGCGGCGAGGGCGCGGCTGGGCCGGTCGAAGCGGGGGTTGTTGAGCTCGTCGACGGTGGCGCGCAGCACGGCCTTGAGGTCGGCGGCGAGGTCTCCGGTGTCGGGGATCTCACTGTCGAGGTCGCCGCCCACCGCCTCGGCCGCCTGCCCGGCGAGGTCGAGGAATGCCTCCAGGAGGACGGCGGCCTTGGAGTTGGCGGGCCACCAGCGGTAGATGGTCTGCTTGCCGACGCCCGCGCGGGCGGCGATGCCCTCGACGGTGGTCTTCGCGAAGCCCTGCTCGGAGACGAGGTCGAGGGCGGCGGCGTAGATGGCGCGGCGGGAGCGTTCGCTGCGGCGGGAGGAGTCGGGCGCCTTGGTGTCGGACATGGCCCCCAACCTACCAAACGGCGAGACGCTGCGTCTCGCTGCCCGTGTCTCTCTGCACTTCCGCATCCCTGTCACCACCCGCCTCCTCGCGGTGGCCCGCTCTTCATCCGAATCACCCGATCGGTCCACTGCGCACCGCCCCCGGAAAGCGGACCATGAGCTCAACGCTCATCGACCGCAGAGGAGCCCTCTTTGCGCACCACTCCGCGCGAGGCTTCGCCCCGCCGTTATCTGATGTGCCCACCCACGCACTTCGAGGTGACGTACTCCATCAACCCCTGGATGGACCCCACCAAACCGGTCGACCTGCCGCTCGCCCTCGCCCAGTGGGAGGACCTGCGCGACCGCTACCGCGCGCTCGGCCACACCGTCGAGCTGCTCGACCCGATCCCGGGCCTGCCGGACATGGTCTTCGCCGCGAACGGCGCGACCGTGGTGGACGGCCGGGTGTTCGGCGCCCGGTTCGCCTATCCGGAGCGCACCGCCGAGGCCGCGGCGCACCTGGCCTGGTTCCGCCGGAACGGTTACGCGGACAGCGACGTGCGCGAGCCGGAGCACGTCAACGAGGGCGAGGGCGACTTCGCCGTGACGGCGTCCTGGATCCTCGCGGGCCGGGGCTTCCGCTCCAGTCCGCTCTCGCACGACGAGGCCCAGGAGTTCTTCGGGCGGCCCGTGATCGGTCTGGAGCTGGTGGACCCGCGCTACTACCACCTGGACACGGCGCTGTGCGTCCTGGACGACGCGCGCGACGAGGTCATGTACTTCCCGGACGCCTTCTCCCCGGGCAGCCGCGCCGTCCTGGAGCGGCTGTTCCCGGACGCCCTGCTCGTCCCGGCCGAGGACGCCGCCGTGCTCGGTCTGAACGCGGTCAGCGACGGGCGGCACGTGCTGCTCCCGCAGACGGCGGTGGGCCTGTTCGGCCCGCTGCGGGAGCGGGGCTTCGAGCCGATCGGGATGGACCTGAGCGAGCTGCTCAAGGGCGGCGGCAGCGTGAAGTGCTGCACGCAGGAGCTGCGCGGCTAGTGCTCGTCCGGAGGCCAGGGGTCGCCCCACTCGGCGTCCCTGGCCGCCTTGTAGAGCGTGCCGTGCCGCTTGGTGACGGTCTCGCGCCCGAGGCCGTCGGGGCCGCAGAGGTCCAGGAGCACCTGGCCCTTGCGGATCTGCGGCTTGCGGGTCACCCGCGAGACGGCCGGGGTCACCGGGAAGCGGGTGGCGGCCACGTACGCGTACTTCTCGTCCTCGTACGGCAGCGAGCCGCCCTTCACCTTCCGGTGCAGGGACGAGCGGCTGACCCGGGCCGCGAAGTGGCACCAGTCGGTGCCCGGCACGATCGGGCAGGCGCCGCTGTGCGGGCAGGGCGCGGCGACGGTGAAGCCGTGCTCGATCAGCAGGCCGCGGGCGGCGATGATCCGCTCGTAGCCGTCCGGGGTGCCGGGCTCGACGATCACGACGGCCCGCGCGGCCCGGGCGGCCTCGGTGACCAGAGCGGTGCGGTCCGCCTCGGTGAGCTCGTTGAGCACGTACGAGACGGTCACCAGGTCGCTGTCGGGCAGGCGCAGCGCCCCGCCGATGCGCTCGCGGCGCCAGTCGGCCTCGAAGACGCCCCGGGCGAGCTCGGCGCCGATGGCGAGGGCCGGCTCGGCCCAGTCCAGGACGGTGGTGCGGGCGGCGCCCTCCCACGTCTCGGCGACCGCCCAGCTCGCCGCGCCGGTCCCGCCGCCGACGTCCGTGTGCGTGGCGGGCGCCCAGTCGGGCGCGGCGTCCGCGAGGGCGTACAGCGCGCCCCGTACGGCCTCGAAGGTGGCGGGCATCCGGTACGCGGCGTAGGCGGCGACGTCGGACCGGTCGCGCAGCACGGGCGCGTCGGTCGGGGTGACCCCCCGGTAGTTGGCGATCAGCCGCTCGACGGCCTGCGCGGCCTGCCGGGGCGGCAGCCCGTCGAGGACCGCGCCGAGCGCGGTGCGCAGGGTCTCGGCGGAGGGGAGGGAGGCGTTCACCTCGACATTCTAGTGTTCGAGCGGGGGCTGCCCGGCGCGCCCGAGCGCGGGTCCCCTCGTTGCGGTCAGGCCGCCTCGGCCGCGCGCCAGGGGCGGCACATCAGCAGGAAGCAGGCGAGGGCGGCGGTCGCGCAGACGAGCTGGACGACGGCCATGGGGACGGCGGTGCTCTCGCCCGCGATGCCGACGAGGGGCGAGGCGATGGCGCCGATGAGGAAGGAGGAGGTGCCGAGCAGGGCGGAGGCGGAGCCGGCGGCGTGCGGGGTGCGCATCAGGGCCTGGGCGTTGGTGTTGGGCATCGCGAGGCCCATGGCGGACATGAGGACGAACAGCCCGGCGGCCACCGCCGGGAGTCCGGGTTCGCCGAAGACACCGCTGGTCATCAGGAGCAGGGCGACGGCGGCGAGCAGGATGATGCCGAGGCCCCAGCCGAGCGCCTTGTCGAGGCTGACCCGGCCGACGAGCAGTTTGCCGTTGATCTGGCCGACGGCGACGAGGCCGATCGAGTTGAGCCCGAAGAGCAGGCTGAAGGTCTGCGGGGAGGCGCCGTAGATCTCCTGGACGACGAAGGGCGAGGCGCTGATGTAGGCGAAGAGGGCGGCGAAGGCGAGCCCGCCGGCCAGCATGTAGCCGGTGAAGACGCGGTCCGCGAGCAGGCCGCGCATGGTGCGCAGGGCCGCGCCGACGCCGCCGGCGTGGCGCCGCTCGGGCGGCAGGGTCTCGTGGAGGAAGCGCCAGACGACGAGGGTGAGGACGACCCCGACACCGGTGAGGACGTGGAAGACGCCCCGCCAGTCGGTGATCCGCAGGATCTGGCCGCCGATAAGGGGGGCGATGATCGGCGCGGCGCCGGAGATGAGCATGAGGGTGGAGAAGAACCGGGCCATCTCCACGCCGTCGTACAGGTCGCGGACGACGGCACGGGCGATCACGATGCCGGCGGCGCCCGCGAGGCCCTGGAGGAGCCGGAAGCCGATGAGGAGTGCGGCGGAGGGGGCGAAGGCGCAGACGGCGGTGGCGAGGACGTACACGATCATGCCGATGAGCAGCGGCCGCCGCCGGCCCCACTTGTCGCTCATGGGGCCGACGACGAGCTGACCGAGCGCCATGCCGGCGAGGCACGCGGTCAGGGTGAGCTGGACGGTCGCGGCGGGCGCGCGCAGCGCCTCGGTGACCTCCGGCAGGGCCGGCAGGTACATGTCCATGGAGAGCGGCGGGAGGGCGGTGAGACCGCCGAGGACGAGGGTGACGAGCAGCCCGGCCGTCCGCGCGGAGGCGGCCGGGGCGGGTGCTATGTGCTCGTCGGTGGTGGTGGCCCGGCCGCTCTCCGGCATCGCCATGGACTGCTCCGTTTCGTTCCGCTGCTGCGTTTTCGTCGTTTGCTTCGTTACCGCTTCAATCGGATCCCTCCGGAAGGTTACGCGTGTCAGGCGGGCGTCAGACCGGGCCGTCCGGCCTCCGTGACGAACGAGGCGGCCGTGACGACCGGGGCTCCCGGGGTCGTCACGGCGGCGACCGTACGGAAGTCGGCGCGGGCGCTGTCCTCGGTGAGGGCGACCGTGACGTAGCCGCGCCGGCCGTTGTAGAAGCGCAGGTGCGGGTTGGCCCGGGTGAGGTTGTCGTAGTTGGCCGGCCGGTCGGAGCCGTTCTTGCCGCTGCTGATGGAGGTGGCGACGATCTCGGTGCCGACGGTCCGGGAGGCGGGGTCGCGGAAGTCGGCCTTGATGTCGAGGCCGTAGGCGACGTGGACGTCGCCGGTGAGCACCATCAGGTTCTCGATCCCGGCGGCCTCGGCCCCGGCGAGGATCCGCCGCCGGGAGGCGGGGTAGCCGTCCCAGGAGTCCATGGAGAGCTTGTACGCGTCGGTGGGCAGGCTGCGGCGCTCGGAGAAGACGACCTGCTGGGGCACGACGTTCCAGGTGGCGCGGGAGTCCCGCCAGCCGTCGAGGAGCCAGCGCTCCTGGGTGGCGCCGGTCATGGTGCGCGCGGGGTCCTCGGAGGCGGGTCCGGGGGTCTGCCAGCCGTCGCCGTACGCCTGGTCGGAGCGGTACTGGCGGGTGTCGAGGATGTCGAACTGGGCGAGCCGGCCGAAGCGCAGCCGCCGGTAGAGCCGCATGTCGGGGCCGGTGGGGCGCTGGGGGCGGCGCAGCGGCTGGTTCTCCCAGTAGGCGCGGTAGGCGGCGGCGCGGCGGATCAGGAACTCCTCCGGCGGGACGCTGTTCTCCGGGGTGTCGCCCGCGTAGTTGTTCTCGGTCTCGTGGTCGTCCCAGGTGACGGCGAAGGGGTGGGCGGCGTGCGCGGCCCTGAGGTCGGCATCGCTCTTGTAGAGGGCGTAGCGCAGCCGGTAGTCCTCCAGCGTCACGGTCTCCCGGGCGAAGACGTCCGGCAGGGTGCGGTCGGTGTAGGCGCGGGCGCCGCCGGTGGCGTTCACGGCGTACTCGTAGAGGTAGTCGCCGAGGTGGAAGACGACGTCGAGGTCCTCGTCGGCGAGGTGGCGGTAGGCCGTGAAGTAGCCGTCGTGGTACGCCTGGCAGGAGACGGCGGCGAGCTTGAGGGCGGCGGGCCGGGCGCCGGGGGCGGGGGCGGTGCGGGTGCGGCCGACGGGGCTGGTCCAGGCGCCGACGCGGAAGCGGTAGAAGTGGTCGCGGCCGGGGGCGAGGCCGTCGACCTCGACGTGGACGGTGCGGTCGAACTCGGCGTGGGCGGTGGCGGTGCCGCGCCGGACGCCCCGGCGGAAGTGCTCGTCGTGGGCCAGCTCCCACTCGACGGTGACCCGGGCGCCGGCGGGCAGGCCGCCGCCGGGCTCGTACGGGCGGGGGGCGAGGCGGGTCCACAGGAGGACGGAGTGCGGCTGCGGGTCGCCGGACGCCACCCCGAGGGTGAACGGGTCCTCGGTGACGCGGCGGCCGTCGAGCTCGGCCGCGGCGGCGGTGCCGGCGGCGGGCAGGTTCACGGCGAAGGCGAGCGCGGCGGCGGCGCCGGTGGCGGTGAGGAAGCGGCGGCGGCCGAAGTGCCGGGCGGCGGCGCGGAGTTCCGCCGCGTAGGCGTCGGTGCGGGTGCCGGTGCCGGTCCCGGTGCCGGTGCCGGTCCCGGTCCCGGTGCCGGTGCGGCTGTGGGTGTGCGTGACGGTCATGTGCCCCTCCCCTGACGGATGTTGTCCGTCGGGTATTGCAGGGGGGCGGGACGACCTGGCGTTGTCGGGTACAGAACATCCACGTGTCGGACGGATGAGTTCATGGGGCACGCGTCTGCCGTACGCTGCGCGGCCATGAGTACGGACATGAGGACCGAGCCCATGAGCAGCGACCCCACGAGTCCCGAGCCCACGGGTCCCGAGTCGCGCGTCGCGGTGGTCACGGGAGCCGGGTCGGGCATCGGCCGGAGCGTGGCGCGGGCGCTCGCGGAGGCGGGCTGGAAGGTGGCGCTCGCGGGCCGCCGCCGGGAGGCCCTGGAGGAGACGGCCGCGGCCTTCCCCGACCGGGACGCGGCGCTGTGCGTCCCGACGGACGTGACCTCGCCGGAGCAGGTCACGGGACTCTTCTCGGCGGTACGGGCCCGATGGGGCCGGGTGGACCTGCTCTTCAACAACGCGGGCACGTTCGCGGGCGGCGGCGTGCCCGTGGAGGACCTGGACCCCGAGACCTGGCGCACGGTGGTGGACGTCAACCTCACGGGCGCCTTCCTGTGCGCGCAGGCAGCCTTCCGGGTGATGAAGGAGCAGTCTCCCCAGGGCGGCCGGATCATCAACAACGGCTCGATCTCGGCGCATGTGCCGCGCCCGCACTCGATCGCCTACACGGCGACCAAGCACGCCATGACGGGCCTGACGAAGTCCCTGTCCCTCGACGGCCGCCCGTACCGCATCGCCTGCGGCCAGATCGACATCGGCAACGCGGCCACGGACATGACGGCCCGCATGCAGACCGGCATCCTCCAGGCCAACGGCGAACTGGCGGTCGAACCGGTGATGGACGCGTCGGACGTGGCGGCGACCGTGGTCCACATGGCGGGCCTGCCCCTGGAGGCGAACGTGCAGTTCGCGACGGTGATGGCGACGGCGATGCCGTACATCGGGCGGGGGTGAGCGGCGGGGACGGCCGCGGGCCGGGGCCAGGAGGCCCGGCGCCCCAGGGGAGGGCCCGGGCTAGTCGGCCGACGCCTGCCCCGTCTCGAAGCGGGAGATCTTCCCGCCCTCGACGGTGAAGCGCCACGCGGTCCGCATCGCGCCCCACGTGTCGTTCCGGTACGTGGCGACGAGGCCGAGCCCGCCGTCCGTCTCGTCCTCGACCTCCATGTGCCCGTTCGAGGAGAAGACCTCCCGGTCGAGCCATTCCCGTACGTCCCGGTCCGAGCCGTCGTCGGCCATGGTGGCGTCGGGCGTGAGGAGGTCGTAGAGGGCGGACGGGTCGTTGGCGTTGAGGGCGCTCACGAAGGCGCGCACGGTGGGGTCGCTGAGCCGGTTCACGGGAAACGTCATGCCCTAGCCGTACACCGCCCCACCCCGCCCACCGAGGACCCGGACGGCGCGTCAGCGCACCGACTCGGCCACCTGGGCGAGCAGCGCGGCCGACTCCTCGGGCTTGAGGACGCGTTCGAGGACCAGGTCACCGGTCATTCCGGGGAAGAATCGCCCGGCGTCCCAGTTGCGGACGTACGGGGGCGGATCGAGGACGACCAGCCGGACGCCGTCGACCACGGGGATGTCGGACGGGTTGCCCTCGTGCCAGATCCACTCGCCGTCGGCGCCGACCAGGTTGAAGGCGCCGGTGGTGGGCACCATGCCCGCCCGGTCCCGGCAGCATGCGACGGCGTCGGCGGACGGCGGCTCGCCGGGCAGGTGGCCGGCGCCGATGAGGGCGTCGGCGAGGAGGGTGTCGAGCTGGAAGTTGTCGCCGATGCCGGAGGCGCGCAGCGCGAATCCGGCACCGGTGGCCCGGTCGATCGCGACGATCGGCTCGTCGTCGAGCACGGCCAGCGCGTACTCCAGGCACTTGAACCGGAACCGGTCCTCCGCCGCCTCGGCGGCCCCGCGGACGGCGGCAAGGAGCTCCGGTCGCCCGGGTGTGCCGCGCCGGACGGCGGGCGAGTCGAGCATGGCGACGCCGGCCCTCTCGAACTCCTGGAGCGACTCCCAGGCGGCGACCGGCCCGTACCCGAACCGCTCGACGTCCGCCTCCGTCAGCCCCTCGCCGTCGTGGCCCGGCAGCCCGCCCCGGCCCTCCGCCGCCCAGCGGCGGGCGAACTCCTCGGCGGCCTCGAATGCCTCACGGGCGCAGCGGAACACGTTCGGGGCACACGCCGTCGGGTCGGCGCCCCGCTCCACACACGCCCCGACGAGCACGGCGACCACGGCCCGCGGCCCCGGCGGCACGTCGGGCAGCAGGGCGGCGAGCCGGGGCCCCGCCTCACGCAGCTCGGCGTCGCCCGCCGCGCCGAAGGTCCGCTGCAGGGCCTCGAAAGCCTTCTCGGCGGCGTCGGCGTCCTGTCGGCGCACGGCGGCCTCGAACTGTTCCACGGCGGCCTTGAACCGCCCACGTCCGCATATCACCCGCGCACCCTACCGACCGTCCGCGACCTGGCAGGCTTGCCCTCCATGACAGCCCCCATCACACCAGACACCACCGCGCCGGACACCACCACACCGGACACCACCACACTGGACGCCACCGCGCCGGAACTCGCCGCCTGGGCCACGATCGGCCGCCTGCACGGCTGGCTCACGGACCATCAGGACCTGGCGCCCGGCCAGGAGATTCTGCTCCGCGTCCTCAAACTCTCGGAGGAGGTCGGCGAGGCGGCGCAGGCGGTGATCGGAGCGACCGGGCAGAACCCGCGCAAGGGCACCAGCCACAACTGGCAGGACGTCGAGGCGGAGCTCTGCGACGTCATCATCACGGCGATGGTCGCCCTGCGGACCCTGACCCCGGACGCGGCCGAGGTCTTCGCCGGCCACCTCCGCAGGGTCGCGGACCGCTCGCTGCCACCGGAGGACGGCGGGCGCGCCGAGGCGGAGGCCGGGGAGGCGAGGGCCGCCGGTTGACCTGGCGGCCGAGGGGGGAAGGGGCAGACGAGTCGGGCTGTACGCCGGGTTCTGTACCCCGGGACCTCGCGGTCGTCGGGGTGACGGCCATCCATCTAGGACCGGCGTTGCCGCCGGCCTCGTGCGGTCTACCCGCGGACTCGGGCGGGCAGCCCTCGATCGTCCGCGCAGGGACACCGGGGTGTCCCCTTTTGACCTTGCTCCGGGTGGGGTTTACCTAGCCGCCTGAGTCACCTCAGGCGCTGGTGGTCTCTTACACCACCGTTTCACCCTTACCGAGGACCGAGGTCCCCGGCGGTCTGTTTTCTGTGGCACTGTCCCGCGGGTCACCCCGGGTGGCCGTTAGCCACCACCTTGCCCTGTGGAGCCCGGACGTTCCTCGGGAGGATCCGAGGATCCCCACGCGGCCGTCCGCCCGGCTCGTCTGCCGTGTCGACCATGCTACCTGGCGTTCCGGGCGGGGCACGCGCCCTCGGACTCCCTTGACCTTGTCGCAGCGTCAAGGTTTCTACTGGCGGTATGAGGACGGGTACGGGTACGGGTTCGGGCATGCGGATCGGCGAGATCGCCGCGCTCGTCGGGGTCACCCCGCGGGCGGTGCGGCACTACCACCGGATCGGGCTGCTCGCCGAGCCGCCGCGGCGCGGCAACGGGTACCGGGAGTACGGGATCCGGGACGCCGTGCTGCTGGCCCGGATCCGCCGGCTCGTCGAGCTGGGGCTCGGGCTCGACGAGGTGCGGGAGGTGCTCGCCGGGGACGAGGGGAGGGAGCTGGTGGAGGTGCTGGCGGAGCTGGACGCCGATCTGGCCCGGCAGGAGCGGGTGATCCGGGAGCGGCGGGCACGGCTCGCCGAGCTGCTGACGCAGGCGCGGGAGGGACGCCTCGCGGCCGAGGGCCCGGTGTCGCCCGAGCTGGCCGGACTCCTCGCGGAGCTCGGCGACCTCGGCGAGGCGGCCGCGTCGCCGATGGCCGTGAAGGACCGGGAGCTGCTCACCCTGCTCGACTCCGTCGTGCCGGACGCGGAGCGGGTCCGGCTGATGGAGCTGATGCGCGACGCCTCCGGCCACGCGCCCGAGATCTACGCCCGGCTCGACGCCCTCGCCGATGCCGGGCCGGACGATCCCCGGGTCGCGGAGGCAGCCGCGGCGCTCGCCGCCTGTCTGCCCGACGAGGCCGGTGTGACGGTGCCCGAGGGCGGGCTCGCCGACGTGTTCTTCGGCGACCTCGCGCCCGCCCAGGCCGCCGCCGTACGCCACGCGCTCCGCCTGGTGTCGGAGCGGGCGGAGGGCAGGACAGAGGCCACGGCCGAGATCACGGCGAAGGACACGGCGGAGACGGAGGACGCGCGGTGAAGCGGGTCAGCACTGCCCTCGCCTGGGCCCTGCTGCCCGCCGAGCTCGTCCTCGTCGTCTGTCTCGTCGCCGGCGCACGCGTCCCGGCCCCCGTCCTCGCCACCGCCGAGGCCGCCGTGGCGCTCCTGCTGCTCGCCCACGGCGTCGCCTGGATCCGCCTGCGGCGGCGCGGTCTGACCGCCCGCGAGGCGCTGCACCGGCTGCTGCCCGAGCCCGTGCTGCGGCTCGTGGGGCACGAGCTGCGGCTGATGACCGCTCTGGTCCGCTGGGTGGCGCGGCGGCCGCACGGCGTCGGCGCGCCGGGCGCGCTCGCGTTCCCGCACGCCCGGGACCAGGCGGCGCTGATGTACGGCTTCGCCTTCGTCTGCCTTGTGGAGACGGTCGGCATGTCGTACCTGCTCGCCGACCTGCCGGTGGTCCACGCCGTCGTACTGGTCCTCGACGTCTACACCGTGGCCTTCGTCCTCGGCCTGCACGCCGCCTCGGTGACCCGCCCGCACGTGTTGACCGCCGACGCGCTGCGGGTGCGGCAGGCGGCCCATGTGGACGTGCGGATCCCGCTGGACCGGATCGCCGCCGTCCGGCGCGAGACGCTGTTCACGCACGAGAAGGCCGAGGGCGAACTGAATCTCGCGGTCGGCTCGCAGACCTCCGTCACCCTGGAGCTCACCGAACCGGTCGACGCGCCCCGCCTGCTCGGCGCGCCCCGCCCCGTACGGACCGTACGGCTGCACGCGGACGACGCCGGAGCCCTCGTACGCGAGCTGGGGCGGGCCCTGGAACGACGCCGCGCCGACGAGCCGGCGGGGCGGGAGGGCCGGCCGGAGCGGAAGGCCGAGTCGGAGCGGAAGGCCGCGTCGGGGCGGGACGCCGAGCCAGGGCGGCGAGCCCCCGAGCCGTCCGGGCCGGAAGCCCGGCCCGGGTCGCGCGCCCTCACGCCGGAGCGAAGCCGACCTTCGCCCGTCCCGGATCCGCCTGGGTCAGCCTGACCAGCAGCCGCTCGCCGAGCGGCAGGGGCGCCCCGTCGGCCAGGACCCGGCCGATCACCGCCGGGTCCTCCAGGTGCACGGTGCCGACGTCCGGTTCGTGCTCCTTCACGTCGATGACGACCGAGTCGAAGGTCTCCCCGATCCGGTCGCTCATCAGCGCCTCCTCGACGATGTCGACGCATTCCCGCTCGGCCGTGTTCGCGAGCCGCGTGCCCCGCGCCATGTCCCGGGGCAGGCCCTCCAGCGCGCCGAGCACCCACTCGGGCGGCCGCGTGCCCGCGACCGCCGCCAGGCACAGTTCGCCCGCGTACCGGTCGACGAGCCGGCGCAGCGGCGCCGTGCAGTGGGTGTACTCGTCGGCGACGGCGGCGTGGACCGCGGGCGAGGGGATGTGCCCGCCGGTGAAGGGGGTGTAGTCGGAGCCCCGCAGGAGGGTCGTCGCGTCCTGGAGGAAGGCGGCGTGGCGGGTGTGGCGGGGGTCGAGCGAGCGGATGAGGGCCGCGTACGAGACGTGGTGCGGCCAGTCGATCCCGAGGGCCTTCGCGGAGCGCCGCAGCCGGGCGACGGCGCCGTCCGGCGCGGGCGGCAGGGTGCGCAGGATGCCGGTGCCGGCGGCGATCATGAGATCGGCCGCGGCCATGCCGGTGAGCAGGGAGATCTGGGCGTTCCAGCCGTCGACGGGGAGCGGCGCGCGGTAGTGGAGGGTGTACGTGCCGTCGGCGGCCTCGGCGATCTCCTGCTCGGGGACGTTGAGGGAGATGCCGCCGCGCTCGATCTCCAGCGCCTCGCGGAGCCGGCCCACGTCCGCGAGGAGGGCGAGCGGCTCCTCGGCGGTGCCGGCGTCGATCGCCGCCTGGGCGCCCGCGTAGTCGAGCCGGGCCCGGCTGCGGACGAGGGCGCGGCGGACGTGGGTGGCGACGGTGCGGCCCTCGGTGTCGAGGTCGATGCGCCACAGCAGGGCGGGCACGGTGCTGCCGGGCAGGAGGCTGGCGACGCCCTCGGACAGGACGGCCGGGTGCAGCGGGACCTTGCCGTCGGGGAGGTAGAGGGTCGTCACCCGGCGGTGCGCCTCGGCGTCGACGGCCCCGCCGGGGGTGACGAAGGCGGCGACGTCGGCGATGGCGTAGTGGACGCGGTAGCCGCCGCCGTCGCGGCGGGCGAGGTGCATGGCCTGGTCGAGGTCCCGGGAGGTGGGCGGGTCGATGGTGAGGAAGGGGATGTCGGTGGCGTCGTCGTACGGGTCCCCGGGCGGACGCGGCGCCCTGGCCGCCTCCTCGGCTTCGGCGAGCACGGCGGGTGGGAAGCCTTCGGGGATCCCCAGCTCGGTACGGAGCGCGCGCAGGGCGGCCCGCAGCGGGGCGTCCGCGGCGGCGGTCACGTGGACGTGGCGACGGGGCATGGACCGAGCGTAGGGCGGGGGCCGGGGGTCGGCACCTCGTACGCTGGCTCTCTGGGGCCGCACCCCCACCCCCGTACGTACGAAGGAGAACCGCCGTGCTCGTCCTGTTGCCGCCCTCCGAAGGAAAAGCCTCCTCGGGGGGCGGGGCGCCGCTCAAGCCGGAGTCGCTGTCGCTGCCGGGGCTCGCGGAGGCGCGGGCCGCGGTCCTCGACGAGCTGGTGGAGCTGTGTGTCTCCGACGAGGAGAAGGCGCGCGAGGTGCTCGGCCTGAGCGAGGGGCTGCGCGGCGAGGTCGCCAAGAACGCGGAGCTGCGGACGGCCGGTGCGCGGCCCGCCGGGGAGATCTACACGGGGGTGCTGTACGACGCCCTGGGTCTGGCCACGCTCGACGCGGCGGCCCGGGAGCGGGCGGACCGCTCGCTGCTGGTGTTCTCCGGCCTGTGGGGCGCGGTGCGGGTGAGCGACCGGATTCCGTCGTACCGCTGCTCGATGGGCGTGAAGCTGCCGGGGCTCGGGGCGCTCGGCGCGCACTGGCGCGGGGCGATGGCCTCGGTGCTGCCGGAGGCGGCGGGCGAGGGTCTGGTGCTGGACCTGCGCTCGTCGGCGTACGCGGCGGCGTGGAAGCCGAAGGGCGAGGTCGCTGCGCGGACGGCGACGGTACGGGTGCTGCACGCGCCGACGCGGAAGGTGGTCAGCCACTTCAACAAGGCGACGAAGGGCCGGATCGTCCGCAGCCTCCTGGAGGCGGGCGCGGAGCCGGCGGGCCGGGAGGAGCTGGTGGAGGCGCTGCGGGGGCTGGGCTACGTGGTGGAGGAGGGCGCGAAGGCGGGGGTGCTGGACGTACTGGTGGACGAGATCCACTGAGGGACGGCGGCGGGCCCCCTTGGCATCGCCGTTGCAGCATGCGCAACGCTCGTTGCGCGTGACGCTCGCCCTGGGCAGGATGAGGCCCATGACGAGCGTCCTTGACCTTGCCTGCGCCGCCTCCGCCCCCGTCGTCCCCGTCGTCGTGATCGAGGACGCGGCCGACGCCGTGCCGCTGGCCCGCGCCCTGGTGGCCGGCGGGCTGCCGGCGATCGAGGTGACGCTGCGCACCCCGGCCGCCCTCGACGCGATCCGCGCCGTCGCGGCGGAGGTCCCGGAGGCGGTGGTCGGCGCGGGGACGGTCGTCTCGGCGGCGGGCGTCGCGAGCGCGGTCGACGCGGGCGCGCGCTTCCTGGTGAGCCCGGGATGGACGGACGGGCTGCTCGACGCGATGCGCGGCTCGGGCGTGCCGTTCCTGCCGGGCGTGTCGACGACCTCGGAGGTCGTGGCGCTGCTCGAACGCGGGGTGACGGACATGAAGTTCTTCCCGGCGGAGGCGGCGGGCGGCGTGCCGTACCTGAAGTCCCTCGCCGGCCCGCTCCCCCACGCCCGCTTCTGCCCGACCGGCGGCATCTCCCTGGCCTCGGCGCCGTCCTACCTCGCCCTGCCCAACGTCTCCTGCGTGGGCGGCACCTGGATGCTGCCGGCCCCGGCCCTGGAGGCCCGGGACTGGGACCGGGTGGAGGCGCTGGCCCGCGAGGCGTCGGCCCTGGCCGCCACCCGCTGACCGAACGCGACGGTGGCGTGGTCACCGGCGGGCCGGTAACCGAGCCGCTGGTAGAGCGCGTTGCTGGTCGGGTTCGCGAGGTCGGCGAAGAGCAGGACCTCCGCGGCGCCCGCGTCGAGGGCGGCGCGGCTGACCGCGGCCGTCACGGCGCCGGCGTAGCCGCGGGCGCGGTGGGCGGGCGGGGTGTAGACGGGCGAGACGCGCGCCTGACCGGCCACGAGCCGGGAGACGCTCGCCATCGCGACGGGCTCCCCGCCGACCTCCCAGAACCGCAGCCGCCCCTCCCTGACCCGGGCCTCGACATGGGGCGTGTAGTCGGCGTCCGGGTCCTCTCCGATGTCCCGGGCGAACTCCCGCATCCACGCGGCCGCCTGCGGTACGTCCCCGGGCCCGGCCACCCGTTCCCGGCCGGGCGGCGCCGGGTCCGGTGGTGTGAGCGCGCCGAGCCGGAAGAGCCGCATCCGGCGCGTGACCAGCGAGGGCCCGCCCCGCGCGGCGGCGTACGCCTCGACGGCTTCGCTCTCGCCGCGCACCGCGTCCACCCGCTCCTCGCCGGGCAACCGCCCCGCGAGCTCCCGGGCCGCCCCGGCCGGCATGGCCCCGAGCACCAACAGCCGCTCGGCCGCCAGCACCTGGCAGGCCGCCGCCACCCGCCCCGGGCCACGGCCCCGGTCCGGGTTCCGGTCCGGGTTCCGGTCCGGGGCCGGGTCGCGCGGGCCGACCCACCAGCCTCGTGTCCCGGCCGCGTCGAGCTGGGTGAGCAGCAGCGTGTTCCGCACCGCCTCCGTCTCCAGCCAGCCCTGGGCAGCGCCGCGGAAGACCTCGGGATCCTCGGTGAAGTGCCAGTTCATGCCGCGATGGTGGTACGGGCCGTGGGCGGGGGCCAGTCGTTTTTCCGGGGCTAGCGCAGGTGCGAGGTGTCGTTCAGGAGGCGTACGGACGCGTTGCCGTCCGCGTAGTAGGCGACGGCCGAGAGGGACGCCGCCGAGAGCTCCATGCGGAAGAGGGATTCCGGTGGGGCGCCGAGGGCGAGGCGGATCAGGGTCTTGATGGGGGTCACGTGGGTGACCAGGAGGACCGTGCGGCCGGGGTGGGCGGCGGTCAGGCGGTCGCGGGTGGCGGCGACCCGGCGGGAGACGGTCGCGAAGCTCTCGCCGCCGCCGGTCGGCGCCGCCTTCGGGGAGGCGAGCCAGGCGTCGAGGTCGTCCTTGTACCGCTCGCGGACCTCGGCGAAGGTCAGGCCCTCCCAGGCCCCGAAGTCGGTCTCGCGCAGGCCCTGTTCGATCCGCACGTCCAGGCCCAGGCGGGCGGCGACGGTCTCGGCGGTCTGGCGGCAGCGGGTCAGCGGCGAGCTGACGATCTCCTGGATGGTGCCGCGCGCCGCGAGCGCGGCGGCCACGGCCTCGGCCTGCCGCCGGCCGGCCGCGGACAGCTCGGGGTCGGTGCCCCCGCTGCCGGAGAACCGCTTCTCGGGCGTCAGCGCCGTCTCCCCGTGCCGCAACAGCACGAACGTGGCCGGCGCCCCCATGTCGGGCCGGCCCCAGCCCTGCGAGACGGGCGCGCCCGCCGGAACCTGCGCCTGGGCCTGGTCGGGCGCTGGGGCCTGGGCCTGGGGGCCCGGCTGTGCCTGCGCCTCGGGCTGTGCTTGGGCCGGGGCCTGGGCCTGGGGTTCCGGCTGTGCCTGCGGCTCCGGCTGCGGGCGGGGGGTCGCCACGGCAGCGGCCGTGGGATGGGCCGCCTCCGCCTCGAAGTCGCCGGTCGCCGCCGCGCCCGCGCCGCGGTCGGCCGTGGCCTCGCGGTCGGCCGTCGCCGCGGTCGCCAGGGACGCGCGCGCCCGGGACGCCAGGGCCGCGTCGGGGGCGAAGAGCCCCTCGGGCTCCGGCTCGGACTCGGCCGCGGAGCGGGCGCCCCCACCCGCGCCCGCCATCGCCGCCCGGGCCCGGGCCGCGCCGGCCGTCGCGTCGCCCGCCGCGCCGCGGGCCGCCGCGAGGTCGGCGGCCGGGGCGGCGGCGGTGACGGCCGCGGTGGAGGCGCTCGGGCTCCACTGCTCGCCCCGGCGCCCCGCGTCCATCGCCTCGTTGGCGAGCCGGTCCGCGTGCTTGTTGCGCTCGCGCGGGATCCACTCGTAGCGGACCCGGCCGGCCGGGAAGACCCGGGCGGCCTCGGCGGCGAGCGGCTTCATGTCGGGGTGCTTGATCTTCCAGCGGCCGGACATCTGCTCGACGACCAGCTTGGAGTCCATGCGCACATGGACCATGGCGTCGGGAAACAGCTCGAACGCCGCCCGCAGCCCCGCCACCAGGCCCTTGTACTCGGCGACGTTGTTCGTGGCCACGCCGATGTACTCGGCCCGCTCGGCCAGCGTCTCCCCCGTCGCCGGGTCGAGGACGACCGCGCCGTAACCGGCGGGTCCCGGATTGCCCCGGGAGCCGCCGTCCGCCTCGACCACGAGCGCGCGCATTACAGGCCGGACTCCGACGTACGGACCAGGATCCGGCGGCAGTTCTCGCAGCGGAGCACCGCGTCGGCGGCGGCCGCGCGAACCTCGTTGACCTCGGTGATGTTCAGCTCGATGTGGCAGCCCTCGCACTTGCGCTGGTACAGCCGCGCCGCGCCGACCCCGCCCTGCTGCTCGCGCAGCTTCTCGTACAGCTTCATCAGGTCGGCGGGGACGGAGCCCGCGACGAGCTCGCGCTCCTTGGCGACCGAGGCGCTCTCGGCGTCGAGCTCCGCCTCGGCGGAGTCGCGGCGGGCGGTCGCGTCGTCGACCTTCGCCTGGACGGCGGAGACCCGATCGGTGAGCTCCCTGACCCGCTCCTGGGCGGACTCGCGGCGCTCCATGACCTCGAGGACGATCTCCTCAAGGTCGCCCTGGCGCTTGGCGAGCGAGGTGATCTCGCGCTGGAGGCTCTCCAGGTCCTTCGGGGAGGAGACGGCACCGGAGTCGAGGCGCTGCTGGTCGCGGGTGGCGCGCTGGCGCACCTGGTCCACGTCCTGCTCCGCCTTGGTCTGCTCGCGGGCGCAGTCGCTCTCCTCGGTCTGCGCGGCGACGAGCAGGTCGCGGAGCTGGGTGAGGTCCTTGGTCAGCGATTCGATCTCGGCGTGCTCGGGCAGCGAGCGGCGCTTGTGCGCGAGCTGCTGGAGACGCACGTCCAGGGCCTGGACGTCGAGGAGTCGGATCTGGTCGGCGGGCGCGGCGTTCAGTTGGGGGCTCCAGGGGAGGTGTGGTGGGAGGACCAGGGGTCGGTGACCGTCTTCGAGACGTGGACGCGGAGGTCCCAGCCGTGGCGGTCGGAGATCGTGTCGAGCTGCGCGGCGGCCTGCTCGCACCAGGGCCATTCGGTGGCCCAGTGGGCGGCGTCGACCAGGCCGAGCGGCCGGGTCAGGTGGGCGCGCTCGGTGGCCTCGGAGACGGGGTGGTGGCGCAGGTCGGCGGTGAGGAAGGCGTCGACGCCGGCCGCTCGGACGGCGTCGAAGAGGCTGTCGCCGGAGCCGCCGCTGACGGCGACCCGGCGCAGCACCATGTCGGGGTCGCCGGCGACCCGGACGCCCTGCGCGGTGGCGGGCAGCCGCTTCGCGGCGCGGGCCGCGAAGTCGGCGAGGGTCTCGGGCCGGTCCAGCTCGCAGATCCGGCCGAGGTTGTTCTCGGGGACGAGCGGCCCGGTGACGCGCAGGTCCAGGGCCCCGGCGAGGGCGTCGGAGACGCCGGGGTCCGCGGTGTCGGCGTTGGTGTGCGCCACGTGCAGGGCGATGTCGTGCTTGATCAGGGTGTGCACGACGCGGCCCTTGAAGTGGGAGGCCGCGACGGTCGTCGTACCGCGCAGATAGAGCGGGTGGTGGGTGACGAGCAGGTCGGCTCCGAGGGCGATCGCCTCGTCGGCGATCTCCTGGACCGGGTCGACGGCGAAGAGGACACGGCGGACCTCGGCGTCGGGGTCGCCGCAGACGGTGCCGACGGCATCCCACTGCTCGGCGCGCTCGGGCGGCCAGAGGGCGTCGAGCTCGGCGATGACTTCAGACAGACGGGGCACGGGGGAAAGGCTACCTGTCCTCCGTGCCCCGCCGTCCTGACCTGTGGATAACCCACAGCCTACGAGGTCGCGCGCCGCCCGCGAGCGGTTTCAATGGGCCGCGCTCCGCCGTCCTGCTCCGTCGTGGGGTGCTACTTCTTCACGAGGTCGGCGCGCAGGTCGTCCAGGACGCTGTTCGCCGCGGTGACGCCCAGGCCCAGGTACCAGGTCTCGTCCGGGACGTCCTTGGCCCGGCCGCTCTTGACGGCCTTGAGGTTCTTCCACAGCGGGTTGGCCTGGGCGGTGTCCCGCTTGGTGGCCTTGGGGTCGCCGTAGACGCCGGTGAAGATCCAGTCGGCGTCGGCCTGGTCGATCTTCTCCGGGCTGATCTCGGCGGCCAGCTCGTCGATCTGCTGGTTCTCGGGCCGCGGCAGTCCGGCGTCCTCGAGGATGGTGCCGATGAAGGACGCCTTGGCGTAGAGGCGGATCTTGCCCGGCAGGTAGCGGACCATGGAGACGGTCGGCTTGTTCGGGCCGATGTCCGTGCCGAGCTGCTCGGCCTTGGTCTCGTACGCGGCGAGCTTCGACTGCGCGTCGGCGGTCTTGTCGAGGGCGGCGGCGTTGAGGAGGTAGTTCTCCTTCCAGGTGAAGCCCGGGCGGATGGAGAACACGGTGGGGGCGATCTTCGACAGCTCGTCGTACTTGTCGGCGGCGCGCAACTGGCTGCCGAGGATGAGGTCGGGCTGGAGGTTGGCGATCGCCTCCAGGTTGAGGTTGTTGATGGTGCCGACGGACTTCGGGGTGCCGGCGTCCTTCTTGAGGTAGCCGGGGATGCCGTCGTCGCCCTCGGCGGGGGCGTAGCCGACGGGCTTGATGCCGAGGGAGACGACGTTGTCGAGCTCGCCGACGTCGAGGACGACGACCCGCTGGGGCGCGGCCGGGATCTCCGTCTTGCCGAGGGCGTGGGTGAGGGTGCGCGGGAACTGGCCGGGCTTGGCGTCCGTGCCCATGGCGGCGGTCTTGGCGGCGGCGTCGCCGAAGTCCTTGCCGCCGGTGGCGACGTCCTTCTTCTTGGCGCCCTCGTCCTTCTTGGCGGCGTCCGACGATCCGTCACCGCCTCCGCAGGCCGCGAGGGTGAGCGCGGCGGCGAGACCGAGGGCGGCGGCAGCGGTGCCGCGGCGGCGGAGGGACATGGCGGACTCCTGTACGCGTACGGGGACAGCGGGCGGGTACCGGCGACGGGCGCGGTCCGGCGGCACGGGCGGGCGACTCGGGCCCCCTGGGCCGGGCCGAGGACATCGGTCGCGGGGGTGGGTCGAGCGGCACGGCCGGGGACCGGCGCGTCGGCAGTTCGCGACCCGTTCGCGGAGCCACAGGTTCCACTTAGGGTCGCCTTACCTTATCCACCCCTGGTCCCACGAGCACAACCCGCCCCCTCCGCTCAGCCGAATCGCCGGACCGCCACCCTTTGGTGTGAAGTGGGATGGCTCGTGTTGTTCGGCTGGAAGTGCGAAAACTAGCTTCGTGGCCGGAGGTGACGAGTCGATGACAGCCTGTGCCATCGAGACCGCCGCTGAAGGTGGCGACGCGGTCTGGCCCACGGAGTTCACGATCACGGCGAACGGCGCCTACGCGGCGCGGCTCGCCGGATCGGGGGACGCGCTGTACGTGGAGCGGTGGACGCTGGACGGCCCCGAGCCGTACGCCGTACCGCTCCCCCTCTCCCAGCCCGAGGACCCCGGCGCGCTGCTGCTGCCGCTGGCGGACGGACGGGTGCTGATCGGACGCCGGGTGGACGGGCGCCGGCACACGTTCTCGCTGCTCTACCCGACCGGCCCGCAGACCGGCGAACTGCTCCTGGGCGCCGTCGAGGCGCCCCCGGGAGGCGAGCTGGTGCTGCTGCCGCCGTCGCCGGACGGCATCTGCGCGTACGCGATGGCCGTCGGCGAGGACAGGACCACGCTGTGGCTGGTGGCCGGCGGGGCGTTCGGCCCGGAGCAGGTGGCGGAGGTCCAGGGCCGCTGCTCGGGCGGTGTCTGGCTGGACCGTACGGGGCGGATGCTGGCCCTCGACCGGCGGCTCGGCGACGGCCCGGTGAAGGCCGTGGCGATCGACCTGGAGCGCGGCGGCGAGGTCACGCCGCTGCTCCAGATCACGGAGGACAGCCATGACCGGCTGCTGCTCGCGGACCCGGACAGCGGTCTGCTGCTGATCCGCTCCGACGCGCCGTCCCCGGGGCACGACCGGCTCGGCTGGGGCGTGCTCGGAAGCCTGCTGCCGGTGCGGTTCCCGGAGTGCCTGCGGCTCGACGACGCGGCGGTGACGCCGTTCGCCGTGCAGCCGGGGCAGGTCCTCATGCCGGAGAACTGCGGCGTGGCGCTGCGGATCGACGCGGCGGCGGGCAGTTGGGTGGGGGTGTGGCGGCCCTCGTCGCGCCGGATGCTCCAACTGGCCGCGCCGGCGGGCTGGGTGGCCGGGGCGGGCGTATGGACGGCCGAGGGAGTGCTGCGGCTGCCGTACGCGACGGCCCAGACGCCGTGCGGCCTCGCGGACCTGGCGGAGCCGGCCGACCACCCCGTACCGGCGGTGGAGGCGGTCGTGGAGGCGGCCGTCGCGGAGCCCAAGGTGTGCCGCCCGGTGCCGTTGCAGCAGGCTCCTCTGACGGACCGTAAGCGTGCTGGCTAGACTCACGGGCCGCAGAGAAAGAGCGATTTCTACGGGGTGAGTTCCACCATGAGCAACACGGAGGCACAGGAGTCGATCGGCTCCGGCAAGCACCGGGGCCCGGCCGCACCGGCGGAGGACTCCACGTCCTCGCCGCACGGCCGCCACCGTCGCGAGTCCGACTCCCAGTGAGCGGCGAACGGCCCCCGGGAAGCCCCGGGGGCCGTTCGTTTTCCCCTTCGACCCCCCTGCTCCTGGCTGCCCTGCGCCGGCTACCGTTTCAGCCCTTCTTCAGGGCGAGCACCTCCGTCGCCGCGAAGGTCTCCCCCGCCGGCCGGGCCGCGTAGTGCGGGGTGAGCAGGCCGTCCAGTTCCTCGTACGTGAAGACGTCCTTGGCGGTGTCGAAGGTGGCGGCCACCCTGGGGCGCTCCATGATCGCCACCATGCCGCCGTGGACGACGAGCAGTTGCCCGTTGACCCCGGCCGCCGCCGGCGAGGCGAGGTAGCCGACGAGCGGTGCCACGTGCTCCGGCGCCAGCGGGTCGAGCTCGTCCTCCGCCGCCGGCTCGGCGAACCCCGCGAAGACGTCCTCGGTCATCCGGGTGCGGGCGCGCGGGCAGATCGCGTTGGCGGTGACGCCGTACTTGGCGAGGGCGAGCGCCGTGGAGGTGGTGAGGCCGACGATCCCGCCCTTGGCCGCCGCGTAGTTGGGCTGGCCGGCCGATCCCGCGAGGAACGCCTCGGAGGAGGTGTTGACGATCCGGCCGTAGACACCGCTCTCACCGGCCTTGGCCCGGTTGCGCCAGTGCGCGGCGGCGAAGTGGGTGGTGTTGAAGTGGCCCTTGAGATGGACGCGGATCACCGCGTCCCACTCGTCCTCGCTCATGGAGAAGATCATCCGGTCGCGGAGGATGCCGGCGTTGTTGACCAGGACGTCCAGTCGGCCGAACTCGGCGACGGCCAGATCGACCAGCCCGCGCGCGGTCTCGAAGTCGGCGACGTCGCCGAGGTGGGGTACGGCGCGGCCGCCGGCCGCGCGGATCTCCGCCGCGACCTCGGCGGCGGGCGCGGCGGACGCCTCGCCGGAGCCGTCCCGGCCGGGCTGCCCGTAGTCGTTGACGACGACGGCGGCACCCAGCCTGGCCAGCTCGAGCGCCTCGGCCCGGCCGAGGCCGCGCCCGGCGCCGGTGACGATCGCGCTCAGCCCCTCAAGAGGGAGTGACATGGGTCGGTCCTCTCAGAGTTCGACGGGATATCGGATCCAATCCGCGGCGCGGGATCCGAAAGATCGGATCCAATATCCGCAACTCTGGATCCTGGATATTGGATCCGATCTCAGATCTCGATGCAGGTGCGCAGCGCCGCACCCGTCCGCATCTGCTCCAGCGCCTCGTTGATCCCGGCGAGCGGGACGCGGTGCGTGATCAGGGACTCCAGGTCGATCCGGCCGGCCCGCCACAGGGCGATGGCCCGTTCGTACGAGCGGAGCACGTCCCCGCCGCCGTACATCGACGGCAGGATCCGCTTCTCGTCGAAGAACAGCTCGAACATGTTGAGCTGGAGGAAGTCGTCGAGGGCGCCCGCGCCGACGACGCAGAGGGTGCCGCCGCGCCGGGTGGTCTCGTAGGCGGTCCGGGCGGTGGCGGACTTGCCGACGACCTCGAAGACGTAGTCGAAGCCCTCGCCGCCGGTGACGCGCTGCTTGGCGTCGGCGAGCGCGTCGGGCGCGACGGCCTCGGTGGCGCCGAAGCGGAGGGCGGCCTCGCGGCGGGACTCGACGGGGTCGACGGCGACGATCTGGGCGGCGCCCTGGAGCTTGGCGCCCTGAATCGCGGAGATGCCGACGCCGCCGCAGCCGATGACGGCGACCGACGAACCGGCCTCCACCTTGGCGGTGTTGATGGCGGCGCCGAGGCCCGTCGTCACGCCGCAGCCGATGAGCGCGGCGATGTCGAAGGGCACGTCGTCGGGGATGGGGACGGCGCAGCCGGCGTCGACGACGACCTCCTCGGTGAAGGTGCCGGTGCCGGCGAAGCCGAAGACGTCGCCGCCGGGGCGCTTGAAGTTGGGGGTGCCGGCGTTCATGAAGCCGGCCAGGCAGAGCTGGGTCTGACCGCGCTTGCAGGCGGGGCAGCCGCCGCAGGCGGGCAGCCAGCACAGCAGCACCCGCTGCCCCTCGGTGAGCCCGGTGACGCCGTCGCCGATGTCGACGATCTCGCCGGCGCCCTCGTGTCCGGGGACGAAGGGCGCCGGCTGCGGGAGGACGCCGCTCATGGCGGAGACGTCGGAGTGGCACAGGCCGGTGGCCCGGACCCGGATCCTGACCTTTCCGGGGCCGAAGCCCACGGCCTCGACGTCGTCGAGGACTTCGAGCTTGTCCTGGCCGATCTCGTGCAGTACGGCTGCGCGCATGGTGCGGCTCCCCTCGGGGGTGTCAGGAGTGTGCGACGACGGTGTCGGCGAGTACGGGGGCGTCGTCCCGTTCGACGGCGGTGACCGTCACCTGCGTACGGCCCTCGGCGGCCCACATCCGGATCCGCAGGGTCTCGCCCGGGAAGACGATCCCGGCGAAGCGGGTGCGGTACGAGCGGACACGGGTGACGTCGCCGCCGAGGAGGGTGTCGACGACCGCCTTGAGGGTCATGCCGTACGAGCAGAGGCCGTGCAGGATCGGCCGGTCGAAGCCCGCGAGCTTGGCGAACTCGGGGTCGGCGTGGAGCGGGTTCCAGTCGCCGGAGAGCCGGTAGAGCAGGGCCTGGTCCTCGCGGACGGGCCGCTCGACGGTGGCGTCGGGCTCGCGGGCGGGCGGTTCGAGACGCTCGGAGGGCCCGCGGTCGCCGCCCCAGCCGCCCTCGCCGCGGACGAAGATCTGGGCGTCGCTGGTCCACAGCGGCCCGTCGGCGTCGACGGCCTCCGAGCGGAGCACCAGGACGGCGGCCTTGCCCTTGTCGTACACGGCGGCGACGCGGGAGGTGGAGACGGCCCGGCCGGCGACGGGCAGCGGGCGGTGCAGGGTGATCGACTGGCCGCCGTGCAGGACGGCGGCGAGGTCGATGTCGATGCCGGGTGCGGAGAGGCCGCCGACGACGCCCATGCCCGCGCCCGCGACGGTGGCGAAGCTGGGCAGGACGTGGAGCCGGGACTCGAGGGTGTAGCGCAGCTCGTCGGGGTCGGTCGCGGGGACGCCGGCGCCGAGACCGAGGTGGTAGAGCTGGACGTCCTTGTGGTCCCAGGCGATCTCGGCGCTGCGGGGTTCGGCGGCGACGGCCTTGGCGGCGTCAATGGGCATCGCGTTGCGGCTCCTTGTGGCAGGTGAAGACCTCGGCGCGGCCGTCCGCACCGTCGACCGCGCCGAGGCCGTGCGGGACCGAACGAACCTAGAACGCGTTCCAGTTCGGTGGTCCCATGTATAGCCGAGGGTCCGGGCCTTGGAAACCCTCCTGACGGAATGTCAGATGCGTTGAGCGGCAGCCGGGTCGCCGGGGCGACCTTGACCTCAAGTCCGGTTGAGTTCCTACGGTCGTTCACGTCGCACCGCACCACACCGCACCACACCGCACCACACCGCATCTGCCCGACGCAGCCACCCACCCACGGAGGACCCGGCCATGCAGTACTCGCACGACGACGCGGACCTGATCAAGCAGCCGATCGGCTACTGGAGCTGGGCGGCCTACGACGCCGTCGTCTCCCGCACCCGCGCCGCCCTCGCCGAGATCGGCACCACCCAGCCGCAGTGGTGGGTCCTCGCGCAGGTCGCCCGCGCCGAGACGCCGAGGACCCGCGACGAGATCTCCCGGACCCTCCGCGGCTACCTCCGCACGGGGACGGAGACCATGGAGGAGGAGATCGACACCACGATCGTCCGGGGCTGGACCACCGAGACCCCCGGAGGCCACCTGGCCCTCACCCCCGACGGCCGGGCCTTCTTCGAGAAGGCCGCCGCCCTCCAGGACGAGCTGTGGGCCGAGCGCCACGCGGGCATCTCGGACGAGGAGTACCTCACCACGCTCAAGGTCCTGCAGCGTTTCATCCACAACACGGGCGGAAGGGCCTGGCACCACTAGCGGACGCCGCTCCCGCCCTACGCTGTCCCTCGTGAACGAGATGCCGCAGGACCACCGGCCGCTCCGGCGGACGCGGGTGCTCCTCGCCGAGGATCAGGGCACGGCTCAGGGCACGCATCCGGGTACGCCTCAGAGCGCGACGCGCGGGGCGCTCGCGGTGCTGCTCGGTATGGAGCCGGACATCGAGGTCGTCGCCCGGGTGGGGCGGGGCGACGAGGTCGTGGAGGCGGCGCTGGTGGCGCGGCCCGAGGTGGCGCTGCTGGACATCGAGCTGCCGGGCCGCTCGGGCCTGGACGCGGCGGCGGACCTGCGCGACGAGGTTCCCGACTGCCGGGTGCTGATCCTGACGACCTTCGCCCGGCCCGGCTCTCTGCGCCGCGCGATGGAGGCGGGCGCGGCGGGCTTCCTGGTGAAGGACGGCCCGGTCGAGGAGCTGGCCGCGGCGATCCGCAAGGCCCTGCGCGGCGAGACGGTCGTCGACCCCGCCCTCGCCGCCGCCGCCGGCCTCACCCCGGACGGCACGGAAGCCGCTCGGGCCGACCGCCGGGAGGGGCGCCCGTAAGGGCGTTCGGAACCCAGGTTCCCGGCCCCCCGGCCCCGGCTACCCCGCTACCCCCGCCACCCCCGCTACCCCCGCTTGCCCTGTTCGGGCAGCCTCGGCTGCTTGGGCAGCCACAGCACCATCACCACCACCGTGCCCACCAGCACGCACGCCGCCAGCCGGAACGCCGCCGCGTAGCCCGAGGTCAGGGCCTCCGGGGTGGTGGCGCCCGCGGTCACCGCGGCGGCGACGGTGGAGAGGGTGGCGAGGCCGAGGGCGCCGCCCATGGTGCGGGAGGTGTTGATGAGGCCGGAGGCGAGACCGGCCTCGGAGGCGGGGGCGCGGGTGGTGGCGAGGATGGCGAGGGGGGTGGAGGCCACGCCGATGCCGAACATCATGAGGATGCCGGGGCCCAGGATCGTCGTCAGGTAGCTGCCGTCGACGGTCATGGTCGACTGCCAGGCGAAGCCGGCCGCCGCTACGAGGGCGCCGAGGACGGCGGTCGTACGGGCGCCGATCAGGGGCATCAGGCGCGGGGCCAGTTTCGAGCCGGCGATGACGGCGGCGGAGCTCGGCACGAGGGCGAGTCCGGCCTGCAGCGGCGGATAGCCGAGGACGTTCTGGGCGTAGAGCGTCATGAAGAACCACATGCCGAACGAGGTCGATCCGCACAGCAGCATGGTCGCGTTCGCGGCCGACACCGCGCGCGTACGGAAGATCCGCAGCGGCATCAGCGGTTCCGCCGCCCGCCGTTCGACGAGTACGAAGGAGGCGAGCAGCAGGGCGCCCGCCGCCAGGGACAGCAGGGTCGCCGTGGACGTCCAGCCCGACTGCTCGGTCTGCACGATGCCGTACGCGAGGGTCGCCAGGCCCGCGGTGACGAGCACCGCGCCCGGCAGGTCGAGCCGCCGCCCGCCGCCGGCGCGGCTCTCGCCGAGCCACCAGAAGGCGCCGGCCAGGACGAGCGCGCCGATGGGCACGTTGATGAGCAGGACCCAGCGCCAGGAGAGCAGCTCGACGAGGACACCGCCGACGAAGCCGCCCGCCGCCCCGCCGGCCGCGCCGACCGCCGTCCAGGTGCCGACGGCCCGGGTACGGGCGGGCCCGGCCGGGACGGCGGCGGTCACGAGCGTCAGCGTGGACGGCGAGAGGACGGCCGCGCCCAGGCCCTGCACGGCGCGGGCGGCGAGCAACTGCCAGCCCTCCGTCGCCAGCCCGCCCGCCACCGAGGCCAGCGTGAAGAGCGAGAGGCCCACCATGAACATGCGCTTGCGGCCGAAGAGGTCCGCCGCGCGCCCGCCGAGCAGCATGAAGCCGGCGAACGCGATCGAGTACACGTTCACCACCCACTGGAGGCCCGGCGCCGTGAGGCCCAGGGACGTCCGCATCGACGGCAGCGCCACGTTCACGACGGACACGTCGAGGACGACGAGGAACTGGCCCGCGCAGGCGACGAGGACCACCAGCCAGAGGCGCGTCGGCGGGGACGCGGACCGGGATGACGGGGAGGGGGAGGCGGATATGGAGGGGTCGTCGGCGGAGTCCTTCGCGATACGTGTAGGCGGCATGCGTGTCATGGTCGCAGACCGACCCCGCCCCGTACATCCGCCGCACGCCCTACGACCACCGCGCCCCAGGCCCGTACGCGCCCGCGCCCCGCGCATCGGCCGCACGCCCTACGACCACCGACCACCCCGCCCCGGACCCGTCCACCCCCGCCCCCCGTCCGCGCCCGTGCCCGCGCCCGCGCTACTTCCGCAGCAGCGTCACCACCGCCGCCCCGCCCAGCCCGATGTTGTGCGCGAGGCCCACCCGCGCCCCCGGGACCTGGCGGGCGCCCGCCTCGCCGCGGAGCTGCCAGACCAGTTCCGCGGCCTGCGCGAGGCCGGTCGCGCCCAGAGGGTGGCCCTTGGAGATGAGGCCGCCGGAGGGGTTCACGACCCAGCGGCCGCCGTAGGTGGTCGCGCCCGACTCGACGAGTTCGCCCGAGGCGCCCTCCTCGCACATGCCCAGGGCCTCGTAGGTCAGCAGCTCGTTGACGGAGAAGCAGTCGTGCAGCTCGATGACGTCGACGTCCTCGATGCCGAGCCCGGACGCCTCGTACGCCTGCCGTGCCGCCGCCCGCGACATGGGGCGGCCGACGACGTCGATGCAGGAGCCGGAGGCGAAGGACTCCTCCGTGTCCGTCGTCATGGCCTGGCCCGCGATCTCCACGGCCCGGTCGCCGAGGCCGTGCTCGTCGACGAAGCGCTCCGACACGACGACCGCCGCGGCCGCGCCGTCCGAGGTCGGCGAGCACTGGAGCTTCGTCAGCGGCCGGTGGACGGTCCGGGCGGCGAGGATCTCCTCGACCGTGTAGACGTCCTGGAACTGAGCGTTGGGGTTACGGGACGAGTGCCGGTGGTTCTTGGCGGCGACGGCCGCGAGCTGCGCCTCCGTCGTCCCGTACCGCTCGCGGGCCGCGTTGCCGAAGATCTGGGCGGTGGGCGGGGACATCTCGAAGCCGTGCCCGGCCGCCATGATCCCGTAGTGCCGGGCGACGGGCGAGGCGGAGAAGTCGGCACCGCCGCCGCCTCCCGAACCGCCGCCGCCCAGCGCGCCGCGCGCCATCTTCTCGAAGCCGAGCGCGAGCACGCAGTCGGCGATCCCGCCCGCCACCCACTGCCGCGCCATCATCAGCGCCGTCGACGCCGTCGCGCAGTTGTTGTGGACGTTGTAGACGGGCACGCCGGTCAGGCCGAGTTCGTACGCGGCGCGCTGGCCGGCCGTGGAGGGCTGGAAGCAGTAGCCGACGGGGACGTGCTCGACGCGCTCGTACGGGATGCCGGCGTCGGCCAGGGCGGCGGTGCCGGCCTCCTTCGCCATGTCCCAGTACTGCCAGTCCCGGGTCTCCGGCTTCTCGAACTTGGTCATGCCCACACCCACGATGTACGTCCTGCCCATCTCCGGGGCCCCCTCAGTCTCTCGGCAGGCCGAGCAGGCGCTCGGCGACGACATTGAGCTGGACCTGCGTGGTGCCGCCCGCGATGGTCAGGCAGCGCGACATCAGCAGTCCGTGCACGGCCCGCTCCCCCGCGCCCTCCGCCACCGCGCCCGCCGGGCCGAGGAGTTCGAGGGCGAGTTCGGCGACCTTCTGCTGGTGGACGGTCTGGACGAGTTTGCGGACGCTCGCGCCCGGCCCGGGTTCGAGGCCCGACACCTGGCGGAGGGTGGTGCGCAGGTCGATGCAGGCGAGGGCGTGCGCCTCGGCGACGAGGGCGCCGAGGCGGACGCGGACGGGGCCGTCCGCACCGCCGGCGCGACCGATCAGCGCTTCGAGTCCGGTGTCGAAGGCGACCTGGTCGGCCATGTGGACGCGCTCGTTGCCGAGGGTGTGGCGGGCGACCCGCCAGCCGTCGTTCGGCTCGCCGACGACGGCGTCGGCGGGGAGGACGGCGTCGTCGAACCACACCTCGTTGAAGAGCGACTCCCCGGTGATCTCCTTGAGCGGGCGGATGTGGATGCCGGGGGTGTTCCTCATGTCGACGAGGAAGTAGGTGAGGCCGCGGTGCTTGGGCGCGTCGGGGTCGGTGCGGGCGAGGAGGATGCCGTAGTCGGCCTCCTTGGCGGCGCTCGTCCACACCTTCTGTCCGTCGATCCGCCAGCCGCCGCCGTGGAGGGGCCGCGCGCGGGTGCGGAGGGAGGCGAGGTCGGATCCGGCCTCGGGCTCGGAGAAGAGCTGGCACCACCGCTGTTCGCCGCGCAGGGTGGGGCCGAGGTGGCGCTCCTTCTGCTCCGGCGTCCCGTACGCGATGAGGGAGGGGATGACCCAGGTGGCGATGGACAGCGGGCTGAGGGTGATGCCGAGCGCCTCCGCCTCCCGCTGGACGGCGAGCTGCTGCAGGGGTCCTGCGCCGAGGCCGTACGGCTCCGGGAGGTGCGGGGCCGCGTAGCCGGTGCCGGCGAGGGCGCGGCGGGCTGCGGGCGGGTCGAGTCCGGCGGCGGGGGCGAGGGCCGCGCGGGCGGCGGCGCGGAAGCCGTCGGCCTCGGGCGGGAGTTGGAGCCGCAGCGCGCGCCGCGCGCCGTTGGCGGCGTGGCGGACGGCGGCGACGCGGTGGGTGTCGCCGGGGCCGAGGAGCTGGCGGGCGACGAGGGCGCGGCGCAGATGGAGGTGGGCGTCGTGCTCCCAGGTGAAACCGATGCCGCCGAGGATCTGGATACAGTCCTTGGCGACGGTGTACGCGGTGTCGAGCGCGGTCGCGGCGGCGAGGGCGGCGGTCAGGGACCGTACGCCCGCTTCCGCGTCCCGCGCCGCGCGGGCGGCGTCCCAGGTCAGCGCGCGGGCCTGTTCGAGACGGACGAGCATGTCGGCGCAGAGGTGCTTGACGCCCTGGAACCGCCCGATGGGGCGGCCGAACTGCACGCGGGTGCGGGCGTGTTCGGCGGCGAGGTCGAGGGCGCGGGCGGCGGTGCCGCAGGCGTCGGCGGCGAAGAGGACGGCGGCGAGGTCACGGACGAGGGCGGTGTCGAGGCCGGGCCCGAAGCCGAGCCCGGAGCCGGTGTCGGGCCCGGAGCCGGTGTCGGTGTCGGTGTCGGCGCCGCCGGCGGTGAGGCCGAGACCGGTACCGAGCCCGGAGCCGGTGCCGGTGCCGGTGTCGGCGCCGCCGGCGGTGAGGCCGAGACCGGTACCGAGACCGGAGCCGAGGCCGGCGTCGAGACCGGCCCCGGCGCCAGTCTCGTCGGCAGCGGCCGTCAGGGCGCGGTCCGCGGGCACCAGGACGCCGTGGGCGGCGACCTCGGCGGTCGGGCGGGTCGGGTCGGCGCTCTCGTGCGGGCGTACGGCGAGGGTGTCGGCGTCGACGGCGAACCAGACGGTCCCGTCGGCGGCGGTAGCGGCGAGGACGAGGAGGTCGGCGGCCGCGGCGCCGAGGACGGGCGGGGCGGTGCCGTCGAGCACGTAGCCGCCGTCGGTACGGACGGCGGTCATGGCGCCCGCGCCGAGCGCCACGGCACCGATCCGCTCCCCGGCCGCGAGCGCGGCGGCGTCCCCGGCGCGGCCCGCCCGGTGCAGCAGCTCGGCGGCGAGCACGGTCGGCAGGTACGGCCCGGGCAGCAGGGCCCGCGCGGCCTCCTCCAGGACGACGGCGAGATCGACGAGGTCCCCGCCCCCGCCCCCGCACTCCTCCGGCAGATGGACGCCGGTGAGCCCCTGCGCGACGGCACCCTCCCAGTAGCCGGGCCGCCCGGTGGCGAGTGCGGGGGCGTCGAGGTGCTTGCGGACGTCTTCGGCGGGTACGGCGCGGGTCAGCCAGCGGCGGACGGATCGGGCGAGCTCCCGCTGTTCGTGCGTGATGGCGATGCCCATGGCACGGCAGACTAGAACACGTTTCATTCTGACGGAAGGTCAGATACGCGTCCACATCGGCACCCTGGGACCCTGCACGTCCACACCGGCGCCCTGGGACCCTGCACGCCCACGCGTGCGCCCGGCTCGCGATAATCGCTCCCATGTTCCGTATCGCACGCACGCTCGCCATGGCCTTCCTGGTGGCCGTCGCCGCCACCGCCGCGACCGTCCTACCGGCCCAGGCCACCGCCCAGGAGCTTCCCGGCGGCAAGGCCAACTACGTCGTCTCCCTCGGCCACTTGAAGGACGCCGCCCGCAACAACTGGGTCCGACTCGGCACGTACGAGTTCGACGCCGCCACCGGCACGGTCGCCGCCCGCATGTACCTGTGGGAGCACGCCAGCCCCAAGGCCCGCGTCGGCACCGGAACCGTGCCCGACGCGAGCTGCGCGACGCGCGACCCGAACGACACCACCCTCGTCCGCGCTTGCGAGGTGAAGACCGCGGGCGGCTTCACCGGCTCCCCGACGGATCTGCGCACCGGCGTCTACGAGCTGCGCACGGTGACGATCGACGGCGTGGCCACGCCCATCGTCTGGATCTCCTGGAACTTCGCCACGGCCTGGACCGAGCAGTGGGCCATCGAGAACGGCACCGACCTCGCCCGCCTGAAGTTCCTGTACAACACCAAGGCCACCACCGGCTACGCCTACGGCTCCAACGCGGCCCTGACCACCCGCCGCGCCATGACCACCGTCCAGGCCCACCCGGCCAGGATCACGCTCCAGGGCACGTCCTGGGCCCATGACGTGACCAAGCCGATCGGCGGCACCTTCGGCCACACGCAGTTCCGCACGTGCGAGACCACCACGTGGTGCCTGACCCTGCTCCAGCCGAGCTCGTCGACCGCCTGCCAGAAGACCGGCTGCCCCCACTACGGCGGCGGGACCACGCCGAACATCACCTCCATCCAGTACTACCTCCAGAAGCTCGCCAACACCGACCGCCGCGACACCCTCTGGCACTGGTGCACCTGCCTGGCGATGGAGCGGAACGAGACCTGCTACACGGGCAACTCGCACGTGAAGCCGATGTACCAGGTCATCGACGACACCGGCACCTTCCGCGGCTGGGTCGGCGTCGAGGCGTCCTACTGGCCGAACGCGGGCGAGGATCCCCGCAAGAGCGACATGTTCGCCGTCTACCGCATGGCCGACTGGGTCTAGCGGACACCTCTGCGCATCGGGCCGGCTTCACCACGGGCGGCGACGCGCCGAGAGGGGCGTCGTTGTCAGTGGGGCCTGTCACGATGCGGAGCAAAGGCCGTACGCAGTCGGCGGTACGGAGCGGAGAGAGCGAGCACGCCATGGGCACCTGGGACATCGGCCCCTTCGACAACGACACCGCCGCCGACTTCTCGTACACGGTCGACGAAGCCCCGGCGGAGCAGCGGGCGGACGTGCTCCTGGCCGCGTTCCGCGCGGTGACGGAGACCGGGGAGGACTATCTCGACGCAGACGTGGCGGTCGAGGCCGTCGCGGCCGCGGCGCTGGTGGCCGCGCAGTGCCCGGGCGGGGAGCCGGTCACGACCGCGTACGGGCCGGACGAGCCCCTGCCCGTCCTGCCGCTGTCCCTGCGCCCGGCGGCCGTGACCGCCCTCGACCGGGTGCTCGGCAAGGACTCGGAGCTCCTGGAGCTGTGGTCCGAGGGCGGCGAGGCGGGCCCGTGGCGGGCGGGGGTGGAGCGGCTGCGGGCGGTGCTGGCGGACGCCGGCGCGGAGGAGGCGGCCTAGCGGCCGTCGAGGCCGCTCCGCCAGTCCGGCCGGCCCTCGGCCCAACCGAGCAGGGCGTCCCGCGCCTGGTCCTGGGAGAGCGCGCGCGTGCGGCAGCGCCGCGAAGTGACGCCGCCGGCGCGGTACTCCAGGTGGTAGGTGTGGTCGTGGCCCAGGCCGGCCTGGAGGTACGCGTCTCCCGCGCCCTCGCCGTCTTCGGCCGCGTCGTCCAAGCGCTGCAGGACCATGTGCGCGTTCCGCGGCCCCAGTTCGCTGAGCATGCGGACGATCGCGGAGCCGGAGGGTCGTTTCACCATCGTGCCGCGCGCGTCGAAGGCCACCAGCACGACCGGATCCGGGCCCGTCCCCTCCCGGAGCTGCCGCCTGATCCAGGTCTTCTCCCGACCGGTCAGCAGCGGGGGAGGCGCGGGCGGCGCATCGGGGCCGTAGACGGCGACGGGGTGGTCGGGGTCCGACCACGAGCCGACGGCCGCGAGCCGGTAGACGTGCTCGCCGCCCTCCGGCAGCGCGACGGCGAGGACGGCCGGTGCCGGCGGGCCCGGGACGCAGCGTCCCACGTCGTCGGCGTAGGGACCGCCGTCGAAGACGGCGTGCATCCAGCCGCTCGGCGGTCTCCCCGTCGTGTCGAACACGTCCTCCATCACGCCCCCTCCGGGAGGATCGTAGGCCGCCGTTCCCCGCGGAACCCGAGGTGGAGCGCCGGAAGAGCGCCGCGCTTCCGGGCGTTGCCCCGGAGTATGAAGATCAGTGAGGCTTCCCGGGTCAGCGGGGTGAGTGCGAGATCGTTGCGGCATTACGAGGACGAGGGCCTGATCGTCCCCGGCCGTTGCAGCAACGGGTTCCGTGACTACTGCCAGTCCACGATCGACCGGGTGCGCGTCATCCGCACCCTGCTGGAGTCCGGGCTGCCCGTGCGCCTGATCAGGGAGCTCCTGCCGCGCCTCACCGACGGTTCCGATCCCCACCCCGACACCGCCACCGCCACCGCCCCCGACGCGGTGTGCGCGGAGTTCCTGCGGGAGGTGGAGAGTTACCGCGATCGGCTCGCCGCGCGCATCGCCGTGCTCAGCGAGCAGCAGGCGGCCCTCGACACCTACCTGCGCACGGTCCGCCGTACCGATCGCTGACCGCCGCCCCTTGACCTTGACGCAAGTGTCAGGCTCCTACGGTCGCCGCATGGAGATGAACGAGCGACTCAGCACCCCTGAGCAGACGATGCGAGCCCTGGTCCAGCGGTCGCACGAGGGACCGCGGGACCTGGCCCTCACGGCCGACCGGCTCCGCCCTACCCCCGGGCCCGGCGAGTACCTGATCCGCGTCGGCGCCGCCGGGGTCAACTTCGCCGATGTCATGCAGACCCGTGGGACCTACGGCGGAGGGCCGCAGGCCCCCTATGTCGCCGGGTTCGAGGCCGCCGGCGAGATCGTCGGGGTCGGCCCGGACGTCGAGAGTCCGCTCCCGCTCGGCACGCACGTCGTCGGAGTCGGCCCGGGAGCCTTCGCGCAGTACATGACGATGCCGGCCGCGGGGGTGCTTCCGGTGCCGGCCGGGTGGAGCGACACCGCCGCCCTCGGCATGGTGCTGAACTGGGCCACCGCCCTGGCCGCGCTGAAGCCGCTGGGCGAGGTCAAGGCGGGTGAGACGGTCCTCGTCCACGCGGCGGCCGGCGGCGTGGGGCAGGCGGCCGTGCGCCTCGCCCGCCACTACGGCGCCCGCGTGATCGCCACGGCGTCACCGGCGAAGCACCCCACCGTGAAGGAACTCGGCGCCGACGAGGTCCTGGACGGCCGGCACCCGGATCTGGCCGCGGAGATCACCCGCCTGACCGGCGGTGTCGACCTGGTCCTGGAATCCGTCGGACAGGCCACCTTCGAGACCAGCCTGTCGGTCACCAAGCCCTTCACCGGACGCGTCGTCGTCTTCGGCGCCGCCTCCGGTGACGCCTCCCTGTCCACGCACGACCTGGTCTTCACCCATCGGGTCCAGGTCAAGGGGCTGCACATCGGTGCGCTGGCGACCGCGGCCCCGTCCCTCTACGAGGCGTTGCTCGTCGAGATCGAGACGCTCATCGCACACGGCGTCTACCCGCCCGGCACCCCGCAGGTGCACCCCCTGGCCGAGGGGGCGCGGGTGCTGCGGCACCTCGAGGCGGGCCGGACCCACGGCAAGCACGCCCTCGATCCCTGGCGTTGACAACGCCCGTGCTTCACCGCGCGAGGGCGCAGGCGGCGGCTAGCCGCCCGGCGCCTGCGCGAGGAGGCGACGGAGCCAGCGGGTACGGGCGTCGCGGGCGTCCCGGGTGACGGCGGCGTGGCGGGCGAGGCCGTCGAAGCCGTGGCAGGCACCGGCCCACACGTGCAGTTCGGCCCGGCCGCCCGCCCGCCAGATGCCGTTCGCGTACGCCACGCCCTCGTCCCGGAACATCTCCGCCGACCCGACCTCCACGTACGCCGGCGGCAGCCCGGACAGATCCGTGGCGCGGGCCGGGGCCGCGTACGGCGGCAGGTCCGGCGAACGGCGGAGGTCGCCGTGGTACGCCCGCCACGCCGTCTCGTGCGAGACGAGGTCCGACACGTCGACGCCCGACATCTGCCGCGCCGAGAAGGTCGTGAGGCTGTCGTCCAGCATCGGCGACAGCAGCAACTGCCCCAGCACACCCGGTCCCCCGCGGTCCCGCGCGAGCAGCGCGAGGGCCGCGGCGAGCCCGCCGCCCGCGCTCTTGCCGGCGACGACGATACGGCCGGGGTCCACGCCCAGTCCGGCCGCGTGCCCCGCCGCCCAGACCAGGCCCGCGTAACAGTCCTCCAACGGCTCCGGATACCGCGCCTCTGGCGCCAGCCGGTACTCCACGGACAGCACCGCGAACCCCAGCGGCCGGGCCCACTCCCGCAGCACCGTCGGCAGTACGGACCGGGCGTTGCCCATCGTCATCGCGCCGCCGTGCAGGTAGTAGAGCAGCGGCAACGGCCCTTCCAGCCCGGCCGGCCGCGCGCTCACCAGCGTCACCTCCGGCCCACCGGGCGGCCCCGGCACCCGCAGCTCCTCCACCGCGTACGCGCCGCCCGCGCTCAGCTCCTCGACCGTCGGCCTCGGCCGGCTCGCCGCGTCCTGCTCCCGCCGGGCGGCCAGGTTCTCCGACGTGATCGGCTCCCGCCACTTCCGGTCCACGGCGTCGACGACCGCCGCCACCTCCGGATCGAACGGCGTCGGCCCGCTCACCCCGCCACCCGCCGCGCGAGCCGCGCCCGCCCCGCGAGGACCACGGCGACACCCGTCGCCACGACCACCGTGACGGCACAACCGAGCAGCGTCGGATTGATCCACGACGGGACCGCCTCCACGCCGTCGCACACCAGACTCACGGGCAGCGCGTCCGAGGAGTCCGGATAGACCTTCCGCCCCACCGTGAACCAGCACGTGTCCTCGGCGAAGAGAAACGGCATGTACCGCAGCAGGGCGTGCGCGTGGACCACCCCGCCCGCGAGCAGGGCGAGCGCCGCGACCCACGCCGCCCCCTTGGCGGGCGACGGCGCCGTACGCGACGGGCGCGGCCCGTCACCCCTGCGCCGCCGCACCCACTCGGCCACCGCGATCCCCGCCCACGCCGACAGCACCACGGCGAGGACCAGCATCCCTAAGAGCGTCGCGCTCACCTCAGCGCAGTCGCCCCTCGGCGGCGGCCACCACGAACGCGGTGAAGGCGGCCGGCGAGGCGAGGAAGTGGGGGCCGGCGGGGTTCTTGGAGTCGCGTACGGCGACGTGGGCGTCGAGGTCCGCGACCTCCACGCACTCACCGCCGCTGCTTCCGCTGAAGGACGACTTGCGCCAGGCGGCGGCGCCGAGGGGCGCGCACTCGACGCAGTCGCCGCCGCTGGAGCCGCTGTACGACGACTTACGCCACCGCAGGTCCTGGCTGGTGCCCATACCGTTCCTCCATCACGCGTGCGATCAGCGCCGCCGAGTCCTCCCGCGAGAGGGCCGCGGCTTGCAGCCGAGCGTAGCCGACGGCCCTCTCCCTGATCACTTGTGGATCAGCGGTCATATGGCCCGAGTCGTAGCTCTCCGCGTAGAAGAGGTCCGGGTCGTCCTCGAAGCGGAGTAGGTTGAACGAACCCATCATCGCCGCGTGTTGGCCCACCTTGAACGGCAGCACCTGGACCGTGATCCACGGATGGTCGCGGAAACTCAACAGGTGGGCGAGTTGGTCTCGCATCACCTGAGCTCCGCCGATCTCCCGGTACAGCACGGCCTCGTCCAGCACCACGCACAGCACGGGCGGATGCTCGCGCTCCAATATGCGCTGACGCTCCATCCGCGCCGCCACCATCTCGTCGAGTCGCTCGGGGTGCTCGACACTCAGCACCGCGTGGGCGTACGGCTCCGTCTGAAGCAGGCCGTAGACCACTTGCGACTGGTACGTCGAGATGTAGGTCGCCTTCGCCTCCATCTCCGCGTACGGCTGGAACCACGTCGGCAACTGGCTCTTCAGCACCAGCCCCACCAGCCGCGAGAAGTGCCCGTCCGTCATCAGCGCCGCGTCCAGCCGCTCCGAGAACGGTCGCGTGGGGACCTTCTTGGCCGTCTCCACCTGGCCGATCAGGGACCCCGTACAGAAGAGCAGAGAGCCCAGCTCGTCCTGCTTGAGCCCCGCCTCCTCCCTCAACCGGCGTAATTCGTAACCGTAGTAGTCCAGCGGCGAGGCACTGGGGTCGAGGCTGCGGATGTTGGCCACCGAGAGGTCACCCCCAAAGTCACACTTTCACGCGTTGGTTCCATTCGGTAGCCGAGCGTAACGGGAGCGCTCCACTCTGGAGGCATGAATCAGGCAACTGACCTCTACCCGGCAGAACTTGGCACGACCTATCGGATGGGCTTCACCGTGGGTGAGCACTCCGCCGGTCACATGCGTCGCATCCTCCGCATGTTCCTCTCGCGTTGGGGGCTCGATCCCCTGTACGACGCCTCCGCGCTCGCCCTCACCGAGCTCGTCGCGAACGTCGTCCGGCATGTGCCCGGGCGTCGGTGCACCGTCCTGATCCTGCGGGAGCCGTACGGGCTGCGGGTGGAGGTGGCGGACGGGGTGCCGGGGGCGCCGGTCGCGAAGGCGCCGGAGCCGCTCGCGGAGGGCGGACGGGGTCTGGTGCTGGTGGAGGCGGTGGCGGACCGGTGGGGGTGCGAGGAGACGGCCGACGGGAAGACGGTGTGGTTCGAGTGCGACGCATAGGGCACGATGGGCGGCCAGAACCGCGTACTCGCCAGTAGGAGCCCACCATGTCCGCGCCCGCCTCCGCGCCCAGCCCCGAGATCCTCGCCGCCTTCGAGGCCGCGAAGGGCTTCATGCCGGTCGAGGAGGGGCTCGCGCTGTACGAGGCGGCCGTCGAGGCGGCGGAGCTGGGCCTGCCGCTGCTCGAGGTCGGCACGTACTGCGGGCGCTCGACGATCCTGCTGGCGGACGTGGCACGCCGGGCGGGGACGGTCGCGGTGACCGTGGACCACCACCGGGGCAGCGAGGAGCAGCAGCCCGGGTGGGAGTACCACGACCCGACCGTCGTCGACCCCGAGGTCGGTCTCATGGACACGCTGCCGACCTTCCGCCGGACGCTGCGGAAGGCCGGTCTGGAGGACCACGTGATCGCGGTGGTCGGCCGCTCGCCGCAGGTGGCGCGGGTGTGGTCGGGGCCGCTGGGCTTCGTGTTCATCGACGGCGGGCACACCGACGAGCACGCGACGGCCGACTACGAGGGCTGGGCCCCGAAGGTCGCGCCCGGGGGCCTGCTGGTCATCCACGACGTGTTCCCTAACCCGGAGGACGGCGGGCAGGCCCCGTACCGCGTCTATCTGCGGGCGCTGGAGTCCGGCGACTTCGAGGAGATCTCGGTCACGGACTCCCTCCGGGTCCTGCGCCGCGGCTGATGCTCCGGGTCACGCCCGCGAAGACCGTGGTGGCGAGGATCCAGCCGGCGACGACGAATCCGTAGGACAGGGTCTGGTACCAGCCCTCCGGGGCGAAGGCGCCCTCCTGTCCGAAGGAGATCACCGGCAGCAGCAGGTCGAGGGTGAAGAACACCGGGTCGAAGTCGGGGGCCTCGTCGGCCTTCAGCGGGCGCGGGTGGTGCAGTCCGTAGACGACCGAGCCGACGGCGAGCAGGGACAGCAGCCAGACGCAGGCGAGCAGCGGGCGGAAGCCGTAGCCGACCGTGACCTCCTGGAGGTGGCCCCAGACGCGGCCGGGCCAGGGCAGCGTGCGGCGGTGACGGCGGAGTTTGGCGAGCTGGACGACGCGGGCGGCCTCGTCGTCGCCGGTGCGGAGGTAGGCGGCGGTCAACTGCTCGTAGCCGTGGGTGAGATAGCCCTCGCCGTCCCGGTCCAGCATGGGGAGGCGGCGCTCGGCGGGCTCGTGCGGGGTGAGGGTGGTGTAGACGAGGCCGTTGAGCAGGACCTCGTCCGGCAGGACGTCCGGTTCGAGGAAGAGGACGTCGATCTGGGCCCGGCGCAGGTTGAGGGAGCCCTCCATGGGCGGGCTCCTGCGGAGCCAGAGTTCGCCGATGACGCTGCTGGAGGCGCGCAGGGCCATGTCTCCGGGGTTGGACAGCTCGGCGTACGAGAGGTCGAGCCGCCCGGGGACGCGGGCGCCGCGCAGTCCGATCCAGCCTTGGACGTGCGCGGACCGCATGTGGAAGTCGGCGCCGACGGTGAGGGTCTGGGCGTCGAGGGCGACGCGGCCGGGGTGGGTGAGGCGGGCCCGGTCGAGGGTGATCGATCCGGCGACCGAGGCGCCGCTGAGCCGCACTTCGCCGTCGACCCGCATGTCGGGTGCCCAGAGGTTGTCGCCGATGGTGGTGTGGCCGAGGCGGAGCGCGGGCCACTTCTCCGTGTCCTCCGGGTCCGGGGTGATCCGGCAGCCCTCCATGAACAGCGCGCCGTCGATCCGGGCTCCGCCGAGCCGTACGAGGCCGTGGAAGCGGCAGCCGCTCAGGTACACCATGCCCTCGACCTGCACGGTGGCGGCGGCGAGGCCGGGCAGGACGGAACGGTCGAGTTTCAGCGTACGGAGCCGGGCCGCGAACAGCACGGGCGCTTCCTCGAAGGAGCAGTCGCTCAGCCGTAGGGCGTGGTCGACGACTCCGTACGACAGGTCGAGCGCGCCGGTGATGCGCGCGCCGCTCAGCCGGAGGGCCGGTATCTCGCCGTCCTCCAGCGGGCCGTCCAGGAGCAGGGCGCGCAGCACCTCGGCGCGGACGGTCCGCTCGGGGCCCCAGTCGGCGCCGTCCGCGGCGTCCTCGTCCTCGGTCGTGCGGAAGTCGACGGCGGCACCCTTGGGGAAGGCGTGCCACACCCTCAGCTCGGCAGGTGAAAGATCATTCGTGTCCACCTGCCGGGACTCTGGTGCCACCGTCGCGGGCCTGTCAACGGTCAGAGGAACAGCGAGGTCACGTACAGGCAGTTGGTGTAGCTGTAGCCGGACTCGATCTTGTCCTTGCCGGCCTTCCGTACGTCCGCCGACGTGCCCGTGCCGTCCCGCTTCTGGAGGAAGTGGTAGGTGCCCGGGGGCAGCATCAGTGTGCGTTTCGGGTACGTGGAGGACGGCCGGGAGCACGGCTTGTTCTTGCCGCCCACCGGCAGGATGCTCGGGTAGGTCGTGCAGGTGGCGCAGGCGGGGAGGGTGATCCGGCCCGTCACGGGGCCCGTGTAGAGGAGTTCGACCTCGCCGGGGCCGTCGTTGCTGACGACCATGACCTGGCCGGAGCCGTCCGGGACGGCGGAGGAGGGGACCTTGGCGCCGGCGGCGGGCTCCTCCTCGGCGATCTCGGCGGCGATGGCGACGTTCCGGGCCTGGGCGGTCTGCGGGCTCGACGGATACGCCTTGACGTAGTCGTTCATGGCCGAGACGGCCTGGTCGAACTCCTTCTTCTTGAAGTGGTCGAGGCCGCACGCGAAGTCGCCGCGCTGGATGGCCCGGTCGGTGTCCCTGCCGAGCGCCGCGAAGGTCGCGGCGGGCAGCAGGGCGACCGTGGTGTCGAAGCGGCGCAGCTCGGTGGCGGTGTCGCAGGGCGCGGCCGCCATGGCCTTGTCGCGGGTGCGCAGCGACTCGCGGAGCGCCGGCTCGACCTTCTGGGCGTAGGGCGACTGCGGGAAGGTGCCGAGCAGGGCGTTGAGGTGCTCGCCCGACGTGGTCTCCTGGCCGGCCTCGCCGGCCGTGCGCGTACCGCACTCGAACCACGACTCGGCGAGCGGCTCGTCGGCCTTGCCGACGAGGTCGCCGAGGAGGGCCCGGTCGACGGTGTCGGGCAGGGCGCGCAGGTGCTTCAGTGCGGGGACGGCCTGGCAGTGGTCCTTCTTGTCGTACGGGGCGGAGACGGCCTGGTAGTAGGCCCGGAGGCGGTCCGGGACGAGCTTTCCGGCCCGGGAGCCGGCGTGCTCGGTGCCGAGCTGCTGGTAGGCGGTGAGGGCGGTGCGGTAGGTCGACTCGGCGCTGGTGAAGCTCTGGCCCTGGGAGTCCTTCACGAGCCGGTCGGCGGAGGCGAGGAGGTCCAGGAGCCGCTGCTCCTTCGCCTCGTCGCGGGCCGCGCCGTACGCGAAGGTGCCGCCCACGGGGACGGCGAGCAGGACGAGGGCGACGGGCAGGACGAGGGCCCGGCGGGCGGAGGCCCAGGAGGGCAGCGGGACGCTCCGGGCCCGCCGGGCGGCGTCCGCGCAGGCGAGGAGCAGGAAGGCGCCGTAGGCGACGAGGACGCCGGTCGGGACACCCTCGGGGTCGGCGGGCAGGGCGGTCAGGAGCAGGGCGGCGGTGGCCGCCCAGCAGACGACGGCGCCCACCCACTGCTTGAGCAGCGCGTGGCCGAGGCCCAGTCCGGAGAGGTTCAGCAGTCCGGCGGCCACGGCGTGGGGCCAGGGCTGCGGCGGGGGTGCGGGGGCGGGTGGGGGTGCGGGCCGGGGCGGGGGTACGGGCTGGGGCCCGGTCGCCCACTCCACGTCGTACACGGGTGGATGTGAGGGTGGGGCCGGCGGCATCGGCGGCGGGGGCGGTGGCACCCCGTCGGGCCCCTGGTGCCCCTCCCGAGGCCCCCGCCCGGGCCCCTCCGGCCCCTCCGGCCCCTCCGGCCCCTCCGGCCCTTCCGTCCGCCCGGTCCATTCCCACGGCGCCGGCTGCGGGCGCGCGTCGTTCGGCTCTTCCCCCGCCACAGGTCCCCCTCTGTGGTCGTTGCGATGATTCCCCCCACTTACCCTTCACGGACTCCTCACACACGTGCCCCGCTCCGGGCATTCGGCGACCGGACCGCCTACAGTCGCGGGGTGCCGTACGACCACCGGAAGCTCCTCGCCCTCGCCCTGCCGCTCACCCTGCCGCTGGCACTGACCGCCTGTGTGGCGGAGACCCCGCAGGCGTCCCGCAGCACCGACGCGAAGCCCACCGCCGCGACCGCCACCCCCTCACCCTCCGGTGCCGCACGGCCCTCGCTCCCGCTCGCCGGGCGGACGGTCGTGGTCGACCCGGGGCACAACCCGGGCAATTTCCGCCATACGGCGGAAATCAACAAGAAGGTGGACGTCGGCACGCACCGCAAGGAGTGCGACACCACCGGGACCGCCACGGACGCCGGATACACCGAGGCCGCCTTCACCCTCGACGTCGCGCACCGCCTGCGCGAGCTCCTGGAGCAGCGGGGCGCGAAGGTGGTCCTCGTCCACGACGCCGAACGCCCCTACGGGCCCTGCGTCGACGAGCGCGCCCGGATCGGCAATGCCGCCGGGGCCGACGCCGTCGTCTCCGTTCACGCGGACGGCTCGGCGGTGGGGAACCGGGGGTTCCATGTGATCCTGCCCGCACGGGTGCGCGGCGGCGGCGCCGACACCGCGAAGATCGTGGCGCCGTCCCGTACCCTCGGCGAGAAGCTGGCCGCCGCGTTCACCCGGGCGACCGGCGCACCGCCCGCCAACTACCTCGGCGGCGGTACCGGATTGGACGTCCGCGACGATCTCGGTGGACTCAATCTCTCGACCGTGCCCAAGGTCTTCCTCGAATGCGGCAATATGCGTGATCCGAAGGACGCCGCGCTCCTGACCGATCCCGCGTGGCGCCAGAAGGCGGCGCAGGGGATCGCGGACGGCATCGGGGCCTACCTGGAGGGGTAGGACCGAGGAGCGATCGGGCGAACGATAGATTCCCTCCGTACGATGGGGCCGCCCCCGTGCTTCGCGCCACCCCGACGAGACGACCCGACGAAGGACTTCTTACGTGAATATCCGCTCCCTCACCCGAGGCGATGGCGTGCTGATCGGTGCAGCGGTGGTGCTGTTCATCGCCTCGTTCCTCGGCATCTCCGGCTGTGACGCTCCGGGCAACCTCTGCGACTCGTACGAATCCCCGTACTCGTGGGAGGCGTCTCCGCTCGGCTGGGGCTCGTTCTTCCTGGGCATCGCCGGAGCCGCCCTCGTGGTCGTCTCGCGCGCCCTGCCGCAGCAGCGCAAGGTGGCCGGCCTGGACCTCGGGCAGGTGGGCACGGCGTTCACCGTCGCCTCCGCCTGGACCCTGCTCATGTGGGTCTTCGAGTCCGGCAACGCCGGCGCCGGCCTGATCCTCGGCCTCATCGCCGCCCTGATCCTGGCCGCCGCCGCGATCGCCGGCCCGCTGGTCCCGGCCCTGCAGGGCCCGCTCCTCGGCGCGCCGCGGCCGCAGACCCCGCAGCCCTACGGCATGCAGCCCGGCCAGCCGGGTCAGCCGGGTGTCGGCGGTGGCTACGGCTACCCCGGTGCCCAGCAGCAGCCGCAGCCGTACGGCGCGCAGCCCGACCCGTCGCTCGGCGGCCAGCCGTACGGCGCGCAGCCGCAGCCGCAGCCGCACGCCCCGCAGGACTCCCAGCCGCAGGCCCAGGCCGCGCAGGCGCCGGCCTCGGACTTCCAGCCGTTCTGGTTCGCGGTCCCGGTCGCCCGCCCGCTGTACGGCGAGGACGGCTCGGCGGCCCCGATCGCCGAACTGGCCCCCGGCACCTGGTACCTGGCGGTCGAGCAGCGCGGCCAGGCCCTGGTCGCGCAGACGCAGGACGGCCGCCGCGGTGTCCTCCAGGACACCACCGGCATCCAGCGCGGCTAGCACCCGCCAGTCGGCTCACGGCCCCTCGTCCGGATCCCTTCCGGGCGGGGGGCCGTTGCCGTACAGTCCCAGCCGAGCTGACGTGCCGTCAGAAAGGCTGGTCGTCATGAGACTCGGACTCGCGCTCGGCTACTGGGGCCGCGGCCCCTCCCCCGCCCACCTCGACCTCGCCCGCGAGGCCGAGCGGCTCGGCTACCACTCCGTGTGGACGGCCGAGGCATGGGGCTCCGACGCCTTCACCGCGCTCACCTGGATCGCCGCCCACACCTCCCGCGTCCGGCTCGGCACGGCCGTCGCGCAGATGGCGGCCCGCACGCCGACCGCCACCGCCATGCACGCCCTCACCCTCGACCACCTCTCCGGCGGCCGCGTGCAGCTCGGGCTCGGGCTGTCCGGGCCGCAGGTCGTCGAGGGCTGGTACGGGCGGCCCTTCCCGCGCTCGCCGCTCACCGCGACCCGCGAGTACGTGGACGTGGTGCGGCAGGTGCTGCGCCGCGAGGGGCCCGTCACGCTCGACGGGCGCTACCACCCGCACCCGTACGACGGTCCCGACGGCACCGGCCTCGGCAAGCCGCTCAAGCCGATCACCCACCCGCTCCGGGCCGATCTGCCCGTCCTGCTCGGCGCCGAGGGGCCCAAGAACATCGCGCAGACCCTCCGCATCGCCGACGGCTGGCTGCCGCTCCACTGGTCCCCCACCCGCTGGGCCGAGGTGTACGCGCTGCCCGACCGGCTCCCGGACGGCTTCCTGGTCGCCCCGATGGTCCGCGCCCAGGTCTGCGCCGACATCGCCGAGGGGCTGCTGCCCGTCAAGGCGATGCTCGGCTTCTACATCGGCGGCATGGGCCACGCGGCCCGCAACTTCCACGCCGACCTGATGGCCCGCATGGGCTACGAGGCGGAGGCCCGGCACATCCAGGAGCTGTTCGCGGCGGGCCGCCGCGAGGAGGCGGTGCGCGCCGTGCCGGACGCCTTCGCCGACGAGATCTCCCTCGTCGGCCCGAGGCAACGGATCGCCGAACGCCTCACGGAATGGCGCAAGGGCCCGATCACGGACCTCCTCGTCACGGCCCCGGACCCGGCGACCCTGCGGGTCCTGGCGGAGCTGGCGGGCTGAGACGGCGGGCCGCCGCGTGCCGGGGTCAGCCGGTGCGCGGGGTGCGGACCGCGCGGGTGGCGGAGAGCGTGGCGACGGTCCAGGCGGTCACCCACACGGCGCCGACGAGGAGGGCCGCGAGTGCGGTGGGGAGGTGGGGCGGTACGGGGCCGAGGGCCGGTGCGAGGCCGGCCGCGCGGGCGCCGAAGCCGAGGACGCCCGCTCCCACCATCGCGATGCCGGCCCAGGAGACGATCAGGAGCGGCAGGCGGACGAACGGGGTGCGGGGCGGGCGGACGAGGAGGAGGGCGACGACGGCCATGAGCAGGCCCAGGGCCGCGTTGGCCAGTTGGGCGGTGCCGACGTCGGCGACGCGGGCGTAGGAGTCGGCCGGTGCCGGGAAGCCCGGCATGCCGAGCTCACCGGACCGCGCGAGGTCCACCTTGCCGACGGTGTAGGCGAGGGCGCCGGCGCAGGCGGTGAGGGCGGCGACGGTGCGCATCGGGCGGCTCGGGGGCGCCTGGAGGCGGGGCGTGCGGGCCGGGCCGGGCTGGGTTCGGGGCATGGCTTCATCCTGGCCGGACGGCCGCCCGGGCCGCCTCCTCCGCGCGTCCCGGGCTCCTCCGCCGTACGGGGGAGGCCCGTTCAGCCGCCGCTGAGCTGCGAGGCGCTCGGGACCTTGTCGACGACCTCCGCGCCCGCGCTCCTCCCCGCGTCCTTCACGCCGGTGATGATGTTCTCGAAGGAGCCGATGTCGCCTTCGGTGGCCTCGCCCTTGCGGAGTTTCGTGCCGAGGTCCTTCAGGGACTCGATGCCCGCGCTCAGCGGCGCCACCGCCTTGGACAGCAGGGCGTCGCCCTTGGCGTTGTTCACGGCCGCCTTGAGCCGGTTGTACGTGAAGGCGCCCGCGAGGCCGGCCTTCACCAGGGCGAGGGTGCGGCCCTCGGCGCCCTTCTTGAACTTGCCCGCGCGGTACGGCTTGACGATCCACTGGTACGTGGCGCCCGCCGCCAGACCCGCGTTGGCGACGAACCGCGTCTTGGCCAGCTTCTGCTGCTCGAAGGTCGCCGAGGCCGTCGCCGCCGGGGTGGCCCGGGTGCCCGTGGTCATGCTCTGGGAGTTGTCGCCGCCGCAGGCCGCTGTCGTGGCGAGGAGCGCGCCGGACAGGAAGAGGGCGACGGCGGCGCGGCGCGCGCGGAGCAAGGTGGGCACGGTGAGACCTCCCTGGGGCCTCGGGGACTGTGGCGTCAGCCTCGCCCCCGCCCCGGGGCCGCGCCACCCGGTCGCCTCCGAACGGGTTCCGGACGGGTTTCGGACGGCGATGCGCGGCAATCCGAGGGATATGACTTCCGGACGGAGTAACACCACGCAAGCGGCGAGGGTGATCGTCGTCCTCGCCGATGTCATGGCCGCCATCATCGGCCTCTGGATCCTGATGTACCTGCTGGACGCCAACCGGGCCAACGGCCTGGTGGAGTTCGTCCGCAGCGTGGCCAGTTGGCTGGCCGGCTGGTCGCACGACCTCTTCACCTTCGACGAGGCATGGGCACGGGTCGTCGCGGGCTACGGCCTCGCCGCCGTGGTCTACCTCGTCGTCGGCCACTTCGTGGCGGGGCGCCTGCTGCGCCGCCACTGACCCGGCGGCGGCCCGGACACGAGCCGGGCCGTCCGCCCTCGTCCCGTCGACGGCCCGGGCCGTCCTCCTGTGGGGGAGGACGGCCCGGTGACGGTCAGTCGCAGCAGTCGGGTTCCAGGCCGCGCGGCAGCCGTTCGCCGCCGAAGACGGCGCCCGTCGCCTCGTCACCGCCGAGCGCCGCCACCGCGAGCAGCAGCGAACCGGCGGTCCAGGTGGTCTGCTCCTCGGGCCAGACGGCCCGGTTGCCCTCGAAGACGTAACCGGTCCAGTAGGCGCCGTTCGCGGCCCGCAGGTGCCCGATGGAGGTGAGGATCTCCAGGGCCCGGTCCGACTCGCCCATCGCCCACAGGGCGAGGGCGAGTTCGCAGCTCTCGCCGCCGGTGACCCAGGGGTTCGGCAGCACGCAGCGCACGCCGAGCCCCGGCACGACGAAGTCGTCCCACCGGGCGTCGATCCGGGCCGTGGCCTCGGGCCCGGTGACCGCGCCGCCGAGGACCGGGTAGTACCAGTCCATCGAGTAGCGGGACTTGTCGAGGAAGCGCTCGGGGTGGCGGCGGATCGCGTGCCGCAGCGCGCCGGCGGCCAACTCCCAGTCGGGCTGCGGCTCCTCGCGCTCCTCGGCGATGGCGAGGGCGCAGCGCAGTGCCTGGTGGATGGAGGAGCTGCCGGTGAGCAGCGCGTCGGTCACGGGCGTGCCGTCGGCCTCGCGCTTCCAGCCGATCTGGCCGCCGGGCTGCTGGAGCCCGAGGACGAACTCGACGGCCGCGAAGACGACGGGCCACATCCGGTCGAGGAAGACGTCGTCGCCCGTGGACAGGTAGTGGTGCCAGACGCCGACGGCGACGTACGCGACGAAGTTGGACTCGCGCCCGCGGTCGGTGACGTCGTCGGGGTCGCCGTCGTGATAGGCGGCGTACCAGGAGCCGTCGGTGTTCTGGTGCCGGGCCAGCCACTCGTAGGCGCGCCGGGCGGCCTCGTGCTCGCCGGCGGTGTCGAGGGCCATGGCGGCCTCGACGTGGTCCCAGGGGTCCAGGTGGTGGCCGCGGAACCAGGGGATGGCGCCGTCCTCGCGCTGGCCGGCGAGGATGCCGGCCACGGTCTCGGCGGCCTGCTCGGCGGTGAGGACTCCGGGCAGGACCAGGTGTTCCGCGATCCGCTCGGGAGAGGTCACTTGGCCGCACCCGCGGTGTCGGAGGCGTTCGCGTCGTTCGCGGCGGCGTCGGCCTTCGGGAGGTGCGGCTTGGTCGCGTACGCCACGAAGCTCTTGCCGACGACCGGGTTGAGCAGTTGCTCGGCGACCCGGGTCAGGGCGGGCTTCTTCATGATGTCCCAGACCAGGAGCTTGTGGTACGCGCGGACCGGGAGCGCCTTGTCGTTGTCGACGCCGAAGGCGCACTTGAGCCACCAGTAGGGGGCGTGCAGGGCGTGGGCGTGGTGGGTGCCGTACGGGCGCAGGCCCGCCTGGCGCATCTTGGCGAGGAGTTCGTCGGCCTTGTAGATGCGGATGTGGCCGCCCTCGACCTCGTGGTACGCGTCGGAGAGCGCCCAGCAGACCTTCTCGGGGCCGTAGCGGGGCACGGTGACGGCGATCCGGCCGCCGGGCTTGAGGACCCGGACCATCTCGGCGAGCACGCCCTTGTCGTCGGGGATGTGCTCCATGACCTCGGAGATGATGACGACGTCGAAGGACTCGTCGGGGAAGGGCAGGTTGAGCGCGTCGCCCTCCATGGCGGTGGCGGTGGCGCCGGCCGGGGCCTCGCCGGCCTCCTTCATGGCGGCGAACCACTTGGCGACCTCGCGGATCTCCTCGCCGTTCTGGTCGAGGGCGACGACCTGGGCGCCGCGCCGGTAGCACTCGAAGGCGTGCCGGCCCCCTCCGCAGCCCAGGTCGAGCACGCGGTCGCCGGGGGCGAGCGGGAAGCGGGTGAAGTCGACGGTCAGCACGGGGGTCTGCCTTTCAGTGGCTGCGCGGAGGGGGGTGGCCGCGGTGTCAGGGGCGGGGGGCCGCGACGCGGCCGTGGCGGGCGAGGGCCTCGCGGTACAGCTCGGCCGTGCCCTGGGCCGCCCTGGCCCAGGTGAAGCGGGCGAGCACCCGCTCCCGGCCCGCGGCGCCGAGCCGGGAGCGCAGTTCCGCGTCGCCGAGGACCCGGCCGAGCGCGGTGGCGAGGGCGTCCGCGTCGCCCGGGGGGACGGCCAGGCAGGTCTCCCCGTCGGGGCCGGCGACCTCGGGGATGGCGCCGCCGGTGGTGGCGACCAGCGGGGTGCCGGTGGCCATGCCTTCGGCGGCGGGCAGGGAGAAGCCCTCGTAGAGGGAGGGGACGCAGGCGACCTGGGCGGAGCGGTAGAGGTCGACGAGCTCGGCGTCGGTGACGCCCTTGACGAAGCGGACGGCGCCGTCGAGCCCGTACCGCTCGATGGCCTGGGCGACCGGCCCGTCCTCGGCGCGTCTGCCGACGACGACGAGGTGGGCGTCGGGGTGCTCGGTGCGGAGCTTGGCGAGCGCCTCGACCAGGTGGATCAGGCCCTTGAGGGGGACGTCGGCGCTGGAGGTGGTGACGATCCGGCCGGGGACCTCGGCGACGGACGGATCCGGGGACCACAGGTCGGTGTCGGCGCCGATGTGGACGACCTTGATGCGATCCTCGCGGACGCCGAGGTGCTCGACGATCTCCTGGCGGGAGGTGCCGGAGACGGTGAGGACGGACGGCAGGCGGCGGGCGACCCGCTTCTGCATGCGGGTGAAGGCGTACCAGCGGCGTACGGAGGCGCGGCGCTTCCAGTCGGCGGCGGCGTCGAGTTCGAGCTGCCGGTCGACGGTGATGGGGTGGTGGATCGTGGTGACGAGCGGGGCGCCGAGGGCGCGGGGGCCGCCGAGGAGTCCGTAGCCGAGGGTCTGGTTGTCGTGGACGACGTCGAAGTCGCCGCGGCGGGCGGCGAGCATGCGGCGGGCCCGCAGGGAGAAGGTGAGCGGCTCGGGAAAGCCGCCGGTCCACATGGTGGCGACCTCGAGCGCGTCGATCCAGTCGCGGTACTCGTCGCGGCCCGGGGTGCGGAAGGGGTCGGGCTGGCGGTAGAGGTCGAGGCTGGCGATCTCGGTGAGCGGCACGCCCTCGTCGAGGGTCGGGTACGGCTGGGAGCCGATGACCTCGACGCTGTGGCCCAGGCGGGCGAGCTCGCGGGAGAGGTGGCGGACGTAGACGCCCTGGCCGCCGCAGAACGGGTTCCCCTTGTACGTGAGGAGAGCGATCCGCAACGGACGGTCACCACCGTCGGTCATGCCCGTTCGGGGGCCTGCCTCTATGGCCTCAGCGGTCACTCGCTGCCCCCTTCGAGCGTGCGTTTCGCGGGAGCGTATCCGCTCGCGCTAATCTAGAACAAGTTTCAGACTTGGTCGTTCTCGATCCTTCGAGGAGCACTGAATCTACCGGCAGGTAGCGTCGCGGGCCGAGCCGGATCAGGTGATTCGCGCCACGACGGACACCCCGCCATACTGTCGCGAGCCGACCCCACGGAACGGGACCCATGACCGCGGAAGACAGACCCGCCTCGCCGCCCCTGACAGAGCGCCAGGAGGCGCGCCGCCGGCGCATCCTGCACGCCAGTGCGCAGTTGGCGGGGCGGGGCGGTTTCGACGCCGTGCAGATGCGGGAGGTCGCCGAGGCGGCCGGCGTGGCGCTCGGGACGCTCTACCGCTACTTCCCGTCCAAGATCCACCTGCTGGTCGCCACCATGCAGGACCAGTTGCAGCACCTGCACACGACGCTGCGGAAGCGGCCGCCGGCGGGCGAGGACCCGGCGCAGCGGGTGGCCGAGACGCTGATGCGCGCCTTCCGGGCGCTCCAGAGGGAGCCGCAGCTCGCGGACGCGATGGTGCGGGCGCTGACCTTCGCGGACCGCAGCGTGAGCCCCGAGGTGGACACGGTGTCCCGGCTGACCACCGCGATCATCCTGGACGCGATGGGGGCGGAGCACCCGACGCCGGAGCAGTCGTCGGCGGTGCGGGTGATCGAGCACACCTGGCACTCGGCGCTGATCACCTGGCTGTCGGGGCGGGCCTCGATCGCACAGGTGAAGATCGACATCGAGACGGTCTGCCGGCTGATCGACCTGACGGCGCCGGGCGCCTCGGGGGTGCCGGGAGCTTCGGGGGCCTCGACGGACGGTGCCGCGCCCGGCGCAGGGGCCGGGCGCGGCTGACCTCAGGACCCGGCCCTCAGGACTTCTTGCTCTTCTCCAGGTCGGCCTTGAACAGCGCCTCGCAGACGGGCGTGGCGTCGCTGGCGATGAACATCACCATCTTGACCGGGCCCGTGCTGTGGTCGCTGGCCTTGAGCTGCCAGGTGCCCTTGGTGAGGGTCTGGATCGTCGAGCCGCCCTGGGAGAGGGACTGGCCGGTCTTCCAGCCGCCCTTGCCGAGGGTCGCGACCGTGTCCGCGTAGGACTTCTTGGGGTCGGCGGCCTTCTCCGCGTCGGGGGTCCAGGAGACCATGCACTTCTCCAGGCCGGGCGGGATCTGCTCGCCGGACGCGTCCTGGGTGAAGCCGGCGCCCTTCGCCGCGGTCTCGATCTCCTTCAGCACGGCCTCGGCCGTCAGCTCCTCGCCGCCACCGGCCTCCGAGCCGCCGCCGGTCGTCCCGGCCGACGCCGAACCGCCGCCCGTGGCGGACGCACCGCCCTTGTCCGAACCGCCGCCGCTCCCACAGCCCGCGACCAGCAGCACCACACCGGCGGCCGCGGCCACCCAGTTCGCCTTGCGCACAACACTCCCAATTCCGCGCGCACAAGGGCCTCTTGCCCCCGTGATCAAGGGAGTAGTTTTGCATACGGGAACCTCTCCCCCGCCTGCCCGTCCGCGCGCGGCGGCTCCTGCGGCACGGGGTGCGGCCCCGCGTGCGGCACGGCGTACCGGGGGCTAGTCCTCCGGTGGGAAGACCGGCTCCCCGCTCTCCACCAGCGTGAGCGAGATCGCCTCCACCGGGCAGCCCTCCGCCGCCGCCAGGACGCGTTCGTCGGCGTCCGCCCGGGGCGCGCGGGGGTGGGACTGGCGGGCCGGGTCGAGGCGGAAGGCGTCGGGGGCGTGGTGGACGCACATGCCGGAGCCGATGCAGACGCCGCGGTCGACCTCCACGTGCCAGCGGTCGCCCATCACGCGCCTCCCGGCCCCTCGTAGCCGGCCGGCAGGTGGATCATCTTGTGCTCCAGGTAGGCGGCCAGGCCCTCGGGGCCGAACTCGCGGCCCAGGCCGGAGTTCTTGTAGCCGCCGAAGGGGCCGAGCATGTCGAGGCTGAAGGTGTTGACGTTGAAGGTGCCGGTGCGGACCTTGCGGGCGAAGTCGATGCCGTGCTCGACGTCGGCGGTCCAGACGCTGCCGCTGAGGCCGTAGTCGGAGTCGTCGGCGATCCGCAGGGCCTCGTCCTCGTCCCCGTACGGCAGCAGGCAGATGACCGGGCCGAAGATCTCCTCGCGGGCGACGCGCATGGAGTTGTCCACGCCGCCGAAGAGGGTCGGCTCGACGTACCAGCCGCGCTCCAGGCCGGCCGGACGGCCGCCGCCGGTCAGGACCTTGGCGCCCTCGGCCTGGCCGATGGCGATGTAGTCGAGGGAGCGCTGCTGCTGGCGGCGGGCGACGAGCGGGCCGACCTGGGTGGCCGGGTCGAGCGGGTCGCCGACCACCAGCGCGCCGGCCGCCGCCGCGAACGCCTCGGCGATCTCGTCGTAGCGGGAGCGCGGGGCGAGGATGCGGGTCTGGGCGACGCACGCCTGGCCGTTGTTCATCCAGGCGGCCGGGACGATCCCGGCGACGGCCGCCTCCAGGTCGGCGTCGGGCAGGATCACGGCCGCCGACTTGCCGCCGAGTTCCAGGGTGACGCGGGTGAGGTTGCGGGAGGCGACCTCCATCACGCGCTTGCCGGCCGCGACGGAGCCGGTGAAGGAGACCTTGTCGACGCCCGGGTGGCCGACCAGGTACTCGCTGACCTCCCGGTCGGCGGGCAGGATCGACAGGACGCCCTCCGGCAGCCCGGCCTCGGCCGCGATCTCGCCGAGGATGTACGAGTCGAGCGGCGACTCGGGCGAGGGCTTGAGGACCACAGCGCAGCCGGCGAGCAGCGCGGGCCCGAGCTTGGCGGCGGCGGTGAACTGCGGGACGTTCCACGGGACGACGGCCGCCACGACCCCGACCGGCTCCCGGCGCACGAGCAGCGGGCCGAGGACACCGGAGCGCCGCTCCTCGTAGGCGTAGGCGCGCGCCACGGTGATCGCCGAGTCCCAGACCATCATCGCGCCGAGCGCCTGGGCGAGGACCGACCAGGAGTAGGGGGAGCCGTTCTGGGAGCTGATGGAGCGGGCGATCTCCTCGTGCCGTACGGCGATCGCGTCCTTGATCCGCCCGACGACCTCGATCCGCTCCTCCAGCGTCCACCGCGGCCACGGCCCCTCGTCGAAGGCCCGCCGGGCGGCGGCGACGGCCCGGTCGACGTCGGCCTTCGAGGCGTGCGGGACACGGCCGATGACCTCCTCGGTGTGCGGGGAGATCACCTCGATGACCTCGCCGCCGAGCGGTGCGGTCAGCTCGCCGCCGATGAACAGTTCTCCGTGCTCCACAAGCTCGGTCATGACCGACTGCCTCCCGGGACCGCACGTGGGCCGTGAATTTCTGACTGGCTGTCAGAACTGATACCAGTTCTCGTTATAGTGGGCAATGGCCGTACCGGTACGCGGAGACGAGGCTGCTCATGGCGCAAGCGACCGACACGGTGACCGAGCACGGCGGGGGCGTCTGGTCGTTGCGGGTGCCCATTCCGGACAACCCGCTCGGGCACACCCTCGTCCACGTCCTCGACACCGGCCGCGGGCCCGTGCTCGTCGACACCGGCTGGGACGACCCGGACTCCTGGGCCGAGCTCACCGCCGGGCTCGGCGCCCTGGGGCTCGCGGCCGGGGACGTCCACGGGATCGTCGTCACCCACCACCATCCCGACCACCACGGCCTGTCCGGCAAGGTCCGGGAGGCGTCCGGCGCCTGGATCGCCATGCACGCCGCCGACATCGCCGTCGTCCGCCGCACCCGCGACTCCGCGCCCGGCGCCTGGCTCGACTACCTGGCCCGCAAGCTCGCCGCCGTCGGCGCCCCCGAGGAGCACACCGCCCCGCTGCTCGCCGCCCGCGCCGCCGGCGGCCGGACGCGGACCCTGCCCGGACTGCGGGCCGCCCTGCCCGACCGGGAGATCGTCCCCGGCGAGCTCCTCGACCTGGCCGGACGCCGGCTGCGGGCGGTCTGGACCCCGGGCCACACCCCCGGCCACGTCTGCCTCCACCTGGAGGAGGCCCACCCGGCCGGCCTCCCGGGACACGGCCGGCTGTTCTCCGGCGACCACCTGCTGCCCGGCATCAGCCCGCACATCGGCCTGTACGAGGACCCCGACGACGCCACCGTCACCGACCCGCTCGGCGACTACCTCGACTCCCTCGAACGCGTCGGCCGGCTCGGCGTCGCCGAGGTCCTCCCCGCCCACCAGCACGCCTTCCCCGACGCCACCGGCCGGGTCCGCGCCCTCCTCGCCCACCACGAGGAACGCCTCACCGGCCTCCTCGCCCTGCTCGCCACCCCGCTCACCCCCTGGCAGCTCGCCGAACGCATGGAGTGGAACCGCCCCTGGGACCGCATCCCGCACGGCTCCCGCACCATCGCCGTCAGCGAGGCCGAGGCCCACCTCCGCCACCTCGTGAAGCGCGGCCGGGCGGAACCGGTGCCGGGCACCGACCCCGTCGCCTACCTGGCGGTGTGACGTACGGCTCCGGGGGCGCCGAGGGCCCGGCCGGTAGAGTGGGCGACCGTCGTCATGCCCGTACAGGGGGAAGCCGGTGGAAGTCCGGCACTGACCCTTCCCCTCGCCCAGCGCTCCGCGCGGCCTGGGGAGGCCCCATGCCGTGAGCCGTCCCGAGCGGACGGTGAGTCGGAACGCCCGGTACGGGACGTGAGCGCCGGCACCGTCGAGGAATACGGCGCCGGAGGCTGGGCCCGTCGGGCGCCGGTGTCCGGTGCCCGCAGGAGAGGGACCCATGATCAGCGTTCGCCGCGCCGCCGCCGCACTCGCGGCCGGTGCCGTGCTCAGCACCACCGCCGCCGGAACGGCCGCCGCCGCGCCCTCGCCGACCCCGTCCCCCGCCACGATCCCGGCCGGTCTCTACGGCACCACGGACCCGACCTACGACGGCGTCTGGCGCCAGTCGCTCGCCTTCCTGGCCCAGCGCACCTCCGGCATCCAGCCCGCCGACCGGGCCGTGGACTGGCTGCTCGGCCAGCAGTGCGCGAACGGCTCCTTCGCCTCGTACCGCCCCGACCCGGCGAAGCCCTGCGACGCCACGACGATGCCGGACAGCAACGCCACCGCCGTCGCCGTCCAGGCACTCACCGCGGTCACCCGCCAGTCCGCCGACCCGGCGAAGACGGAGAAGGCCGCCAAGGCCGGCGCCGCCTGGCTGAAGAGCGTCCAGAACAAGGACGGCGGCTGGAGCTACAGCCCCGGCGGCCCCAGCGACGCCAACTCCACCTCGATCGTCATCAGCGCCTTCGCCTCCTCCGGCGTCCGGCCCGGCGCCCTGAAGTCCGCCGCCGGCAAGACCCCGTACGACGCCCTCCTCACCTTTTCGCTGCCCTGCGCCGACCCCGCGGCCGAGGCGGGCGCGGCCGGGGGCGCCTCCGGCAAGGCGGGCGACGGCGGAGCCTTCGCCTACCAGCCCGACAAGACCGGCAAGCTCTTCGCGAACGCCGACGCCACCGCCGCCGCCACCCTCGCCGGCCTCGGCAAGAGCATCACCGCCCGCGGCGCGCAGCCCCAGCAGGCCCCGGTCTGCACCGACCTGCCCAAGCCCACCGCCGAGCGCGCCGCCCTCAACGGCGCCGCCTACCTCGCCGCCCGGCTCGCCCCCACCGGCCACCTCACCACCCCGCCGATGCCGGGCGCCGCCGAGACCGCCGAGCAGCCCGACTTCGGCAACACCGCCGACGCCGTCGTCGCGCTCGCCGCCGCCGGGGCGAAGAAGGAGGCCGCCGGCGCCCTGGCCTGGCTGGAGAAGCACTCCGCCGCCTGGGCCAAGGCGGGCGGCCCCGCCGCCTACGCCCAGTTGGTGTTCGCCGCGCACGCCATGGACACCGACCCGCGCAGCTTCGGCACCGTCGACCTGCTGGAGCAGCTCAACGCCACCGGCCCCGCCCCCAAGGCGCCCGACAACTCCCAGGCGTCCGCCGGCGCCGAGGAGGACGAGTCCGGCTTCGACGTGTGGTGGATCATCGGCATCGGCATGGTCGTCGGCGTCGGCATCGGCTTCCTCGTGAGCGGCCGCAAGAAGTGACGACGAGGCACTTCCCCGGACCGAGGCGCTTCTTCGGGCCGAGGCTCGTCGCGGGCCTCGGCGCCGCGCTCCTGGCGCTCGGCGTCACCGCCTCGCCCGCCGAGGCGTCCGGCTACCGCTACTGGTCCTTCTGGGAGGGCCGGGACGGCGGACGGTGGGGCTACGCCACGCAGGGCCCGGCGACCGCCCGGCCCGCCGACGGCGACACCCTCGGCTTCCGCTTCGCCGTCAGCCGGGACTCCGCCGACGCCACCCGGCCCTCCGCCGCCCCCGACTTCGCACGGATCTGCTCCGGCGTGGCGGAGCGGGACGGCAGCAAGCGGGTCGCCGTCGTCATCGACTTCGGCCGCCCCGAGGACGCCCCGCCCGGCGAGACGCCGCCGCTCCCCGTGCTGAGGACCGGCTGCCCCCAGGTGCGCGAGGACGCCACCGCCGCGGAGGCGCTGGCGGCGGTCGCCAAGCCGCTGCGGTACGACACGAACGCGCTGCTGTGCGGGATCGCCGGCTACCCGGCGAAGGGCTGCGGCGAGCAGGTCTCGGACACCGGGCCGGAGCCGGCGCGTCCCGCCACGCCCACCCTGCCCCCGATCACCGCCACCCCGACGCCCGCGCACGCCGTGTCCACCACCACCGGCTCCGGCGGCGGGCCGTCCCTCGGGCTCGTCGCGGGCGGGGCCGCGGTGCTCCTCCTCGGTGCCGCCGGCGTCTGGCAGGCCCGCCGCCGCCGCGGATGAGCCCGCTGCCGCGAGTGACCGCGCCGCCGCGGACGACCCCGCCCCCGCTCGTACGGCCGCCCCGGCCCCCGTTCGTACGGCTGCGCGCGCCCGAGGCCAACCGGTCCAACGCCCTGCACCCCGGAGCCTGGTGGCTCTGGGCGCTCGGCCTGGCCGTGGCCGCCTCCCGCACCACCAACCCGCTGCTGCTCGGCCTGCTCGTCGGCGTCGCCGGCTATGTCGTCGCCGCCCGCCGCACCGACGCGCCCTGGGCCCGTTCGTACGGCGCGTTCGTGAAGCTCGGCCTGTTCGTCGTCGGCCTGCGGGTGGTGTTCTCGCTGGTCCTCGGCTCGCCGATCCCCGGCTCGTACGAACTGTTCACGCTGCCCGAGGTGCCGATGCCGGACTGGGCGCGGGGCGTGCGGATCGGGGGCCGGGTCACCGCCGAGCAGGTGGCGTTCGCGCTGTACGACGGGCTGAAGCTGGCGACCCTGCTGATCTGCGTGGGCGCCGCCAACGCGCTCGCCAACCCGGCCCGGCTGCTCAAGTCGCTGCCCGGCGCCCTGTACGAGGCGGGGGTCGCCGTGGTCGTCGCGATGACCTTCGCGCCGAACCTCGTCGCCGACGTCGTCCGGCTGCGGACCGCCCGCCGGCTGCGCGGCCGGCCCACCGGCGGGGTGCGGGCCCTGCTCCAGATCGGCCTGCCGGTCCTGGAGGGCGCGCTGGAGCGGTCGGTGGCGGTGGCCGCCTCCATGGACGCGCGCGGCTACGGCCGTACGGCCCAGGTCCCGCCCTCCGTACGGCGCACCACCAACGTGCTGACCCTCGGCGGGCTGCTCGGGGTGTGCGCCGGCTCGTACGGGCTGCTGGCCGCGCAGGGTGCCGGTTACGGGCTTCCGCTGCTGGTGGCCGGGCTGCTCGCGGCCGTCGCCGGGCTGCGGCTCGGCGGGCGGCGGGCGGTGCGCACCCGCTACCGGCCCGACCGGTGGGGCGTCCGGGCCTGGCTGGTCGCCGGGTCGGGCGCCGCCGTCGCGGTCGTGATGATCTGGGCCGGGGCGGTGGCGCCGGGGGCGCTGCGGCCCGGGGTCGTCCCGCTGGAGGCGCCCGCGCTGCCGCTGTGGCCGGCGGCGTCCGTGCTGATCGGGCTGCTGCCCGCGTTCGTGGCCCCCGTGCCGAAGGAGTCGACCCGGTGATCCGCTTCGAGAACGTCTCGGTGACGTACGACGGGGAGGCCGCGCCCACGCTGAAGGACGTGGACCTGACCGTGCCGGAGGGTGAGCTGGTGCTGCTCGTCGGACCGTCGGGGGTGGGGAAGTCGACGCTGCTGGGGGCGGTGTCCGGGCTCGTGCCGCACTTCACCGGCGGGACGCTGAGGGGGCGGGTGACCGTGGACGGCCGCGACACGCGCACGCATCCGCCGCGCGAGCTGGCGGACCTGGTGGGCACGGTGGGGCAGGACCCGCTCGCCCACTTCGTCACGGACACCGTCGAGGACGAGCTGGCCTACGGCATGGAGTCGCTCGGGCTCGCGCCGGGGGTGATGCGGCGGCGCGTCGAGGAGACGCTGGACCTGCTGGGGCTCGCGGAGCTGCGCGACCGTCCGATCGCCACGCTGTCGGGCGGGCAGCAGCAGCGGGTCGCGATCGGCTCGGTCCTCACCCCGCACCCCAAGGTCCTCGTCCTCGACGAGCCGACCTCGGCGCTCGACCCGTCGGCGGCGGAGGACGTCCTGGCCGTGCTCCAGCGCCTGGTCCACGACCTGGGCACGACGGTCCTGATGGCGGAGCACCGCCTGGAGCGGGTCGTGCAGTACGCGGACCGGGTCCTGCTGCTGCCGGAGGCGGTCATGGGCCCGCCGGCCGAGATCATGACCGTGTCCCCGGTGCGGCCGCCGGTGGTCTCGCTGGGCCGCCTGGCGGGCTGGAGCCCGCTGCCCCTGTCCGTGCGGGACGCGCGGCGCGCGGCGGGGCCGCTGAAGGAACGGCTGGCGGGGCGCGAGCCGGGTGCGCCGGCGGGCGGCCCTGCGGAGGCGCCGGCACGGGCGGAGGCGCCCGCGGCGGCCCTTCTCCCCCACCCCGCCCCTTCCCGTAACCGGGGGCTCCGCCCCCGGACCCCCGCGCCTCACATGCCGGAGAGGCTGATTTTCGGGGCCGCGGCGGCGGACGGCGGCGGGAGCGGCGGCCAGGGCGAAGCCTCCGGCGGCACCGCCGCCGCGAGGCGGGCCGGCGCAGCGCCGCAGGCGGCCACCGCCTCGGGGGCCGGGGGCGGAGCCCCCGGGTTCGGGAAGGGGCGGGGTGGGAGACGTTCCCTCTTCGGGCGGTGGCGTGGCCGGTCCGCGCCCGCTTCCGCCACCGCACCCGCCGCCCGCCCGCTCGTCGAGGTGCGCGCCCTGGGGGTTCGGCGGGGGCGGGTCGAGGCGTTGCGGCGGGTGGAGCTGGAGGTCGGGGCCGGGGAGGCCGTGGCGCTGATGGGGCGCAACGGGGCCGGCAAGTCGACGCTGCTGGGGACGCTCGTCGGGATGATCACGCCGACGTCCGGCAGCGTGCGGGTGGCCGGGCTCACCCCGCACACGACGGACCCGCGTGCCCTGATCCGGCAGGTGGGACTCGTACCGCAGGAGCCGAGGGATCTGCTGTACGCGGACACGGTGGCGGCCGAGTGCGCCGCCGCCGACGCGGACGCGGGCGCCGCGCCCGGGAGCTGCCGGGCCCTGGTGTCGGAGCTGCTGCCGGGTGTCGCGGACGAGACGCATCCCCGGGACCTGTCCGAGGGCCAGCGGCTCGCGCTCGCCCTCGCCGTCGTCCTGACCGCCCGGCCGCCGCTGCTGCTCCTGGACGAGCCGACCCGGGGACTGGACTACGCGGCGAAGGCCCGTCTGGTCACTCGGCTGCGGGCCCTCGCCGCCGAGGGGCACGCCATCGTGCTGGCCACGCACGACGTGGAGCTGGCGGCGGAGCTCGCGCACCGTGTGGTGATCGTCGCGGGCGGTGAGGTGGTCGCGGACGGGCCGACGGCCGAGGTCGTGGTGTCCTCGCCCGCCTTCTCGCCGCAGGTCGCGAAGATCCTCGCGCCGGAGCCCTGGCTCACGGTGGAGCAGGTCGAGGAGGCCCTGCGTACGTGAGCACACACACGAGTCCGCGCGCCGCGCGGCCGATCCGGTTGGGCCCGCGCTCGGTCACCGCCCTCATCCTGGTGTCCGTCGTCGGTCTGTTCGCCGTCGGCTGGCCGCTCTTCGCCGACGCCCGTTCCGCCGTCACCGACCACGCCGCCGACGCGCCGTGGTTCTTCGCCCTGCTCCTGCCGCTCCTCATCGCCGTCGTCGTCGCGACGATCGCCGACTGCGGGATGGACGCGAAGGCGGTGGCGATGCTGGGCGTGCTCGCCGCCGTCGGGGCGGCGCTGCGGCCGCTGGGGGCCGGGACGGCCGGCCTGGAGCCGATGTTCTTCCTGATGGTGCTGAGCGGCCGGGTCCTGGGCCCGGGCTTCGGCTTCGTGCTCGGCGCGGTGACGATGTTCGCGTCGGCGCTGCTCACGGGCGGGGTCGGGCCGTGGATGCCGACGCAGATGCTGGCGATGGGCTGGTTCTCGATGGGCGCCGGGCTGCTGCCGGGCCCGGGCCGGGGCATCGGCCGGTCCGGGGGCCGGCGGGAGCTGCTGATGCTGTCCGCGTACGGGTTCGTGGCGGCGTTCGCGTACGGCACGGTCACCAATCTGTACGGCTGGGTGACGGTCGGCGGCATGGAGCACGGAATCTCGTTCCAGCCCGGCGCCCCGGCGCACGAGAACCTGGTGCGCTTCCTGGCGTACGTCCTCGCCACCTCCCTCGGCTGGGACCTCGGCCGCGCCGTCCTCACCGTCGTCCTCACCCTGACCGTCGGCGGACCGCTGCTGCGGGCGCTGCGGCGGGCCACGCGGCGGGCGAACTTCGAGGCCCAGGTCACATTCGAGGGCCCCGGAGAGGCCCCTCGGGGTGAGGCCCCTCATAGGGCCCAGGTCACGTACGACCCGGAATAGGAGACCGGACGAACCGCCCAAATCGTCCCCATACGGCCCTGACCTGCGGAAACCGTCACCGCCCGACCGTGGCCGCCGGGCCGGGACCTCCGAACCCTCCTCGTACAGGGGGTCGTTGCACCGCCCCCGGAGAGGCTGCTTCTCTGGTGGACGTCGCCAGGCAGCCGGTGCTCAGCGCAGCACCACGGCAGGCCGGTTCCCCCCAGTTCCCGGGACTCCCGGGCCCTGGTTCCGGCATGCCGAAACCGCCCGGCGCACCCCATGTCCCCGACGTTAGGTATGACGTTTTGTTCCGCTCGATCGCCACTCGCGCCGTCTCCCGCAAGAAGACCTTCGCCGTCTCCGCCGCCGTCCTCATCGGCGCCTCGGGTGCGGTGCTCGGCAACACGGGTACGGCCTCGGCCGCCACCCCGCAGGAGATCGCCCGAAAGATCGTGCCGCCGTCGCAGTACGCGTCCTTCAGCAAGATCGTCGAGCACGAGTCCGGCTGGAACCACACCGCCACCAACTCCTCCAGCGGCGCCTACGGCCTGGTCCAGGCCCTCCCGGCCTCGAAGATGGCCTCGGCCGGCTCGGACTGGAAGACGAACCCCGCCACCCAGATCAAGTGGGGTCTCGACTACATGAACGACCGCTACGGTTCCCCGAACGCCGCCTGGAACTTCTGGCAGACCCACGGCTGGTACTAAGAGTCACCCGCCGCACCGCGCAGACCCGCAAGGCCCCGCCCTCCCTTCGGAGGGGCGGGGCCTGCGGCGTTTCCCGCCCTGCGACCGCTTCCGCCCGGGCGGCGCTACAGGCGCTGGATGATCGTGCCCGTCGCCAGCGCGCCGCCCGCGCACATGGTGATCAGGGCGAATTCCCTGTCCGTCCGCTCCAGCTCGTGCAGGGCCGTGGCGATGAGCCGGGCTCCCGTCGCGCCCACCGGGTGCCCGAGGGCGATGGCCCCGCCGTTGACGTTGACCTTCTCCAGGCCGTCGAGGTCCCGCTCGAACTCCTGCGCCCAGCTCAGCACGACCGAGGCGAACGCCTCGTTGATCTCGACGAGGTCGATGTCCCTGAGGGACATCCCCGCCTTGCCCAGGACGGCCCGGGTCGCGTCGATCGGCCCGTCGAGGTGGTAGTGCGGGTCGGTGCCGACCAGGGCCTGGGCGACGATCCGGGCGCGCGGACGCAGCTTCAGGGCGCGGGCCATGCGCTTGGACGCCCACATGAGGGCGGCGGCGCCGTCGGAGATCTGGGAGGAGTTGCCGGCGGTGTGGACGGCGGTCGGCATGACCGGCTTGAGCCGGGCCAGCGCCTCCATGCTGGTGTCCCGCAGGCCCTCGTCCCGGTCGACGAGCCGCCACATGCCCTGTCCGGCGGCCTGCTCCTCCTCCGTGGTGGGGACCTGGACGGCGAAGGTCTCGCGCTTGAAGCGTTCCTCGGACCAGGCGACGGCGGCCCGCTCCTGGGAGAGCAGGCCGAGGGAGTCGACCCGCTCGCGGGTGAGGCCGCGGCGGCGGGCGATGCGCTCGGCGGCCTCGAACTGGTTGGGCAGGTCGACGTTCCACTCGTCGGGCCAGGGCTTGCCGGGCCCGTGCTTGGAGCCGGAGCCGAGCGGCACGCGGCTCATCGCCTCCACGCCGCAGGAGATGCCGATGTCGATGACGCCGGCCGCGACCATGTTGGCGACCATGTGGCCGGCCTGCTGCGAGGACCCGCACTGGGCGTCGACGGTGGTGGCGGCCGTCTCGTAGGGCAGGCCCATGGTGAGCCAGGCGGTGCGGGTGGGGTTCATGGACTGCTCGCCGGCGTGGGTGACGGTGCCGCCGACGATCTGCTCGACGCAGTCGGCGGGGATGCCGGTGCGGCCGAGGAGTTCGCGATAGGTCTCGCCGAGGAGGTAGGCGGGGTGCAGGTTGGCGAGCGCGCCTCCGCGCTTGCCGATGGGGGTGCGTACGGCTTCGACGATGACGGGTTCCGCGGCCATGAGCTCGTCCTCTCCTCGCCGGCGGGGTGTCCCGGCACCCTTGCCGGTCGACGTCACGTGGAACTAGCACGGAGAACCAGGACGCGGGACTAGCGTGGAGAACTAGTACGCGTTCTAGTTCTCCGTGCAGTCTTCCGACTGCTACCGCCGGTACGCAAGGGTCGGGGACGCAACAGTTCCCGCCACGCGCCTTGCCACTTGTAGAACTCGTTACTACCTTTCCGGACACCTTCTGATGGCCCATCAGATAATGGAGTGTGTTGCCGATGCCCTGTCCCCACCTCTCCGAAGGGTTCGACGCCACCGACCCCGACCTGCTCCAGAGCCGCGTCCCCCACCCGGAGTTCGCGGCGCTCCGGCAGACCGCTCCCGTCTGGTGGTGCGCCCAGCCCCCCGGCGTCACCGGCTTCGCCGACGAGGGCTACTGGGCCGTGACCCGGCACGCCGACGTCAAGTACGTCTCCACGCACCCCGAGTTGTTCTCGTCCAGCGAGAACACCGCCGTCATCCGCTTCAACGAGCACATCACCCGGGACCAGATCGAGGCCCAGAAGCTGATCATGCTCAACATGGACCCGCCCGAGCACACCCGGGTCCGCCAGATCGTCCAGCGCGGCTTCACCCCGCGCGCCATCCGCAGCCTGGAGCACGCCCTGCGCACCCGGGCCCGCGCGATCGTCGAGGAGGCGCGGGCCGCCGCCGGACCGGACGGCGCCTTCGACTTCGTCACCAGGGTCGCCGTCGAGCTGCCGCTGCAGGCCATCGCCGAACTCATCGGCGTCCCCCAGGAGGACCGGGCCCGGATCTTCGACTGGTCGAACAAGATGGTCGCGTACGACGACCCCGAGTACGCCATCACGGAGGAGATCGGCGCCGAGGCCGCGATGGAGCTCATCGGCTACGCGATGAACCTCGCCGCCGCCCGCAAGGAGTGCCCCGCCCAGGACATCGTGAGCCGGCTCGTCGCCGCCGAGGGCCAGGGCAACCTCTCCTCCGACGAGTTCGGCTTCTTCGTGCTGCTGCTCGCCGTCGCCGGCAACGAGACCACCCGCAACGCCATCAGCCACGGCATGCACGCCTTCCTCACCCATCCCGAGCAGTGGGAGCTCTACAAGCGCGAGCGGCCCGCGACCGCCGCCGAGGAGATCGTGCGCTGGGCGACCCCGGTGGTCTCCTTCCAGCGGACCGCCACCCAGGACACCGAGCTCGGCGGACAGAAGATCCGCAAGGGCGACCGGATCGGCCTGTTCTACTCCTCCGCCAACTACGACCCCGAGGTCTTCGAGAACCCCGGGACCTTCGACATCACCCGCGACCCGAACCCGCACCTCGGCTTCGGCGGCGGCGGCCCGCACTTCTGCCTCGGCAAGTCCCTCGCCATCAAGGAGATCGAGCTGATCTTCGAGGCGCTCGCCGACGAACTGCCCGACCTGACCCTCGCGGGCGACCCGCGCCGGCTGCGCGCGGCCTGGCTCAACGGCATCAAGGAGCTCCAGGTCAGAGTGGCCTAGCCGAGGACCGGTCGGCGGGGCGCGCGGGCGGAACCGGATGGTCCGCTCGCGCGTCACAGCCGGCATGCGGGGGATACGACGAACTCATCGAACGCGCACGACGCACCGGCTCCTGGCCCTGGTCGTCGCGCTGCTCGCGCTCCAGCTCGGCTCGCTCGTCGCGCCGGCGTACGCGTGCGGCTGCGGCGCCATGGTCACCGACCGGACGGCGCGGATCGGCGTCGACCGGGAGACCTCGGTCGTGCGCTGGGACGCGCGGACCGGCACCGAGCGGATCGTCATGCGCTTCACTGTGCACGGCGACGCCGAGCGGGCCGCCTGGATCATGCCCGTGCCGCACCGCGCCGACGTCACCCTCGGCGACCCCGAGCTCTTCGAGGAGCTCGAAGAGCTCACCGCGCCCGAGCACAGGGACCGCCCCTACTTCTGGCCGCGCGGCCGCGACTGGCCCTTCTCCGCCGGGGACGGCGACAGCGCGGGCGCCCTGCCCGGGATGGACGGCGGCCCCGGCGTCGGCGTCGTCGGCCGCGAACGGCTCGGCCCCTTCGACGTGGCCCGGCTGACCGCCACCGACCCGACCGCGCTGAGCGACTGGCTGCGCCGCAACGGGTTCGAGCTCTCCGACCGGCTCGCCGCCGAACTGCGCCCGTACATCGACCGGAAGTGGGAGTACGTCGCCGTCCGCCTCGCCCCCGAGAAGGCCGGCGCGAAGCTGTACGGCGCCCTCGACCCCCTCGCGATCACCTTCCGCAACGACACCCCGGTCTATCCGATGCGGCTCTCCCGGCTGGCCGCCACCCCGCAGTCCCTCGGCCTGTTCGTGCTCGCCGACCACCGGATGGAGCCCCGGGGCAGCATCGGCGGCGACCGTCCCGAGGTGCTGTTCGCCGGCACCGTCGACAAGCCGGAGGGTGCCGTCGCCCGCGTCGCCGGCCCCGGCCCCGTCTACCTCACCGCCGTCGACCAGTCCTTCCCCGAGCCCGCCCGGATCGACGGCGACCACGAACTCGTCCGCGCGGCCACCGACACCCCGTACCGCGAGGTGATCTGGAAGGACCGGCTGTGGACGGTCGCCGGCATCCCGGTCTGGCTGCTCACCGTCGGCGGCGTGCTGCTGCTCGGCACGGCGGGCGGATTCGCGGCGGTACGCGCGCGGCACGCGGCCGGGAACAGGCGGGCGCCCCGGGCAGGGGCCGGTGTACGTTCGGCCGCATGAGCAACGATCAGGAACGTTGGACCACCGTCGACCACTACCTCACCGACCTGCTCGCCCCCGCCGACGAGGCACTCACCGCCGCGCTCGCCGACTCCACGGCCGCCGGTCTGCCCGAGATCGCCGTCGCCCCCAACCAGGGCAAGCTGCTCCACCTGCTCGTCGCCGCCCAGGGCGCGCGCAACGTCCTGGAGATCGGCACCCTCGGCGGCTACAGCACCATCTGGCTGGCCCGGGCGCTGCCCGCCGACGGCCGGCTGATCACCCTGGAGTACTCCCCCGACCACGCGGACGTGGCCCGCGCCAACATCGCCCGCGCCGGACTCGACAAGATCGTCGAGGTGCGCACGGGCGCGGCCCTGGACACCCTCCCGCTCCTGGAGCAGGAGGGCGCGGGCCCGTTCGACTTCGTCTTCATCGACGCCGACAAGGTCAACAACCCGCACTACGTCTCCTGGGCACTGAAGCTGTCCCGGCCCGGCACCCTCATCGTCGTCGACAACGTCGTACGCAACGGCCGGGTCGCCACCGCCGCCCCCGACGACCCGGCGATCACCGGCACCCGCGAGATGTTCGAACTCGTGGCACGGGAGCCCCGGCTGGACGCCACCGCCGTCCAGACGGTCGGCACCAAGGGCTACGACGGCCTGCTGCTCGCCCGCGTGGTGGGCTGAGCCGTACCCCGGAGGGAGGGCTGAGCCGCGACCCGGCCCGGAGGCTGATCCGTACGGGTGCGGAGGCGGCCATATCCTGCCTTCCATGAGCATCGTGAAGATCAACGTCCTGACCGTCCCCGCCGAGCAGCGCGAGGTCCTCGAACAGCGCTTCGCCTCGCGCGCCGGCGCCGTCGAGGGCTCGGACGGCTTCGAGTGGTTCGAGCTGCTGCGCCCGCTGGAGGGCACCGACCAGTACCTGGTGTACACCCGCTGGCGCAGCGAGGAGGACTTCCAGAACTGGATGAACGGTTCCATGAAGACCGCCCACGAGGGCGGCGCCGACCGTCCGAAGCCCGCGGCGACCGGGTCCACCCTGTGGTCGTTCAAGGTCGTGCAGCAGGCGTCCCCCAAGAACTGAGCCGTGCGGAACCGGGCCGTGAATAACTGAGCTGCGCGGCGGGTCGTGCGCGCCGCACAATGGCGCGCATGACCTGGATCTTCTCCCCCGAGCGCGTCGACACCCCGGACGCCACCGCCCTGCGCCGCGACTACTTCGGTGATGTGGCGGGCCGTTACTACGGACGCGTCCTGACCGAGGACGAGTACGACGAGGAGATGATCGACGAGGGTCTGGAGCTCCTCGCCCCGCCCGCCGGCGCGTTCCTCGTCGGCCGGCACGAGGGGAAGCCGGCCGCGTGCGGCGGCGTGGTCCTCCTGGACGCCGAACGGGCCGAACTGACCCGCGTGTTCATCCGCCCGGCCTTCCGCGGCACCGGCGGCGCCGCTCTCCTCCTGAGCGGCCTGGAGGACGCGGCCCGCGCGCTCGGCGCCCGCCGGATGGTCCTCAACACCCGCCTCGACCTCGTGGAGGCGCGGGCCCTGTACGTACGGCACGGGTACGCGGAGATACCGGCGTACTGCACCGGCCCGTACATGGAGGTCTGGTACGGCAAGGAGCTCTAGGAGGTGTCTCGCCGGCCGCTCGCTCCGTCACGCGTGGTGGTCGCGGGGCGGGCCCGGCGCGCGGGGCCGCTCCGCGTCCGAGCCGCCGAGCTCGGCGGTCAGCTCCTCCACCAGGCGGACGAGGTCGGTGGGCCGGTCCGGCCCCCACCAGTCGCCGAGGAGCTCGGCCAGCGACTCCTCGCGCGCCTTGGCGAGCCGTACCGCCGTCCGCGCCCCCTCCTCGGTGAGGAAGAGCTGGATCCCCTCGCGCGCCACCAGCCGGCGTTCCTCGAGCTGCCGTGCGGCCTCGGTGATCGCCCGCAGCGGTACGGGAGTGGTGTCGGCGAGCCGTCCGGGCTCGACGGTGCCGTGGCGGCGCACCCGCAGCAGCAGCCAACTCGCGGCGGGCAGCAGATCGAGCCCGGCACGGGCGGTGATCTTCTCGTAGATGTGCTTGCGGCCCTCGCGGGAGCCGAGCACGGACAGGGCGCGGGCGCACTCGTCGTAGGAGGAGCGCTCGACGGGGTTGGAGGCGAGGGTCTGGCTGGTGTCGGGCGCGGTGACGGAGCCGCGCAGCCGGTCCTCCTTCAGGAACCAGGCGATGGCGAAGGCGACGAGGACGACGGGCGCCGCGTACAGGAAGACGTCGGTGATGGAGGTCGCGTACGCGTGGATCACCGACGGCCGCAGCGGGGGCGGGAGTGCGCCGATGGCGCGCGGGTCGGCGGCCACCGTGCCGGCGTCGACGCCCGGCGGGAGCTGCTGTCCGGCGAGGGCGTCCTCGAGCTTGTGGGTGAGCCGGTTGGCGAAGACCGTGCCGAAGATCGCGACGCCGAACGAGGCGCCGATGGAGCGGAAGAAGGTGGCGCCCGAGGTGGCGACGCCGAGGTCCTCGTAGGAGACGGCGTTCTGCACGACGAGGACGAGCACCTGCATGACCAGGCCGAGGCCGGCGCCGAAGACGAAGAAGAAGACGCTCATCGCCCACGTCGAGGTGGTCTCCGTGAGTTCGTTGAGCAGGACCAGGCCGAGCGCGGTGATCGCCGTGCCGGCGAGCGGGAAGACCTTCCAGCGGCCGGTGCGGGAGACGATCTGCCCGGAGGCGGTCGAGGTGATCAACATGCCGAGGACCATGGGCAGCATGTGCACGCCCGACATGGTGGGGCTGACGCCCTGCACGACCTGGAGGAAGGTCGGCAGATAGGTCATCGCGCCGAACATCGCGAAGCCGACGACGAAGCTGATGACCGAGACCAGGGTGAAGGTCCTGATCCGGAACAGCTTGAGCGGCAGGACGGGCTCGGCGGCCCGCCGTTCGACGGACACGAACCACACGAGGAGGACGGCTCCGAGCACGGCGAGGCCGATGATCTGCGCCGAGTCCCAGGCCCAGGTGGTGCCGCCGAGCGAGGCGACCAGGACCAGACAGGTCGCGACGGAGGCGATGAGGAAGGTGCCGAGGTAGTCGATGCGGTGGCGGGTGCTGCGGACCGGGATGTGCAGGACGGCGGCGATGACGAAGAGGGCGACGACGCCGATCGGCAGGTTGATGTAGAAGACCCAGCGCCAGGAGAGGTGTTCGGTGAACAGGCCACCGAGGAGCGGGCCGAGGACGCTGGTGGCGCCGAAGACGGCTCCGAAGAGGCCCTGGTAGCGGCCGCGTTCGCGGGGCGAGACGAGGTCGCCGACGATCGCCATGGACAGCACCATGAGTCCGCCGCCGCCGAGGCCCTGGACGGCGCGGAAGGCGATGAGCTGGGGCATGTTCTGGGCGATGCCGCAGAGCGCCGAGCCGATGAGGAAGAGGACGATGGCGCTCTGGAAGAGCTTCTTGCGCCCGTACTGGTCGCCGAGCTTGCCCCACAGCGGCGTGGCGGCGGTGGAGGCCAGCATGTAGGCGGTGACGACCCAGGACAGGTGCTCCATGCCGCCGAGCTCGCTGACGATGGTCGGCAGGGCGGTGGACACGATGGTCTGGTCGAGTGCGGCCAGGAGCATGCCGAGCAGCAGCGCGCCGATCGCGACGACGACGGTGCGGTGGCTCTGTCCCGCTCCCGGCGCGGGGCCGCCGCCGGCGTGCGGCGCGCGTACTTCCTGGGCCATGGGTGTCTCCTCCGGTCCGGGCCGCTGGACTCCGACCTCCATCCTGGAGGGTTTGCCCGGTTATGGCCTGCGGAGGGGCGCGGGGGGTGAACGCGGTGGGCACGGCTGTTCGCCCGGGAGGGGTGGCCGGACTGCATAATCGCTCGCAGTCGACCGGGGAGGGCCCAGCGATGTCCGGACACGTCTGTCCTGAATGCGGTGTACACAGACCTGGCTGCGCGTGTGAGCGCGCCGAGGCGGCGGCCGCCGCGCTCGCGGCGGCGGAGGACTTCGACCCGCTGCGCATCCGGCCGTACGTGACGCTGGGAACGCCGGAGGACGCGACGGCGGTACTGCCGGCGGCGGCCGTGGGGCCGCAGGTGGCGGGGGGCCAGGAGGGGGTCCAGGCGGCGGCCCGGGCGGTGGGGCCCTCGGTGGCGGCGCCGCCGAGGGAGCCCTCGGCAGGGATGCCGGCAGGGGAGCCCTCGGTGGGCGGGCAGCCCTTGCCGCCGGAGGCGGTGGCTCCGGCCGCGGTGACCTCCGAGGCGGCGACGCAGGTCCAGGCGGCGGTGCCGGGCCCGATACCGCCCCCCACGCCGGCCCCCATACCGCAGACGGCGGTGCTGCCGTCGCCGTACGCGGGTGGGGACGGGACCGGGGGCGGGACCGGGGCCAGGGGCGGGACCGAGGCCAGGGGCGGGGGCGGGTACGACGGCGAGGCCGACGGCGACGGCGACGGCGACGGCGACGGGTACGAGCCCGCGCTCACGCTGGCGTACGCCCCCGAGGAGCACGCCGGACGCGAGCGGGGCCGGGGCCGGGGCGTGCTGGTCGCGGGCCTGGTCGCGGCGGCGGTCGTCGGCACCGCCGTCCTCGCCACGGCCCTGATCGGCGGGGACGACGACACCGACGACCGGGCCCTCGTGCCCGAGGTCACCACCAGCGCGTCCGAGAACGTGGCCGTCTCCGAGTCACCGACCTCCACTCCCTCCTCCTCGGCGACCGCCTCGTCCACCGCGAGCTCCGACCGGACCTCCGCGTCCGCCTCTTCCGCCCCCTCCGCCTCCGGTTCCGGGTCCGAGGCCGGGAGCGGGGCCGGATCGGCCAGTGCCGCGAGCAGCCGTACGCCGGCGACCGCCGGCGCCCCGGTCGTGGACCCCACGGCGACCGCCGGGCCGACGACCGCGAGCCCGGCGTCCCCGACCGCGAGCCGGAGCCCGGAGGCCCCGACCCTGCGCCCCGGTTCCACGGGCCCCGAGGTGGAGGAGCTCCAGTGGCGGCTCCGTGAGCTGGGCCTCTACAGCGGGCCGGTGAACGGCTCGTACTCGAGGAAGGTCGAGCAGGCGGTCGCGGACTTCCAGTGGTGGCAGGACATCGAGGAGGACCCGCGGGGCGTCTACGGCCCGTACACGCGCCGCGCTCTGGAGGCGGAGACGACCGGCCGCTGACCCCCGCCCGGTCCCGGGATGCGGACGGGACTGGCGGCGCGGGGTCTCGTTTTGTATCGTGGAGGAACAAAGTGGCCCCGCTCGCACTCCCTGACCGGCGAGCGGGACCGCTCTGTTTTCGTCTCCGACCACCCCTCCTGGAGATCCCCCATGACTGCCAGCACCCCGGCGTCGCCCACCGCACACTCGCTCACCGCACGCTCGCTCACCGCACGCGCCCTCCTGCTCGACATGGACGGCACGCTCGTCGACTCCGACGCGGTCGTGGAGCGCTGCTGGCGGCGGTGGGCGGAGCGGGAGGGGCTCGATCCCGCCGAGGTGCTGAAGGTGGTGCACGGCCGTCAGGGTTACGCCACGATGGCGCTGCTGCTGCCGGACCGCCCGATGGAGCGGAACCTCGCGGACAACCGGGTGATCCTCGCCGAGGAGACCGCCGATCTCGACGGGGTCGTGCCGGTGCCGGGAGCGCCCGCCTTCATGGCCGCGCTGGCGGCGCTGCCGCACGCCCTGGTGACCTCCGCCGACGAGGCGCTGGCCCGGGCCCGGATGGGTGCGGCGGGCCTGGCGATGCCGGAGACCCGGGTGACCGCCGAGTGCGTGGGCGCGAGCAAGCCGGACCCGGAGGGCTTCCTGAAGGGCGCGGCCGCGCTGGGCTTCGCGCCGGAGGACTGCGTCGTCTTCGAGGACTCCGAGGCGGGCATCCGGGCGGGCCGCGCGGCCGGCATGCGGGTGGTCGGCGTGGGACCGCGGGCCGCCGCCTTCGCCCCTGACGTCCACGTGGCGGATCTGACCGGCGTACGGGTCGAGCCGGGCACCGACGGGACGATCACCCTCACTTTCGCCGCGTAGCGCGCCCGGCCCGCGTACCCCCGGCCGACCGGGCGGCACGGGCCGCGCGGCCGGCACGGGCGGCCCATGACGCGCGCCCTCCTGAGGCCGCCCCCGCCTCCGGCCCCGACTCCCGTCCCGACTCCGGTCCCGCGCCCGCCCCCGCCCCCGCGTCCGCGTCCGGCACGTCGCCCCGCTCCGGGCGGACGAGCCTGCCCCGGGCGACGAGCTCCAGGGTGACGGCGACCGCCACCGCCTGGACCAGCAGCAGCGCGACCAGCACGAAGAGCTGCACCGCGCCCGCGCGCAGCGGGGACGCGCCGCCGAGGAGCATTCCCACGAACGCACCCGGAAGGGTGACGAGTCCGACCGTCCGGGTCTGGTCCATGCCCGGCAGCAGGGCGTCCGACGCCGCCTCCCGGGCCACCTCCAGGCGGGCGTCCCGCTCCAGGAGCCCGATCGCGAGCCCCGCCTCCACCTCGCCCTTGCGGCCGGCCAGTTCGTCGAGCGCGCGGCGCCCGCCGAGAACGGTGGCGGTGAGCGCGCCGCCGATGAGGATGCCGGTGACCGGGATCAGGGTGATGCCCTTCGGCGGCACGAGGCCGGTGAGCAGGAGCGCCGCGACGACCGGGGCGACGCCCGCGGCGATGGGCACCGCGGCCCACCGCCAGGCGCGGCCGGGTGCCGGGACGACGCGCCGGCCCGCGGTCCGTACCGCCACCGCGTACATCAGCAGCAGGAAGCAGAGCAGCAGCGGCAGCGAGCGGACGACCCAGCCGATCACGAGGGACACGGCGACGAGCTGGACGGCCGCCCGCGCTCCGGCGACCAGTGTGTCGCGGGCTCGGCCGAGCCGGGCGAGGGCGACCACACCGGCGGCCACGGCGAGGAGGACGGCCAGAACCGCTCCGAAGGTGACATTCACGTCCAGAAGCACGGCTCAACCCTAGGGTCTGCCCTGCCGCCGCCGCCCCGACTCCGGCCCCCGGCGCGAGATCTGTCTCCCCCTCACCCTCACGCCCGCTCCCCCTCGGCCTCACTCCCCCTCCCCCCTCTCGCCACCCCTCGCCCTCTTGATGTGACGTGAGCATGTCGCCACTCTGTTACCTGGCGCACCCCCCACGGAAACCCGGCGCCGCCACGATGACCGAGCCGTCCGGCAAGGTCCCCCCACATCAAGGGAGTTCGCATGTCCGCCGCCCGCGTCTACGCGCGTCGCATAGCCGTCCTCGCCGCCTCCGCCGCCGTCACCGCCACCGGTCTGCTCGCCACCGCCCCGGCCGCCCAGGCCGCCCCGCCGACCCCGGTCAGCGCCGCCACCGCCCGTACGTACCTGAGCTCGCTCACGGTGAAGGCGGAAGGTTCCTCCACCGGTTACAGCCGGGACCTGTTCCCGCACTGGATCACCCAGTCCGGCACCTGCAACACCCGCGAGGTGGTCCTCAAGCGGGACGGCGTCAACGTGGTCACGGACTCCAACTGCGCGGCGGTCAGCGGAAGCTGGTACTCCGAGTACGACGGCGCCACCTGGACCCTCGCCTCCGACATCGACATCGACCACGTCATCCCGCTCGCCGAGGCATGGCGCTCGGGCGCCAACTCCTGGACGACCAGCCAGCGTCAGTCCTTCGCCAACGACCTGACCCGCCCGCAGCTCATCGCGGTCACCGACAACGTCAACCAGTCGAAGGGCGACCAGGATCCGGCGGAGTGGCTGCCGCCGCGCACGTCGTACCGGTGCACGTACGCGCGGATGTGGGTGCACGTCAAGTACCACTGGAACCTCAGCGTCGACTCGGCGGAGAAGAGCGCGCTGCAGTCGGTGCTCAACGGCTGCTGAGTTCTCGGCGGACCCACGAAGGTCGGTTGTTGAACTTGCAAGTAATAGTGAGGGGTGCCTAACCTGAGGGCCTCATCGGTGTGCCGTCCCCACGGCCCGGGCGTCCGCCCGGGCCAGACCGAAGGAGTCCTTTCCCCCATGCATGCGCTCGTGAGTCGCCTCAACCAGGCCCAGCCGTACGCGCTCGGCCTCTTCCGGATCGTCATCGGTCTGCTCTTCGCCTGCCACGGCGCCGCCTCCCTCTTCGGTGTGCTCGGCGGCGCCGACGGCAGCGGCGGCACCCTGCCGACCGGTGCCTGGCCGGGCTGGTACGCGGCCGTCATCCAGCTCGTCGCGGGCGGCCTGGTTTTGGTGGGCCTGTGCACGCGCGGCGCGGCCTTCATAGCGTCCGGCTCCATGGCGTACGCGTACTTCGACGTCCACCAGCCGCAGGCCCTCTTCCCGCTCCAGAACGCCGGTGAGGCCGCGGCCCTGTTCTGCTGGGCCTTCCTCCTCCTGGTCTTCACCGGCTCGGGCGCCCTCGGCCTCGACACCCTCTTCCGCACCCGCGGCACGACCGACCCCGCCGAGCGCCCGGAGGAGACGAAGACGGCGACGGCCGCCGCGTGACCGGCGCGTAGGGCTTGGAGGAGGGGTGAGGCGAGCCCTGCGGCCCGTCCCTCCCCCGGGTCCCTCCCCCGGGTCCGTCAATGACCCCCCGGCTCGAACCTCGCCTCGAACTCCGTCCGGGGCCGGAAAACGGTCCTCCGGGCCCGGCGGGCCGTTTTCCGGCCCCGGGCGGGGGTGGGCCGCCGGTCGCCGCGTAGGCTCTGGCGCTGTGAACGTGCTCGACGGCGCGGGGTGGTCACTGGAATCGCTGACCGCGGGCCCGTGGATCTACGCGGCGGTGGTGACGTCGATCCTTCTCGACGTCTTCCTGCCGGTGCTGCCGAGCGGCATCCTCGTGGTCACCGCCGCCACGGCCGCCTCCGCCGCCACGGCGACGACGGCCGGGGCCGTCGCCGGCGTCCCGTACGCCCCCTCCCTGCTCCCCCTGCTCCTCTGCGCGGCCACGGCCTCCGTGCTCGGCGACCTCGCCGCGTACCGCCTGGCCCGGCGCGGAGAGAGCCGTATCGGCCGGGCCGTCACCCGCTCGCGGCGCCTCGCCGTGGCGCGGGAACGTCTCGGCGAGACCCTGGCGCGCGGCGGCGGCCTGCTCGTCGTCCTGGCCCGCTTCGCACCCGCCGGCCGCTCCGTGGTCTCCCTCGGCGCGGGCGCCACCGGGCGCCGGCTGCGCGACTTCCTGCCCTGGTCGGCCCTGGCGGCGGCGGTGTGGGCGACCTACGGGGTGGGCATGGGCTGGCTCGGCGGCCGCTGGCTGGGCGCGACCTGGCTCGGCGCCTGCGTACCGGTCCTGGCGCTCTTCCTCGCGGGCACGCTGGCGGCCTATGTCATACGGCGTCCGGCTGCGGCTCCCGCTCCGGCCGCCTGACCGGGCGCGCGGATCGCCCGGATCCCTTGGACTGCTCGGATCGCGCGAATCTCTCGGACTGCTCGGGGTGCTCGGATGTCTCGGACTGCCCGGAGTGCTCGGGGTGTCCGTTGGGCGCCGGGCGCGCGCCGCGGATCTCCAGGTCGGCGAGCAGGCGGGCGGTGGCCTCGGCGATCTCGTCCACGGCCCGGTCGAACACCTCCCGGTTGTGGGCGGCGGGCGCGCGGAAGCCGGAGACCTTGCGGACGTACTGCAGCGCGGCGGCGCGGACGTCGTCCTCGGTGGCCTCGTGGGACAGGGCGGGCGGGCGGAGGGTCTTGATGCTGCGGCACATGACTCCAGTGTGACGCGCCCCACTGACAACGTCAGGTGCCCAGGCTCCGCCGGCTGCGGGCGTTGATCTCGGCGGCGCGGGCGCGCAGCTCCCGTATGGGCGTGGCGGGCTGGACGTCGGCAGGTTCCGCCTCCCACTCGCGGCCCCCGTGGACGGGCCGGATCAGGAAGCGGCCGGCGACGCTGTCCACGTAGAAGCCCACCCGCCCGGTGGCGGTGTCACGGACGAGGTCTCCGACCTCGGGCACGGGCTGCACGTATCCCTCCGTTCCGGCTGCTGCGCCATCGGCTGTGGAGATCAGACGGACACCCCCCAGGGAAGCCCCGGGACCCTCCCCTGTCAACGCATCTCTAGAGATGTCGCCCGAAGGACGGATCGGCCGCGCGGCCCGGCGCACACGTGTGCACCGGCCCCGAGAGGCGCGCCGTAGGGTGTCCCGCACACGGAAGGGAGTGGTCCACCCATGACTGACCAGGAAAGCGACCGGCGGCCCAAGTACCAGCGCATCGCCGACGAGTTGAGAAGCGCGATCCAGTCGGGCACCTTCACGCCGGGCGACCGGCTCCCCGGCGAGAACGACCTGATGGCCACCTACGACGTGGCGCGCATGACCGCCCGCCAGGCCCTGTCCGTCCTGCGCGACGAGGGCCTCACCGAGGCCCGCAAGGGCGCCGGCGTCTTCGTCCGCTCCTTCCGTCCGCTGCGCCGCCGCGGCATCCCCCGGCTCGCCCACGACCGGTGGGGCGACGGCCGCTCGGTCTGGTCGGCCGACATCGGGGAGCGCAGCCTCGTCGTGGACCAGATCGAGGTGACGCCCGAGACCCCCGCCGGACCGCGGGTGGCCCGGGTGCTGGGTCTGGGCTCGCCCGACGACCCGGTCTGCGTCCGCAGCCGGCGCTTCGTGCTCGACGAGAAGCCGGTGCTGCTGTCCGTCTCGTACCTGCCGGCGGGTCTCGCCGAGGGCACCGCCATCACGGAGCCGGACACCGGCCCGGGCGGCACCTACGCCCGGCTCGCCGAACGGGGCCACCGCCCGGCCCGCTTCCGTGAGGAGATCCGCTGCCGGATGCCGACGGCGGAGGAGTCCGTCCGGCTGGACCTCGGCTTCGGCACCCCGGTGATCCTCATCAGCCGCACGGCCGTGACGGAGGCGGGAGTGGCGGTCGAGCTCAACGAGATGACGCTGGACTCGGCGTCGTACGTCCTGGAGTACGACTTCGACGCGTGACGGTGAACGTCCGGCCGGGCGCGGCGTACGCGACCGGCCCGCCGAACACGCCGGCCGCCCGCCGCACCGCCGCCTCCGGTGCGATCGCCGGCCCCACATGGGTCACGAGCAGCCGCCCCGCGCCCGCGTCGGCGGCACTCCGCCCGGCCTCCTCGGGCGCGTGGTGACCGGGCCCCTGTCCGTCCGCCTCGCAGAGGAACAGGTCGCTGTCGCGGGCGAGTTCGACGAGCGCGGGACAGGGCTCGCAGTCCCCGGAGTACGCGAACACGGCACCCATCCCGGCACCGGCACCGGCACCCGCCTCGGCGCTCCCCCTGGCCCCTTCCCCGGCCTCCTCCACGCGGAGGCCGAAGGCGGGCGGTCCGCCGTGCTCGACGGCGCGGGCGAGCAGCGTGAGACCGCCGAGCCGGGCGCGCTGCCCGTCGTGCAACTCGGTGACGGCGAAGGCACGTTCGACCGGGCTGCGGTCCGGTCCGTTGGTGAGGAACCCGGCCAGCCGGTCGGCGATGCCGGGCGGACCGAACAGCGGCAGGGGTGCGGCCCGCCGGACGTCGGCGTGGAGCAGCCCGTAATAGGCGGTGAGCAGGTCGGCGCAGTGGTCGGCGTGCAGATGCGAGATCCACACGGCGTCGAGCTCCCCGAGCCCCGCGTACCGCCGCAGCTCCCCGAGCGTCCCGCTGCCCGCGTCGACCCACACACGGACGCCGCCGCCCTCCAGGAGGTATCCGGAGCAGGGGTTGCCGGCGGCGGGGTACGGGGTGGCGGACCCGAGCACGGTGAGGCGCAGGCCCCCTGATCCGTCCGGTTCCGTCACGCGCCCGTCGCCTCGCCCTGCCGCTGCACGGGCAGCCCGTACTGCTGCAGCTCGGTGCTCACCTGCCCGCCGAGGGTCATGACGTTGAGCGTCGCCGAGTTCTCGCTCGCGATCGCCTTCTCCACGCGGGCGACGAGGGTGGTGAAGGCGTTCCGGTCGGACATTCCGTGGTACGGCCCGACGCGGGCGGAGAAGTACACCCGCTCGTGGCCGAGCAACTGCTCGGTCGAGCGGTAGTTCTTCCACTGCTCGCGGTAGCGGTAGACGCTCTCCAGCGACACCGACGCGACCACGATCAGGCTGAGCACGGTGGCGGTGATGCGCGCGAACCCGACGTCCAGGTTCACGAGCACGGGCACCAGCGCGCCGCCGACCACCGACACGGTCCGCATCCGCAGATGCATCGCCTTCATCCTGGTGGCCTTGAGGTCGTACCACTCCTGGTACTGGGCCAGCCGCTCGTCCACGTACCGCTGCGGCGTCATGACCCCGCTCCACGCCTGCCCTTCGGGCGCGTCCCCCACGTCTTCCATGCGCCGGAGTAGACCGCCCCGGCCGTGAGCACGTCAAGGCGGCGCGCGCCCGGCCGGGGACCACTCAGGGCGACCCCACTCGGCGCGACCACTCGGCGCAACCGCTCGGGTGTCAGGAGTGAGGGCGGCCGTGAGGCGTCGGGGCGGGGTCACGGGGGTAGCCGCCCGGGTGGAGGTCCCCACCGTGAAGTACAGCGACTGGATGCTCACCGTCACCGAGCGGGGCAACGGCTTCACCCGGCTGGACCGGCGCCACCCCGACGGCGCGGCCTGGACCCGCGGCAACGAGGTGCGCCCGCTGGTGCACGGCGCGGTGTACTTCGCCGAGCTGCTCGGGGCCGTACGGGCCCAGCGCTCCGGGGACCTGCTGCTGTTCACCGACTGGCGGGGCGACCCCGACGAACGCCTCGACGGCGAGGGTTCCGAGATCAGCCGGGTCCTGGGCGAGGCGGCGCAGCGCGGAGTGATCGTGAAGGGGCTGGTGTGGCGCTCCCACCTGGACAAGCTGCAGTTCAGCGAGACGGAGAACCGTCACCTGGGCGAGGAGCTGGAGCGGGCGGGCGCCGAGTGCCTGCTCGACATGCGGGTGCGTCCCGGCGGCTCGCACCACCAGAAGCTCGTGGTGCTGCGCCACCCCGGGCGTCCCGAGCTCGATGTCGCGTACATCGGCGGGATCGACCTGTGTCACAGCCGCAACGACGACGCCGCCCACGGCGGTGACCCGCAGGCGGTGCCCTTCGCGTCCGCGTACGGGCGGCGGCCGCCGTGGCACGACATCCAGCTCGCCGTGCGCGGCCCGGCGGTCGGCGACCTCGAAGCGGTCTTCCGGGAGCGCTGGGAGGACCCCTCGCCGCTCAGCCGCAGCCCCGTGGTCCGGCTGCGCGAGCGCGCGCACCACGAGGACATCGAGGCCGATCCGCTGCCGCCGCAGTTGCCGGACCCCGCCCCGCGCGGCAGCCACACCGTGCAGGTGCTGCGCACCTATCCGAACCGGCTGCTGCGCGGCTACCCGTTCGCTCCCGACGGCGAGCGCAGCATCGCCCGCGGTTATCTGAAGGCGCTGCGCCGCGCGCGGTCGCTGATCTACCTGGAGGACCAGTACCTGTGGTCGCCGAACGTCGTCGGCTTCTTCGCCCGCGCCCTGCGGGAGAACCCGGATCTGCGGCTGATCGCCGTCATCCCCACCCTGCCCGAGCAGGACGGACGGCTCACGCTGCCGATGAACCTGGTCGGACGCGTCACGGCCCTCGACGAACTGCGCCGGGCGGGCGGCGACCGGGTGGCCGTCTACGGCCTGGAGAATCCCGAGGGGAAGCCCGTGTACGTGCACGCCAAGGTGTGCGTGATCGACGACGTGTGGGCGTCGGTCGGCTCCGACAACATCAACCTCCGCTCCTGGACGCACGATTCGGAGCTGAGTTGCGTGGTCCTGGACGACACCGTGGACGACCGCCCGCCGCCGGACCCCGCCGGTCTCGGCGACCGGGCCCGCCGCTTCGCGCGCGACCTGCGGCTCGAACTCTTCCGCGAGCACCTGGACGCACCGGACGAGCCGGACGAGCTGTGCGATCCGGCGCGGGCCTTCGCCCTCTTCGCCGAGCGGGCCGCCGCCCTGGACGCCTGGTACGAGGCGGGCCGCCACGGCCCCCGACCCCCCGGCCGGCTCCGCACCTACCGCCCCCCACCCATGTCCCGCCTCACCCGCGCCCTCGCCATGCCCCTCTACCGCCTCCTGGTAGACCCCGACGGCCGCCCCTCCCGCCTCCGCCGCCACAACACGTACTGACCCGGGGCAGCACGGCCGCGGGCCACTCGATCACTCTTCGTCGCCGCGCTCCAAGACCAAGCCGACGGACCCGTCTTCCAGCCCGTTGCCGTCCTCGAGGTGCAGATGGGCCCCATCCCGAACCCCTTCACCGGCCAACACCAGAAGATGCCCGGCAAGCGTCCTCAGCCCCGCGGCGTTCGCCTCTATGACGACCTCGCCCCCGAGGTTCCGCACCTCGATCCGAGCATCGGCATCCCAGGAAAAGCGGAGCCCCGCGCCCTCGACCGCGTCCGAGACGACACGGGTGCTCTCGGTCGGCGCTGAGCCGGTTCCAGAAGTCATGGAACTCATGATGCCCCCGCACGGGGGCTCATCGACTAAGGTCACGGCCAAGGGAACTTCATCCGCCCCTCGCTCATGCGCATCGCGTACACCGGCGGCGGCCGCACTCCCTTCGATCCCACGCTCTAGGTCAGCGTCCACACGACCAACCTCCGGGCGAGCAGGCATCTCAGAGCCCTGCTGAGGGTGCCGTCCAACAGCCCGCACCGAGTTCGTCTGCGTCACCCACGAGGGACAGTCGCCCCACAGCGTGGCCCGCATCTACGTCCCCAGCGACTTGGCGCCGGCTGTCCAGCTCGGTCCGCCGCCATGGCCGCAGGCAGCGGACTCGATATCAGCCGAGACCCGAGAGACGGTCAGCGCCCGACTCACCACGCCTGAAGAAGCAACAAGTCTCCGCATCAACTCCGCTTGGCCCTCCTCGCGATCACCAGCGTGGCAGCTGACACCACCGGCCACGGAGTGGAAGCCGCGCTCTCGATCCTTCCCGGCAACCGCGCTGACGGGTCTTCACCACCCACCCCACGACCGAAGAGAGGAAGGCGAAAGGGTGAGGCCGCGCAACGAACTGCGACTCCTCCCCTGGTCGGGCTCCGACGACAGGCCCCGCTTCCTAAGCACCAACGACGCCAACAGCCACCTGTCCCGCTTGGTGGACAACACCGAAGCGATCCAGCTCAACTTGGCGACCGAACAACGCGTCTGAGTCGCTGAGCAGCGGGGATACCACCTCAGAAGCGCTTCATGCGCTGTCACTGAGCCTCCTGGGCTCCTTGGCGGCGATCGTGCGCGTGGCAGAGAGCCGTGGGCGCCGTCTCCCAGAAAAGAGCACGGGCACCCCTGGTCCGCAGGCAGACCCCTTGCTGCCTCCACAGCATTCAGCTCGCTAGCCGCATCTGTGAAGACGAGAAGCCCCGGTTCCAAGCCGGGGTTCCGTGCGTGCACCTCTCAGGGACGGCGTGGTGAGCGTGCTGAATATCCGGCCCATCCATGCGCACCCGCCGCTAAAGGCGTAGCCTGCTCTCGACGTGACAGGAGGTCAGGTGGGGGATCAAGTAGGATGGCCGGCGCTTGTTGGGCCTACGAACCTTCTCAAGGTCAGCGCGTCCCTCGTAGACCGTCCGGTGCAGAACTGCGGGATGCATGGTGCGCTGAAGGCGCGCCCAAAGGTGCAGTCTGCCGACTGGTCCCCGCGAGGCAACAACCAGCCCTTCCTCCTTGGCTTGATCCGCAATGTTGCGTTGGACGTCCACGGCAACCCCAAGGCAGATACGTGGGAGGGGCTGAATGAAATCCTCAACGAGTCACTGAGCCGCTACTCCCTCCACCCCGGCATGAAGCTATACGCACGTACGGCAATCGAGAACTATCTCGATTGTCATGATGTAATTCAGCAGGAACTCGGACCGCTCCAACTAAAGGCCTGTGATCCAGTCGTTCCCATGGGCCCCAACAACCTCCTAACTGTCTGGGCCCCAGTCTACGAAACCACCTCTGGCATTAGAGAGGTGCGTCGCCTACGCGTAAGGTCGGCTCGCCCCAAAGGCACGAAGCCGGATCCGTGGACTGTTGTTGCCGCGATGGTGGCCAGTCAAGTCAGGCCGCTCGGCAGCCTTCAGAAAATTCGCATAGTAGAAGTAGGGTTGAGCGATGGCTCAACCACCATTACTTTCGATGGAACTCCCCTGGAGGCGCAGTCGAACTACGAGGCACTCGCAGTCCCCAAGATCCGCGATATCGTCAACGCCACCGCCTCCTTTCCTGGCCCCTCTTGCAAAGAATGCAAGATCACAGGCAGTTGCAGCTCCCTACTTAAACTGAATGGATTCCTCGGGCAGTCAAATCCTGGGCCGTACACGCGGTCAGTAAGCGCTCGAGACATCGAGATTTATGAAACTTGCCCGGCCCAGTGGCTACTCTCGCGCTCATCTTCCCTTCCTGCCGAGAGCACAGCTAAACACGCGTCCATCCGCGGAATTAGCGTACATCGCCTACTGGCCACCTCCCACTCCAGCGCAGGGCGTTGCACGCCTGAGAGTTTTGAAGGTGAAATCACCGACGATCCCCACCTGCATGGGGACGAAGGTTCCGAAGTTCGCAAATATATTCGGAATCATGCAGAGAACTGCCCTATTACTGACGACATAAAGCTCATCGGTAGCGAAGTACCCGTCTACGGATACGACGAGCACTCCGATGTGGTGATCGCTAGCAAGCCAGACATGGTCTACATAGATCGAGACGAAACCCTTGTAATTCGCGAAACGAAGACAACCAGACTGGAGATACCTAACGACGAAGCAGAGGCCTTCGATAAATACTTTGCCGTATCCTGGCTGATCAACCTCTTCGCGAGCGGATACAAAGGCCCTTTACATAGCGATTCGGCGAGATTCGAGCTCGAAGTCATATCCCCAACAGAAAGCAGAGTCTTCTCTTGGGACTTGAATGATCAGGGTTTGCTTCGCATGGCGCAAAAAGAGGTACACCTCCGCGCCCGAGGGTGGCACAACGACACCACGTGGGCAACGCAACCAGCGAAGCACTGCGGCTGGTGCCCAGTACGCAAGTGGTGCCCCGACGCCATGTCACCTCAGGACGTTGCGCCAGAAGGCGACGACCTCGACTGATTGAAGATCTCCCCCCTGCCCATGGAGTGCGGGGACAGGCGTGCATCGACCTGCCTCGGGGGCTACCCTGATCGTGACGCTTCAACACATACGTGGGAGCGCGCGGGAGTCAGGCGGAGGGGGAGTTGAACGAACTAGGGCGCCCTTCCCCCAAGCGGATGGCCGTGCGCCGGGCGAGCCTCCAGCCGCGGCCCCAATTGCCCCCACAACAGCCGACTGTCGCCTCTCGCACGCGCCGCTATGCCCCAGTTGCCCTTGCCTGGATCGATACAGGCACCTTGTGCTCTCTTGCGCTTCGCCCTGCCTGGTTGAATCGCGTCATCGACCTCTACGCCGGCTCCCTCGTGGTGACGGAAGCTGTAGCTAGTGAGGTGCGCCGCTTCGTTAACGGTTTGGGGCAGCGCTCGGTCACCGAGAACCACCTCTTGCGCCTTGGTGCGACAACCGCAGCACAGAAGCTCGACAACCATGAAATTCGCGTGCTCCCGCTCTCTCCCACCGAGGAGGCGATCAATGAACTCGATCGAATCCTTAGGCAGTTGAAGGAGTTCGAGGTCGCCCAGAACGTGAAATTCCATCGATCTTCGGACGAAGTGGGATCAGCCCTCAAGCACACCGGCGAAGCTCATAGCATCGTAAACGCTCTACGCACGCGGGCACACGGGCGCGAGACGATCCTCCTGACGAACGACGGAGGGGCGATCGCCATCGCCCGGCAGAATGGCATCGCCTGGAAGCACGTCGGCCAGTTGCTCGTCGAGCTGACATGCGAGGACTCGCAGCTCAACGCGGACCGAATGTATCAGGACTTCCTGAGCATCACTGCTACGTTCGCGTCGGTACCCACTGCGCATCGCCCCGCCGGCGCCTCTGACTTCGTTTGCGCGAAGGGGCTAGACGGCTCCTGCACAGAGTGCGCCTAAGCGAGCGCCCTCAATTTGCCACACCTGCTGGGTCAGGGAAGGACCATCCGGCCTCGCGCAGTTGGGACCGAGCGGCTTCTATATCCGCGCCAGCGATTACATCTGCGACGCTCTGTAGACTCACCAGGCCCGATCCGTAAGCATCTAGAACCTGCTGAGTAAGACGCTCCGAGGGAATAACTTCCCCTCGGGCCTCGTCCAACTCTTCCCAGGGTTCAGCGTTGCCTGAGAGTCGCATTATCTCACGCACGGTAACTGTTTGACAGTACCTAAAATACGAGGTTTGCGTGATCTCCGCCCCCGCTTCCTGCAAGGAAATCGCGAGAGAATCTCTACTGATCCCATACGTGAGCATGACGTCCGCGAAGAAGTCGACCGCAGCAGAGTTGCTAGCAATCTTGCCGTGGGTCGAGATCTTGTCCTGCAACGCCTCTTCTGGGAGCAGGAGGTGCCGGGCGAAGTTATTTGCAACCCTCTCAGGGCCAATATCGGGCATGCTTACCCGATCCACAATTACCTGTCCGACATCCTTTTGAAGGACATGGCAAAGCTCATGCGCAAGGGTGAATCTCTGCCTCGTCCAGACATCGTCCGAGTTAATCAGAATCACCCAAGCCGTTTCACTTGGCCATTTCTCCGGAACTGAGATTCCATGCACATCTGCCGGCAGCTTCCGGTACTCAACCGGATAGCCGAGACTCTCGACGAGACCTGTAAGGTCTTCGATGGCGTCAAGGTCTTCGATCCCCAGGTAAGCGCGCAATCTTGCTGCAGTTCTTTCGCCCGCCTTGGCTTGATGCCAGACCTTTGACGCAGCGAAGTTTCGGACAGCTCGCACCGGTTGCACAAAACCCCAGTCGCGGGTTAGGCGATCCGCGCTCAAGAGCCGTATGGCGTGCCGTACCGCCTCGGTGGCGTCATGCATTCCGTCCGCCGCGCCGAGGCGCAGGCTGACGCCCAGGCTAGGTTCAGCCGTCTGCAGAAGGAGCGCCGGGCTTACGTTGAGAAAAGCTCCCAGCAAGGTGGCTTCATGAAGCGTCGGAAGCCGCTCGCCTGTCACTAGCTCGTGCAGGCATTCCTTCGAACCCAACAGACCTACGAGCATGTCTTGCGTGGCCCGTGCTTCACTGATCAGGGTCTGAAGGGTGTGCTTAGAACGCTCTTCGCGTGAATCCGCTGCTTCCATCACCACCCCTTACCGACTGCTCCGCGCGTCGCTTCAAGCCACACCGTGAATCTACTTGCCAGTGTGGCAGATGTCCTGCTGTCGCACAGCGGCCTGGCCTGGACTGCTGTCCGATCGCTACCCGACAAAGGCTAGCGGTCAGCACTGACAGTGTGACGTGTCATCACTAACAGTGACAGTGTCGACGGCGGTTAGGGTGAGCGATCGATGCAGTGTTTTACCGGTCCCATCGGGTTTCGCCGCAGGCCAGTGATGCACACATTGCATCGACGCCAGCCCGCCAAGGGGCGGCCACCTTCCAACCGGCCTCAGCGCACACCGGGAACACCCTCGCCGCGACCGGCAGCGCCACGACGTGTGAGCTGATGCAACGGATGGGTCATCCGTCGGTGCGACCGCGCTGATCTATCAGCACCTGGTGAACGGGCGTGACCACGCCATCGCCGCCCACGTCGACGAGCAGATCAGGAAGGTGGCCGCCGGAGTCCGGCGACGCAACTGGCATGGCGGCCCTCCCTCGCCCCCGGCCCTAAGAACGAACAAGGCCCAGGCTCCCCGGTTCAGTACCGGTGGCCTGGGCCTTTGTCGTGCTGCCTGCTGGTGGGCGCGGACGGTTTCGAACCGCCGACATCTGCTTTGTAAGAGCAGCGCTCTACCCCTGAGCTACGCACCCGTGGAATGAGGCAACAGCGTACATGGCCGACGGGTGGGTGCCGCAAACCGATAAGGCGGGTGAACTGAGCGGGCCGTGTCGGCGTCCTCACCAGGTGGGACAATGAACCGGACCCGGCAGGGCGGCGGACACAGCACGGGGAGAGGGTGACGTGGCGACCGAGAGGACCCGGCGGTGGTTCGGGGGGCGGGACGAGAGCCGGCGGGCCGAGGCGCAGGCGGCGAAGGACGCCGCCGCGGCCGCGTTCTACGAGCTGGACACCACGCAGCGCGGGCTCAGGATCTCCGTGGAGACGATCACGGCCGTGGACGACTCGGCGGACGCCCGGCGCGCCGTGGAGGGGTTCGCGGCGCTCGGGCGGCGGATCGACGAGGTCAGTCACGGCTACATCACCGCCGTGGACGCGCACGATCTGGACCGGGACGAGCTGGACGCGGCGACCGCCGGGCGGGCCCGGACGGAGCTGGAGCGGGCCAGGGACGAGCTGGTACGGGTCAAGGGGGAGCTGGACCGGTTCGAGCAGGGGCTCGCGCCGCTGCTGGAGCGGGCGGAGACGCAGCTCGCCCGGCTCGCACCCGCCGTCGAGCGGGCGCGAGCGGCGCTCCGCGGCGCGAGCACCGCTCTCGACGCGGTCCGCGACCAGGGCTTCCGCGCCGACGACCTCGCCCTCCGGCTCGCCCGCCTCGGCCCCGAGCTGACCCGGCTCAACGAAGGCGCCGGGCGGCACGGCGTCACCGCGACGCTGCAGCGCGCGGACACGGTGCTGCGCGAGGCCGAGACCGTACGGGCCGAGGCCGAGCGCGTGCCCGAGCGGGCCGCCGAGATCGACAAGCGGCTCGTGTCGCTCCGTACCCGCGCCCAGGCGCTCACCACCCGGGCCGAGGGCGTCGAGCCGGTCCTGTCCGAGCTGCGCCGCCGTTTCTCGGCCGCCTGCTGGCAGGACCTCCAGCACGTGCCCGAGCAGGCCGTCACCGCCGCCCGGCAGGCCGAGGACCGGCTCGCGGAGGCCGCGAAGGCCCGCGCGGAGCAGCGCTGGCCCGACGCCACCGCCCTGCTCGCCACCGCCCGCGCCCTGCTGAACACCGCCGACGAGGGGGTCTCCGCGGCCGGCGAACGGCTGCGTCGGCTCGACGCCGTCGCCAAGAACCCGCAGGCCGAGATCGACCGGGCCCGCTTCGCCCTCCGGGACGCCCAGCGGCTCGCCATGGCCGGGCGGCACACCCCCGACCCCCGGCACGCCCAGCCCCTCGACGCCGCCGTGGCCCGGCTCGACCGGGCCGTCGCCTCCCTCGACACCGGCCGGCACCCCGACTACTGGGCCTTCCTCACCGAGCTCGGGGCGATCCGCGCGGCCGCCCACGAGGTCGTCGAGCGCATCCGCGAGGAGCGCGCGAAGTCGTAACCTGTGGCCATGCCTCGTTACGAGTACCGCTGCCGCACGTGCGGCGACACCTTCGAGCTCAGCCGTCCCATGGCCGAGTCCTCCGCCCCCGCCGCCTGCCCCGCCGGGCACGACGACACCGTCAAGCTGCTCTCCGCCGTCGCCGTCGGCGGCACGGCCGCCCAGACCGGCCCCTCCGGAGCCGGAGCCGGAGCGGGCGGCGGTGGCGGAGGCTGCTGCGGCGGCGGCTGCTGCGGCTGAGCCCGGGTTCGGCACCGGGCCCCGGCCCCGAACCGCAGGTCCCGGGTCCGGGACCCCAGGCCCCCGGGCCCCCAGGCCCCGAGGACCGCAGGCCCCGGCCACGGGCCCCCAGGCCCGGCCCCTAGCTGTCCAGATAGCGCAGCACCGCGAGCACCCGCTTGCTGTAGCCGTCGCTGCGGCCGGTCAGTTCCAGCTTGTCGAAGATCGCGTTGATGTGTTTCTCCACCGCGCTCTGCGACACGTGCAGCCGCGCCGCCACCGACCCGTTCGTGTGGCCCTGCGCCATCGCCGCGAGCACCTCGGTCTCCCTCGGCGTCAGCCGGGCCAGCGGGTCGGTGTGCGAGGAGCGGACGAGGAGGCGGCGTACGACCTCCGGATCGAAGGCCGTGCGCCCCTCCCCCACCCGCTCCAGGGCGTCCAGGAACTCGTCGACCTGCGCCACCCGGTCCTTGAGCAGATAGCCGACGCCGGCCCCCTCCCCGGGAGCGGGCCCGGCCCCGCCGGTCAGCAGCTCGGTCGCGTACCGCTTCTCCACGTACTGCGAGAGCACCAGGACCCCCACCTCCGGCAGCCGGGAACGGATCTCCAGCGCCGCCCGCAGCCCTTCGTCGGTGTGGGTGGGCGGCATGCGGACGTCGGCGACGACCACGTCCGGCGGGTCCGCCTCGACGGCCGCGAGAAGCTCGACGGCCGTGCCGACGGCGGCCCGCACCTCGTGGCCCTCCTCGGCGAGCAGCCGTACGAGCCCCTCGCGCAGCAGGGTCGAGTCCTCGGCCAGCATCACGCGCACGGCAGCACCGCCCTGATCTCCGTCGGCCCGCCCGCCGGGCTGTCCACCGTGAACCGCCCGTCCAGCGCGGCGACCCGGCTCGCGAGGCCGGCCAGGCCGCTGCCCCCGGGGTCCGCGCCGCCGCGGCCGTCGTCCCGTACCCGTACGTCCAACTCCCCGTCCTCCCACGTCACTCGTACGTCCACCGTGCTCGCCCCGGCGTGCTTGACCACGTTCGTCACGGACTCCGAGACGACGAAGTACGCGGCCGTCTCCACCGCCTTCGGCAGCTCCCCGGAGCGGGCGACGGCGTAGTCCAGCCGCACCGGCAGCGGGCCGCGTTCGGCCACCGCCTCCAGGGCGGTGCGCAGGCCCGCCCGGTCCAGGATCTCGGGGTGCACCCGCCAGGCCACCTCGCGGAGTTCGGCGAGGGCCTGCCGGCTCTCCTCGTGGGCCTGGAGCAGCAGTGCGGCGGCGCGCTCCGGGTCCTGGCTGCGCCGGGCGCGGCCGATGAGCATGCCGAGGGCGACGAGCCGCTGCTGCACGCCGTCGTGGAGGTCCCGCTCGATCCGGCGGCGTTCCTCGTGCACGACATCCATGATCTCGGCCCGGCTCGCGGCCAGTTCGGCGATCCGCGCCTCCAGCGCGTCGGTCTGCGTGGGGCCGAGCATCCGCAGCGCCAGCTCGCCCTCCATGCGGGCGACCTGCCGGACGCCCTGGGTAGCGAGGAAGAGCAGGAGCAGCCCGCCGAGGCCGCCGAGGGCGACCATCACCGGCTGCCGCAGATCGACGAAGAGCCAGCCGACGAGCGCGAAGCCGAGATACGCCAGGCCGATCGCCGCACAGCCGAGCACGATCCCGCCGAGCAGGGCGATCGGCCAGCGCGCGACGAGGTACGGGACGGTGCGCGCCTGCCCGTACGGCGGGACGCGGACGCCCAGGAAGCGGTCGAGCCGCCACCGCTCCACCCCGACGAGCCGCCCGGCCACCGCCGTCACCGTCCGCCGGCCGCGCGGCCACACCGTGAGCGACAGCACGGCGAGCGGCAGCACGGCGAGCGCGGCCAGCACTTCGAGGAGCGCGACGGCGGCGCCGAGCGCGAGCCCGACCGCGGTGCGCAGCCCGGCGACCACGGCCCTGTCCTTGCCCTTGGCCCCCGCCCGGGCTCCGGACCCGGCCCTGTCCTTGCCCTTGCCCTTGGCCCCGGCCCGGGCCCCGGACCCGGCCCTCGCCCCCGCCGTCGTCGTGGCCGCCCCGAGATCTCTCATGATCGTCCACGCTAGCGCGGCCCGCTCCTCCACACCCTGCGGAAAACCACACCCGTCCCTGCGGCCCGCACCATCCCGCCGCACCGCCCGGATTCCTAGCGTCGACGGCATGGAAACCTGGATCAACAGCCTCATGGAAACCCTCGGCGCGCCCGGTGCGGGCCTCGCCGTCGCCCTGGAGAACCTCTTCCCGCCCATCCCCAGCGAGGTGATCCTGCCGCTCGCCGGCTTCGCCGCCTCCAGCGGGCGGATGGGCCTGCTCGCGGCACTGCTGTGGACCACCGCCGGCTCGGTGGTCGGCGCGCTCGCGCTGTACGGCGTGGGCGCGCTGTTCGGCCGGGAGCGGGTACTCGCGATCGCCGCCCGGCTGCCGCTGGTGAAGGTGGCGGACATCGAGCGGACGGAGGCGTGGTTCGCCCGGCACGGCACGAAGGCCGTGCTGTTCGGCCGGATGGTGCCGATCTTCCGCAGCCTGATCTCGGTGCCGGCCGGGGTCGAGCGGATGCCGCTGCCGGTCTTCCTGGCCCTCACCGCGCTCGGCAGCGCGCTGTGGAACACCGCCTTCGTCCTCGCCGGGTACGTCCTCGGCGAGAACTGGGAGCAGGTCACCGACTACGTCTCGGTCTACTCGAAGGCGGTGCTCCTCACGGCGTCGGCCGCGGCCGTCTGCTTCGTCGCCCTGCGGGTCGTACGGGCGCTCAGGCCGGGTCCGGGAGCACGTCGGGCGCGGGCCGACCGGGCGCAGCGAGCGGACTAGGGGCAGGCAGGACGGCCGTGGGGAGAGCGGGGGGCGGCAGGGCGGGTTCACCGGAGAGCGGGCGCGGCGAGCCGTGGCCTGCCGCCGTCGCCCGGAAGCGGCGCAGGATCTCCTCGCCCGCCGCCACGCCCCGCTCGGCCAGCGCCTCCACGTGGGGCGCGGTCCAGGCGGCGTCGGCGAGTTCGCCGTGGCCCGGGCGCCAGGCCCGGTCGGCGGCGAGCAGCAGGTCGGCGTCGAGCAGCGAGTCCCCGGCGGCCAGGGTGAGGCGGGCCCCGGTGCGGCGGGCGACCTCGCGGACGGCGGCGCTCTTGGTGAGCGGCTTCGGCACCGCGTACACCTTGCGGCCCTGCAGCGAGACCGTCCAGCCGCGCTCACCGGCCCACGCGCCGAACCGCGCGAGCCATTCCTCCGGCAGCCGTTCGCGCTCGACGACGAGGTAGGCGAACAGGTCCTCGGCGACCCGGTGCTTGCGCACCCAGGAGAGGTCGGTGGTGGCGGTGAGGTAGGCCCGGATCTCGGAGAGCGGGGCGCAGGCGTCGGCGATCCGGCGGAGCACGTCGGCGTGCCAGTCCTGGTCGGTGACGCCGTCGACCAGCAGGTGGCCGCCGTTGGCGCAGATCGCGTACGTGGGCGTGGAGGCACCGCGTACGTCCTCACCGGCGCCCGGGAGGCTGAGGCGCTGGTACTGCTTGCGGGTCCGTGTGGTCGTCGGGACGAAGACGGTCTCCTCCGTCAGCGCCCGCAGCTCTTCGGCGGCCTCCTCGGTCATGAAGGAGAGCGGCTTGGACTCGTGGACCTCGACGCAGAGCAGCCGGGGCGCCTGGGCGTCGGGCATGCCGAGGGCGAGGGCGGCGGTCGAGTAGATGAGGGTGCGGTCGAGGTCGCTGGCGACGAGGACGGGGGCCTGGGCGGCGGGAACGCGCGTGGTACTCATCGGGACACCACCGCCTTGCCGTCGGCGCCTGTCGCACCCCTGGTGTATTGCGGGTGGATCAACCCGACGCAGGTGTACGGCAGTCCGTCGACCTCCTCCACCGGTACGCCGCGCTGCTCGGCCAGCAGGCGTACGTGGGCCAGTTCGGCGTCCGCGCCGCGCTGGGCCAGGATCTTCCAGGGGACGCGGCGCAGCAGGACCCGGGTGGTCTCGCCGACGCCGGGCTTGACCAGGTTGACGTCGTGGATGCCGTACTCCTCGCTGATCCGCTCGACGGCCGCCCAGCCCTCCCAGGTGGGCGTCCGGTCGGTGCCGAGGAGTTCCTTGACGTCGGCGTCGACGGTGTCGGCGACCTCGTCGAAGCGGGCGGTGACGGCGTCGAGGAAGACGCCGGAGACGTCGGATCCGGCCAGCTCCCGGTAGAACTTGGCGCCGTGGAAGTCGTCGGGGCCGACCAGGTCGGAGCGCAGGACGGTGCGCGAGATCAGGCCGGAGACGGTGGAGTTGAGGCAGGCGGAGGGGATGAGGAAGTCCTCGCGGGTGCCGTAGGTGCGCACGCAGGAACCGGGGTCGGCGAGGACGACGACCTCCGGGTCGAAGCCCTGGAACTCGCCGGACTCCGCGAGCGCGGCGGCGAGTTCGCGGGTGATGGCGCCCTTGCCGGTCCAGCCGTCGACGAAGACCACGTCGGCCGGGTCGTGGTGGGCGGCGAGCCAGCGCAGCGCGTTGGCGTCGATGCCGCGGCCGCGCACGATGGAGACCGCGTAGTGCGGGAGTTCCAGGCCGTGCCGGTGCCGCGCCCAGCGGCGCATCAGCACGCCGACGGGCGTGCCGGCCCGGGCCAGGGACACGAGGACGGGGGTGCCGCCGGGCCGCCGGGCGCTCCGCTCCGCCAGCACCGTCTCGGTGACCGTGCCGACCGCGCGGGCGATCCGGGCGGCGGACGCCTCCAGGGCACTGCGGAACAGCTCCTGGTAGCGCTCGCTGGGCTGGTACTCCACGGGCAGCGACTCGGCGTAGTGCGCGCCGCCGCTCTGTATGGCCTCTTCGCGCTCCTCGGTCGGGGCCTCGAGCTCCACGTCCGAGAGGTCCTGGAGCAGCCAGCCGACCTCCTCGGGCGCGTACGAGGAGAAGGCGGGGCCGCGGAGGGGCTCGGGCAGCATGGAGCTCCTTTCGGGAGCTTCGGGAGCGTCGGACGACTGAAGGGCGTCGGACGGCTGAAGGGCGTCGGACGGCTGAAGGGCGTCGGGCACTTCTGGGGACGCGGAGGGCGGTACGTACGAGGGGACCACGGCCAGCACCACGTGCGGGATGTGCGCGGCGAGCCGGGCGAGGAGCCCGTCCGGGGCGTGGAGTGCGGGGGTGTCGGCGACGGAGTCGACGACGGCGACGACCGCGTCGAAGCCGGCGCCGGCGACGTTGTACGCGTACCGCTCGCCGGGCCCGTCGGCCGGGGCGTCGTGCGCGGGGAAGACGAGCCGGGTCCGTATGGCGTACCCGGGATCGTCGACGGCGAGGACGGGCGAGCGGGTGGTGGTGGAGTAGCGGACGTCCGTCCCGGCCCGCTCCAGCTCCTCGGCGAGCCGCAGCGGCGCGTACATCAGCTCCTCGAAGCCGAGGACGAGCACGCGCGGCGCGGGCGCACCGCCGTCGCCCCCGCCGTCGGCCGCCGGCCGGTGGCCGAGGGCCTCGGCGACGCGGGCCGCCATCGCCGGGAGGGCCGCCTCCAGACGGGCCCGGTGCTCCGGGGTGAAGCCGTGCCGGCCACCGTCGGGCACACCGGCCGGCCAGCCCAGGTCGACCCGGACCGGGGCGCGCGGCGGCGCGGCGGGCGCGGCGCCGAGCGGGGCCCGGGGAGCGGGGAGGGCCGCGGACGCCCGCGCGGCTGCGGCGGCGTCGCCGGCACCCGAGTCACTGCCGACACTCACGTCACCGGCCGCACCCCGGTCACCGGCCGCGCCGGACGCCACGGGCTCCGCCACCGCCTCGGCGCGCGCCGCCGCCTCGTGCCGGGCCACCAGCTCCTGGCCCTTCTCCAGGACGCCGTCCGGGAGGCCCACCGTGCCGGCGGCGAGGGTGACCAGGTCGACGCGGGCACCGAGGTCGGCGGCGAAGGCAGTGAGGCGGTCGCGGTCGGCGGGGCCGCGCATGTCGACCAGGGCGACCACCACATAGCGCTCGCGCGGATGGCGTTCGTGCAGGTCACGGATGGTGTTGAGGACCGTGTTGCCGGTGGAGAACTCGTCGTCGACCAGCACCAGCGGGCCGTCGCCCGCCAGCAGCTTCGGGTCCTCGGGGAGCAGCAGGTGGGAGGTGGCGTGCGAGTGGGACTCCTCGAAGCCGCCGGCCGGGGCGACGCCGGGGACCGGGCGGCGGGTGGAGTGGAGGTACGGAGCGAGGGCCAGGCCGTCGGCGACGCTGTGGCCGAGGCCGGTCGCGGTCTCCGCGTAGCCGAGGACGACGGCCCGCGCCGCCTCCTCGTCGCCGAGCAGCCGCCGGACCCGTATCCCCAGGTCGTAGCCCGCCTCCCGCACCACCGAGGGGCGCTGCGGGACGTGCTTGCCGAGCACGTTGGAGACGAGCAGGTGGGCGCGCTTGGGGTTGCGGCGCAGTGCGAGGCCCAGCAGGCCCGGTAGCTCCTCGTCGCCGATCAGTTCGACGCCCAGTCGCTCCGCGACCCAGGTTCCGGTCCACACCACGTCGTCGTTGTCCCTTCGTCAGCCGGAGGTCCGGCGGTCAGCCGGCGAGTCCGGCGGTGAGCAGCTCCACGAAGCCGACGTCCTCGCGGGCGACGCCGAAGACCTCGGCGCGCCGCAGGGTCCGTTCGGCCCACGCGCGGTGCGGCTTCACCTCGTTCATCTTGTTCGTATAGGCGGATCGGAGCACGCCGCCACCGTCGCGTTCCGGCCGCAGGATGTCCTGGGCGTCGCTGAACTCCTCGTGGCTGACGACGGACAGCGCGTGCACCGGCAGCACGTGGGTGGGGTGGATGCAGGTCTTGCCGAGGAGTCCGTTGGCGCGGTCGAGTTCGATCTCGCGCAGCAGCCCGTCGAGGTCGTGCTCGATGAGCGCGGTGCGCAGGTCCTCGGCGCGGCCCTGCAGGAAGGGGCTGCGGCGCAACTGGGGCTTGAACATGCGCTCGCCGGGGCGGAAGTACTCCCAGACGGGGCCGGTGATGGTGAAGCCGGTGCCGTCGGAGCGGCCGAGGACGTTGACGACGTCGCCGATGACGTGGGCGACGATCTGGACGTCGTAGGCGGTCATGTCGGGCGAGCGGCGCAGCCCGTAGGGGGAGCAGAAGTCGGTGACGCCGAGGCGGAGCGCGAGGATCCGCTCGCGGTACTTGCCGGTGAGGGCGGCGATGCCGGCCAGGGTCTCCGCCCGGGTCTCCAGGTGGAGCAGTTCGGGGGACTCCAGGACGGGCATGGCGAAGAGCCGGTGGCCGCATGCCTGCTCGGCGGCGGTGAGGGCCTCGAGGAAGGGCCGGCCGCGGGTCTCGGTGAACTTGGGCAGTACGAATCCGGACAGCAGCCGGACCGTTTCGCCGAGCCGGGAGACGAGGTCGGTGATCTGCTGCGGCTCGCGGACCCGGATGAACAGCAGGGGCAGGTCCTCGACCGCCCCCTCCGCCCCACCGGCCCCGGAGGCCGCACCGGCCCCCGCCGACGCACCCGTCCCGGAGACCGCACCGTCCCCGGAGGCCGCACCGGCCGGTGCCGCGAGCGCGGCGAACTGGCGGACCAGGTTGTCCTCGCCCGCCTCGACCTCGGCGTCGCTGATGGAGTCCTCCAGGCACAGCACCATGGACGCCACGCCCCGCGCGGCCTGTTTGCGCACGTCGTCGGCGAGCCGCGGCCGGGTGGCGGGGCTGTAGAGCGTGGCCCCGAGGGCCACGGCGAGCGTGGGCGCGGGGGAACCGGCCGAGAACTCGGCGGGCTCCCGGTGGAACAGCCCGCTCCGCGTGGCGGCCGGGATGTGCCCGAAATGACGCATGTATCTCCCCCGACTGGCCTCTGAGGCCCTGACGACATGTGGCCGGTAATAGTACGTAGGTATGGGTGTCCGTAGTTCCCCGCGTACGTGAAGTTCAGGTAACTCGTCCGCATCCGGACCCCCACGTTGTCCGGAAGGCGGGCGGGCAGGGAAGATGACGGGCATGACGCACGCGATGCTGAAGGGCTCCAACGTCCCTCTCGACACCGCGGCCGTACGGGCCGTGCTCCGCTGGACTCCGGGACCCGGGGTGCCCGACGTGGACGCCTCGGCTCTGCTGCTCGGCGCGGACGGGCGCGTGCGGTCCGACGAGGACTTCGTCTTCTACAACCAGCCGCGCCACCCTTCGGGGCTGGTGCGCCGCCTGGCGAAGAAGCGCGGGCCGGAGGGGCTCACGGACACGGTGGAGGCCGATCTGGGCGCGCTGGACGCCTCGGTCGACCAGGTGGTGATCGCCGCCTCCTCCGACGGTGACACCTTCCGCCGCGTCTCCGACCTGCGGATCCTGCTGTACGACGCGGCGCCGGGAGCCTCCGGGGCAGCGGACGGGGAGCCGCTCGCCTTCTTCGACGTGTCGGCGGAGACCGGCGAGGAGACGGCGATCATCTGCGGCGAGCTGTACCGGCGCGGGGACACCTGGAAGTTCCGCGCGGTGGGCCAGGGCTATCCGACCGGCCTGGTCGGGCTGGCCACCGACTTCGGCGTCTCGGTGGACGACGGGGCGGAGGGCGGCGCCGCGGACGCCGGGACGGACGCGCACGACCCGGCCCCGGCCCCTTCCGCCCCGGCGCACGACCCGGACGCGACGATGGTCCACACCCCGGCCGGCGCCTCGACGCCGCCGCTTCCGGGGCCCGTACCGCCGCAGCCCACCGCTCCTCCGGCCCCGGCGTACGGCTATCCGCAGCCCGGCCCGGGCGCCCCGGCGCCGGCGCCCGCTCCCGGACCTGCTCCCGCGCCCGTTCCCGCGTACGGCTATCCGCACGCGGCCCGGGAGTTCCGCATGCCGCCGATGGGGCCGCAGTTCGTCGGGCGCTGACGCGTCCGCCGGGGCGTCCCCCGGCCGTACGGCTCCGGGGGCGCTCAGGTCTTCGACTTGTAGCCGCGGCCCCACTGCAGGCCCCACCCGTACAGCCGGTCCAGCTCGGCCTGGAAGCCGTACACGAAGCGCACCTCGCGGCGGACGACGAGGTCGTTCTTGACGTTCTCGACGGTGAACACGGCGCAGGAGCGGGCCTGCGGGGCGTCCTCGTCCAGCTCGATCTCGATCCGCGGGCCGTTGCTCGGATAGAGCGTGACCTTGGCCTGGGTGCGGTCGAAGGCCGGGGTCTGGTCGTAGATGTAGACGAAGAACAACAGGCGCTTGATGGCGTCCCGGTGGTCGAGGTTGACAAAGATCGTCTCGCCGGACGGCGCCCCGAACCGGTCGTCTCCGCTGAGCTTCACGTACGGCGGCTCGTTCAGCTCGCCGAAGAAGCCGCCGAGCGGCTGCACCACGCCCTTGCTGCCGTCGGCCAGCTCGTAGAGGCAGCCGAGGTCGAGGTCGACGTTGACCACGCCCTGGGTGTGGGCCTGGACCTCCTCGGGCTTGAACAGCTTCAGGGGGTGGCGCAGCAGGCTGCGCGACTGGCGGGGGCGGCGGTCGATGTCGGAGGTCCGCATCCGCCAGGAGAGGTTGACGCGGAGGTTGCCGGTGGCGGCGCCCTGCTTGCCGAGGGAGACGCTGGGCCGGCGTCTGGTCAGGTCGATCGAGTTCGACACGGCGCTGCCCGAGTCGAACGGTTCTCCCCTGCCCGGAAAGAGATTGTCCAGGAAGCCCATGGCTTCGCACCCCCCACGCTCGTGCCCACGTCGTCTTCGCCCCCGTCCGGCGCCTCACGCACCGCGGGGCGGCCGGGTGCTCCGGCCGCCCCGCAGAGAAGCGTTCCTCATTGCCGGGGTCGTCACACCCCGGACTTCACCTCGGTCTTGTCCGAGGGGTCGGCTTTCCCCTCGGCCGCCGCGATGGCCCGGTTCCTCATGACGGAGGACAGGAAGGACGCCGCGATGAGGACGACGCCGATGCCGCCGGTGATCAGCTCGCTGATCTCGTGCTGGATGGTGATGAGCAGGATGACCGCAAGGGCGCCGATGGCGTAGTGGGCGCCGTGCTCCAGGTAGACGTACTCGTCGAGGGTGCCCTGGCGGACCAGGTAGACCGTGAGCGAACGGACGTACATCGCGCCGATGCCGAGGCCGAGCGCCATCCAGAAGATGTGGTTGGTGATGGCGAAGGCGCCGATGACACCGTCGAAGGAGAAGGAGGCGTCGAGGACTTCCAGGTACAGGAAGAGGAAGAACGCCGCCTTGCCGGCCAGGCCGACCGCGGAGACCGGCTTGCCCTCGGCCTTGGCCTTCTCCTCCTCCTCGTGCTCGCGCTCCTCCTCTTCCTCCAGCTTGTTCTCGAAGAAGCCGGAGAGACCGCCGACGATGAGGTACGTGATGAGGCCGGCGACGCCGGAGAGCAGCACGGTCGCGGACTTGTCCATGTGGCCGGCGCTGGTGTGCGCGTGGGTGGCGAAGGTCATCGCCGTGACCAGCAGGACGACGAGCGCGATGCAGACCGACAGCATGTCGACCTTGCCGAGCTTGGCCAGCGGGCGCTCCAGCCAGCCGAGCCACTTGATGTCACGGTCCTCGAAGATGAAGTCGAGGAAGATCATCAGCAGGAACATGCCGCCGAAGGCGGCGATCGCCGCGTGGGCGTCGGTGACCAGCGCCTCGTACTGCGCCGGCTTGTCCATGGCCAGTTCGATGGCCTCGATCGGCCCCACCTTGGCGCTGATGGCGACGATCGCGACGGGGAAGACCAGCCGCATGCCGAAGACCGCGATCAGGATGCCGATCGTGAGGAAGATCTTCTGCCAGAAGGCATTCATCTTCTTCAGGATTCCGGCGTTGACGACCGCGTTGTCGAAGGACAGCGAGATCTCGAGGATCGACAGGATCAGAACGACCCCGAACGCCTCCCACCCCCACTGCCAAGCGGCGAAAGCGAGGCCGAGCGCCGTGATGGCGAACGACCACCCGAAGGTTTTCAGAACCACTGTCTACCCCATCGTGTAAGTACGCGGCTTTACGAAACGTTGACCCCGAAGTCTAGAGCGATGCCCCGGAGGCCGGACGCGTACCCCTGGCCCACCGCCCGGAACTTCCATTCGCCGTTGTAGCGGTAGAGCTCACCGAAGATCATCGCGGTCTCGCCGGAGGCGTCCTCGGAGAGGTCGTAGCGGGCGAGTTCCTGGCCGTCCGCCCGGTTGACCACGCGAATGAAGGCATTGGAGACCTGGCCGAAGGTCTGGCCGCGGTTGTCGGCCTCGTGGATCGAGACCGGGAAAATGATCTTGTCGCAGTGGACCGGCACCTTGGTGAGGTCCACGATGAGCGACTCGTCGTCGCCGTCACCCTCGCCGGTGAGGTTGTCACCGGTGTGCTCGACGGAGCCCTCGGGGCTCGTGAGGTTGTTGTAAAAGACGAAGTACTCGTCCCCGAGCACGCGCCCCGACTGGCACAGCAGCGCGCTGGCGTCGAGGTCGAAGGGGGCTCCGGTGGTGGACCGCGCGTCCCAGCCGAGGCCCACGAGCACCTGGGTGAGATCGGGTGCGGCCTTGGAGAGGGAGACATTGCCTCCCTTGGCGAGCGTGACGCCCATGACGTGGTTCCTCCCCGGTGGTTGCTGCGAGTGCGGGACGCGCGCGGGCGGCGCCCGAGGCGCGTCCGGCGCCGCACGGAAGGTGCGGCGCCGGACGGGTGCGGTGCGTCGGCTCAGACGTTGACGCCGAAGTCCTGCGCGATGCCGCGCAGGCCCGAGGCGTAGCCCTGGCCGACGGCGCGGAACTTCCACTCCGCCCCGTTGCGGTAGAGCTCGCCGAAGACCATGGCCGTCTCGGTCGAGGCGTCCTCGGACAGGTCGTACCGAGCGATCTCGGCGCCGCCGGCCTGGTTCACGACGCGGATGAACGCGTTGCGGACCTGGCCGAAGGACTGCTGCCGGTTGTCGGCGTCGTAGATCGACACCGGGAAGACGATCTTGGCGACGTCCTGCGGCACGGCGGCCAGGTTGACCTTGACCTGCTCGTCGTCGCCCTCGCCCTCACCGGTGAGGTTGTCACCGGTGTGCTCGACGGAGCCGTCCGCGCTCTTGAGGTTGTTGAAGAAGACGAAGTCCTGGTCGTTGCGGACCTTGCCCTCCGCGTTCACCAGGATGGCGCTGGCGTCGAGGTCGAAGTCCGTACCGGTGGTGGTACGGACGTCCCAGCCCAGACCGACGGTGACGGCGGTCAGGCCAGGGGCCTCCTTGGTCAGCGAGACGTTGCCGCCCTTGCTGAGGCTGACTCCCACGAGTCCCTCCATTGGTTTCCAGGGGCAGCGCCCCCAGTCGTGCGTTGGCATCGGATCAACGTCTGGATCCTAGTGACGGGTTCCCCGTGGAAACAGACGTTTCGCCCGAGTGTTGGCGCCGGACCCCCCGGAGGGCCGGTCGGCGGTCCGGGCGGAGGGCCGGCCGGAGGGCCGGCCGGAGGGCCGGTCAGAGGGCCGCGAGGGCGTCGAGGCAGGCGTCCAGGTCACGGGCGTCGGGGAGGGCGTTGACCACCGACCAGCGGACCCTGCCGGTCTTGTCGATGACGAAGGTGCCGCGCACGGCGCAGCCCTTGTCCTCGTCGAAGACGCCGTAGGCGCGGGATGCCTCGCCGTGCTTCCAGAAGTCGGAGAGCAGCGGGAACTCCAGGCCCTCCTGCTCGCCGAAGACGCGCAGCGTGTGGATGGAGTCGTTGGAGACGGCGAGGAGCTGGGTGTCGTCGTTGACGAGGCGGTCCAGGTGGTCGCGCAGCTCGCGCAGCTCGCCGGTGCACACGCCGGTGAAGGCGAAGGGATAGAAGAAGAGGACGACGTTCTTGCTCGTCGCGGGGTCCGCGAAGAAGTCGGAGAGCCGTACGGTGCGGCCGTGGTTGTCCTTCAGCTCGAAGTCCGGGGCCTCGGCTCCGATCTCGATCGCCATCGCGTGCGTATCCCTTCGCGCGGCGGCCCGGGGTTGGGCCGAAACGGTGAAACCCACCCTAAGGGTCGGCCGGGGATGCACGGAGCCCCCGCCGGTCGGGACCGGCGGGGGCTTCCTGCAGCGTATCGGGGGATCAGCGCTTCGGGGTGCCGAGTCGAGTGCCGACCCAGTCCTTGGCGACGCTGATGCTCTTGGTCTGGGAGAGACCAGCGGTCTGCGCGGCATCATTGATGTCGCTCGGCTCGATGTAGCCGTCGCGGCCCGTCTTCGGCGTGAGCAGCCAGATCTGGCCGCCTTCCTCCAGGAGACCGATGGCGTCCACCAGGGCGTCGGTGAGGTCACCGTCCTCGTCACGGAACCAGAGCAGCACGACGTCGGCGACGTCGTCGTACTCCTCGTCCACGAGGTCCTGGCCGATGATGGACTCGATGCCTTCGCGGAGATCGAAGTCGACGTCGTCGTCGTAGCCGATCTCCTGGACCACCTGTCCGGGCTCGAACCCCAGCCTCGCTGCCGGGTTGGTCCGCTCCTCCGCGTGGTCCGCGGTCGCGCTCACGGCTTGCCTCCTGATCATGTATCGGAAAATGCTTCGGCCGCGCGCGGGCGCGCGGCGCTGGCCGTAGTCCACACGTGCCGGGGCGGATCGCGCAAGTACCCGGCCGATGAGACCGCCGAAACGGTGACGTTTGGGGCTGTCTCGCCGCAACCTCCGGCGAGTGCCCGTCGCGCTCCGTGACGAGTCACGCACTCTTCGCCCCGCATTATGGGGCTCTGCGGCTTCAGTCTGCCGAACATGCCGCCGGAACGCATGCGCGGGATGGGCGTAAGGTTGCGATTTGACCGAACACGGCGCCCCGGGAGGGTTACCCCTCGGTAAAGATGACGTTTGCCACCGGCGGGGTACACGATGAACATCCCGGCCTCAGCGGGGCTCCCCTCCCCCGGGGGCTCCACCGACCAGCGAAGGAACAGCGTGGCTCCCGCATCCGATCGCAACCCGATCATCATTGGCGGCCTTCCCAGCCAGGTCCCGGATTTCGACCCCGAAGAGACCCAGGAGTGGCTCGACTCCCTGGACGCCGCCGTCGACGAGCGGGGCCGGGAGCGGGCCCGCTATCTGATGCTGCGGCTGATCGAGCGCGCCCGCGAGAAGCGGGTCGCCGTGCCCGAGATGCGCAGCACGGACTACGTCAACACCATCGCCACCAAGGACGAGCCCTTCTTCCCCGGCAACGAGGAGATCGAGCGCAAGGTCCTGAACGCCACCCGCTGGAACGCGGCCGTGATGGTCTCGCGCGCCCAGCGCCCCGGCATCGGCGTCGGCGGCCACATCGCGACCTTCGCCTCCTCCGCCTCCCTGTACGACGTCGGCTTCAACCACTTCTTCCGCGGTAAGGACGAGGGCGACGGCGGCGACCAGATCTTCTTCCAGGGCCACGCCTCCCCCGGCATCTACGCCCGCGCCTTCCTCCTCGACCGGCTGAACGAGACGCAGCTCGACGCCTTCCGCCAGGAGCGGTCGAAGTTCCCCAACGGGCTGTCCTCCTACCCGCATCCGCGTCTGATGCCGGACTTCTGGGAGTTCCCCACGGTGTCGATGGGCCTCGGCCCGCTCGGCGCGATCTACCAGGCCCGGATGAACCGCTACATGGAGGCGCGCGGCATCGCCGACACCTCCAAGTCGCATGTGTGGGCCTTCCTCGGCGACGGCGAGATGGACGAGCCGGAGTCGCTGGGCCAGCTCACCATCGCGGCCCGCGAGGGCCTCGACAACCTCACCTTCGTCGTCAACTGCAACCTCCAGCGGCTCGACGGCCCGGTGCGCGGCAACGGCAAGATCATCCAGGAGCTGGAGTCCGTCTTCCGCGGCGCCGGCTGGAACGTCATCAAGCTGGTCTGGGACCGCTCCTGGGACCCACTGCTCGCCCAGGACCGCGACGGCGTGCTCGTCAACAAGATGAACACCACGCCGGACGGCCAGTTCCAGACGTACGCGACGGAGACCGGCGCCTACATCCGCGACCACTTCTTCGGCGACGACCATCGGCTGCGGGCCATGGTCGAGAACATGACCGACGACCAGATCCTGCACCTGGGCCGCGGCGGTCACGACCACCGGAAGATCTTCGCGGCGTTCTCGGCGGCCAAGGCCCACAAGGGCCAGCCGACGGTGATCCTCGCCAAGACCGTCAAGGGCTGGACGCTGGGCCCCAACTTCGAGGGCCGCAACGCCACCCACCAGATGAAGAAGCTGACGGTCGACGACCTCAAGCGCTTCCGCGACCGGCTGCACATCCCGATCTCGGACAGGCAACTGGAGGACGGCCTGCCGCCGTACTACCACCCGGGCCGGAACTCCGAGGAGATCCAGTACATGCACGACCGCCGCAAGGCGCTCGGCGGGTACGTGCCCACCCGTGTGGTCCGCGCCAAGCCGCTGGCGCTGCCCGAGGACAAGACCTACGCGGCGGTGAAGAAGGGCTCGGGCCAGCAGTCGATCGCCACCACCATGGCCTTCGTCCGGCTGCTCAAGGACCTGATGCGGGACAAGGAGATCGGCAAGCGCTTCGTGCTGATCGCGCCGGACGAGTACCGCACCTTCGGCATGGACTCGTTCTTCCCGAGCGCCAAGATCTACAACCCGCTGGGCCAGCAGTACGAGGCCGTGGACCGGGAGCTGCTCCTCGCCTACAAGGAGTCCCCGACCGGCCAGATGCTGCACGACGGCATCTCCGAGGCGGGCTGCACCGCCTCGCTGATCGCCGCCGGCTCGGCGTACGCCACGCACGGCGAACCGCTCATCCCGGTCTACGTCTTCTACTCGATGTTCGGTTTCCAGCGCACCGGCGACCAGTTCTGGCAGATGGCGGACCAGCTCGCCCGCGGCTTCGTGCTCGGCGCCACCGCCGGCCGCACCACGCTGACCGGCGAGGGCCTCCAGCACGCGGACGGCCACTCGCACCTGCTCGCCTCGACCAACCCGGCCTGTGTCGCCTACGACCCCGCCTTCGGCTACGAGATCGCGCACATCGTCCAGGACGGTCTGCGCCGGATGTACGGGCCCGACGCCGAGGACGTCTTCTACTACCTCACGGTCTACAACGAGCCCATCCAGCACCCGGCCGAGCCGGCCGACGTGGACGCCGACGGCATCCTCAAGGGCATCTACCGCTACCGGGCGGGCGAGGCCGGCGCCGTCCCCGCGCAGATCATGGCCTCCGGTGTCGCCGTGCCGTGGGCGGTGGAGGCGCAGCGGATCCTCGCCGAGGAGTGGAACGTCCGCGCCGACGTCTGGTCCGCCACGTCCTGGAACGAGCTGCGCCGCGACGCGGTGGCCGTCGAGGAGCACAACCTGCTCCACCCGGACGAGGAGCAGCGCGTCCCGTACGTGACGCGCAAGCTCCAGGGCGCCCAGGGCCCGTTCGTGGCCGTCTCGGACTGGATGCGCGCGGTGCCGGACCAGATCTCCCGCTGGGTGCCGGGCAGCTACACCTCCCTCGGTGCGGACGGCTTCGGCTTCGCGGACACGCGGGGCGCGGCCCGCCGCTACTTCCACATCGACGCCCAGTCGATCGTGCTCGCGGTCCTGACGGAGCTGGCCCGCGACGGCAAGGTCGACCGCTCGGCCCTGAAGCAGGCCGTGGACCGCTACCGGCTCCTGGACGTCGCGGCCGCCGACCCGGGCCCGGCGGGCGGCGACGCGTGACGCGGTGCGCCGGCCGCGTCCGGACCGGTGGTGACGGCCGGTAGCCGACGGCCGGTAGCACGGAGCGCCTGGTGAGGGGCGGTGGGACCGTGGTCCCGCCGCCCTTCGGCGTTCCTTACGATGCCGGGCATGAAGGAACAGTGGGAAGAGCGGACCCGGATGCCGCTGCTGGCACTGGCGGTGGCGTTCGGCATCGCCTACGCCGTGCCGATCGTGGCACCGGGCGCCGACCCGTGGGTGCACCGGCTGTGCGGCCACGTGGAGTGGGCGGTGTGGGCCGCGTTCGCCGTGGACTACGTGGTCCGGCTCGCGCTCGCGCCGGCCCGGTGGGCCTTCGTGCGCAGCCATCCGCTGGACCTGCTGGCGGTGGTGCTGCCGATGGTGCAGCCGCTGCGGCTGCTCAGGGTGGTCGCCACGCTCCTCCTGGTGGGTCGGCGGGCCCGGATGGCGCCGCAGATCACGCTCACCACGTATGTGGCGGGCGCGGTGGTCGGGCTGATGATGTTCGGCTCGCTGGCCGTGCTCCATGTGGAGCGGGACGCACCCGACGGCAACATCAAGACGCTCGGGGACGCCGTCTGGTGGTCCTTCACCACGATGACCACCGTCGGCTACGGCGACCACGCCCCGACCACCGGTCTCGGCCGGGTGCTCGCGGTGGGCCTGATGCTGTCCGGGATCGCTCTGCTCGGTGTGGTGACGGCGAACATCGCGGCCTGGTTCATCTCCCGCTTCGAGCGGGACGACGCGGCCGAGCGCCGGCAGACGGAGCTGCTGGAGGCGCTGACCCGGGAGGTGCGGGAGCTGCGGGCCGAGGTCGCGCGTCTCTCGGTCCCGCCGGCGCAGGCCGCCCCCGACATCCCCTCCCCTATCGCTCCCAGATCTTGAAGGCTCTGACCTTGTAGGGCGTCTGGGGCACCCAGGTCCCCCGCCCCGGATAGGTCTCGAACTCGCCGGTCTCCGCGCATTCGGCGGACTGGTAGGCGGTGACCGGCCGCCCGGTGCGGTTGGCGAGCGCCTGGGCGCTCACGCCCGCCGGCAAGGCCGTGCAGCTCTCGATGTCGACCGAGGCCAGCTCGTGGGTCAGCGCCCGGCCCTTGAAGTCCGCCTTGGGCCACAGGCAGAGCTGGCCGGGCCCGCAGCTCCCGAGGGCCGTGGCCGTGGCGGCGGTGACGGCCCCAGGTGCGGCCGCGGGTGCGGTCGTGGCTACGGCCCCCGGTGCGGTCGTCGGTGCGGCGGCCGCCGGGGCCGCGAGAAGGGCGGTCAGGACGACCGCCGCACCCAGAAAGGTCTTCGTGTTCATGCAGGTAAACCCCCGTTTCGTAACTCTCCGTAGTCACGAGAATGGCTCACCGCACCCCTCCGACGGAAGAGGGGCCGCCCCCGTTCCTTCGAACGGGTGACGGCCCCTTAAGGGAACCCTGACGGACGTCAGATGTGGGCGGCTCCGGCGCCCGCCTCCGCGTTGGCGCCGCGCTTGGTGAGCGTGGCGACGAGCGCCGCGACGACGGCGACCGCGCCGGCGACGGTGAAGGCGAGGCCCATGCCCTGGAGGAAGGTCTCGTGGATGACCTTGCCGATGGCCGAGAGCATGTCGGGCGTCATGCCCGGTGCCTTGGCGAGCTCCGGCGGCACCATCCCGAACTCGGCCGCCTGCTCCAGGCGCGGGTCGGCGGGGACGGGGATCCCGGCGTCCTTCCAGTTCTCGGCGAAGACGCCGGACACCTTCGACGACATGACCGCGCCCAGCACCGCCGTACCGAGCGCGCCGCCGACCTGCATCGCGGCCTGCTGGAGACCGCCGGCCACACCGGACAGCTCCAGCGGCGCGTTGCCGACGATGACCTCGGTGGCGCCGACCATCACCGGGGCGAGGCCGAGGCCGAGGAGGGCGAACCAGAGGGACATGGCGAGGGTGCCGGTGTCCGCGTCGAGGGTGATCATGCCGAACATGGCGACGGCCGTGCAGACCATGCCGCCGACCAGCGGGACCCGCGGGCCGAACTTGGTGATGAGCGCGCCAGCCAGCGGCGAGGAGACGATCATCATCGCGGTCAGCGGCAGCAGGCGCAGTCCGGCGTCGATCGGGCCGAGCCCCTTCACGCCCTGGAGATAGAAGGTCACGAAGAACAGGCCGCCCATGAAGGCGAAGGCCATCAGGACCATCAGCACCACACCGGCCGACAGCGGCACGGAGCGGAACATGGCCAGCGGGATGAGCGGCTCCTTGACCTTGGTCTCCCAGACGGCGAAGACCGCGAAGAGCACGACGGCGCCGATCAGACAGCCCCAGGTGTTGGCGCTGCCCCAGCCCCAGGACTCGCCGGCCTTGATGATGCCCCAGATGAGGGAGCCCATCGCGGCCGAGAGCAGCACGATGCCGAAGACGTCGAAGGAGCGCGGGGCGTTCTCGGCGCGGTGGTCCTTGAGGATCACCAGGCCGAGGACGAGCGCGACGACGCCGACCGGCACGTTGATGAAGAAGACGGACTGCCAACTGACGTGCTCGACGAGGAAGCCGCCGAGGATCGGCCCGCCGGCGGTGGAGGCGCCGATGACCATGCCCCAGATGCCGATGGCCATGTTCAGCTTCTCGGCCGGGAAGGTGGCGCGCAGCAGGCCGAGCGCGGCCGGCATGAGCAGGGCGCCGAAGAGGCCCTGCAGGACACGGAAGGCGATCACGAGCCCGATCGAGCTCGACATGCCGATGGCGCCGGAGGCGAGGGCGAAGCCGGCGATGCCTATGAGGAAGGTCTGGCGGTGCCCGAAGCGGTCGCCGAGCTTGCCGGCGGTGATCAGGGCGACGGCGAGGGCCAGGAGGTAGCCGTTGGTGATCCACTGGACCTCGGCGAGCGATGCCTGGAGGTCGTCCTTGATGGCGGGGTTGGCGATGGCGACGATCGTGCCGTCGAGCGCGACCATCATCACGCCTACGGCAACGCCGAACAGCGTCAACCACGGGTGCCCGCGCAGTCCCTTCGCCGGGCCCGCGAGCGGCTCCCGGTCACCCCCCTGACCCTGCGGGGCCTTTTCCACGGTGGTCTGACTAGTCATACCCACGAGGCTAGTGTCAGCCACTGACAATTGACAAAGCGATTCACGCGCCGGTAACTGTCACGTAGCTCACAGGTACGCTGAGCCGGACGAAGTGGCCAAAAGAGGACCGGAAAGAGGACCGCCGACGTGACCGTTGTCCCCGGTCTGCGCGAGCGCAAGAAGCAGCGCACCCGCGACGCTCTGATCCGGGTCTCCCTGGAGCTGTTCACGACCCAGGGGTACGAGCGGACCACGGTCGACGAGATCGCCGACGCCGTCGACGTCTCCCAGCGCACCTTCTTCCGCTACTTCGCCACCAAGGAGGACGTGGCCTTCGCCGTCCAGCAGATGGTGGAGGAGCGGTTCATCGCCGCGCTCGGCGAACGGCCCGCCGAGGAAGGCCCGTTCGACGCCCTGCGCAACGCCGTCCTCAGCGCCTGGGACACCATCGGCGAGGCCATCGCCGAGGTCGTCCCCGTCGAGCTGTACCTGCGCACCTTCCAGCTCATCGAGTCCACCCCCGCCCTCCTCGCCGTGCACCTGCGCCGCTCCACGGAGATGGAGGAGACCATCGCCCGCCTGATCGCCGAACGCGAGGGGCTCGACGTCGACGAGGACCCGCGCCCCCGGATCGCGGTCGCCGCGTTCAGCGGCGTCATGCGGGTCACCGGGCAGCTCTGGGGCCGGGGCGAGGACCCCACCCTGGAGGCGATCCGCGCCCTCACCGAGCGCTATCTGGACCACCTCGGCCCCGCGCTCGCGCCCCGCTGGCGCACCTGAGCCACCCCTCCGCGAGCTCGCGCACGACCCCGCGTACGCCCGCACTCCCGACCGTACTCCCGAGCACGCACACGACCCCGCGTACGACCGCGCGCACACCCCGTCACCACACCCCGGCGGCCCGGGTGATCCACGTCACGCCCGTGCGCGGCCCGGCCTCGGCGCCCCCTAGGGTGGCGGCCGATGCTGCCTTCCTTCGACTCCTCCCCCACCCTCTCCCTGTGGCGGATGCTGCTCGCGCTCGCCGTCGTGTTCGTGCTCCTCGCGACCACCGGGTGGACCACGATCCGGAACCTTCCCGCCCCGGGCCAGACCCGGGAGCAGGCCCTCGCCGCCTGGGCGCACGACCGGATCGGCCACCGCGCCCCGCCCGCTCCGACGGCCCCGGCCCGGACGGTCGCCGCGTTCTTCGCCACCATCGGGGCCGCGCAGGGCGCCCGGCTCGCCGACACCCACCCCCTCGTGGTCGGCAACCTCAACGGAGCCCCCGTCTCCTTGCGCTACCGCGCCAACCGGGTCTCCCTCACCCGCGCCCTCGCCACCCAGCGGGAGCGGGTCGACGACCCGCGGCTCACCGCCGACGGCCGCCTCCAGGCGCGGCGCCTCGCCCACCGCTTCGCCTCCCTCCTGCGGCCGGGACGCCAGATCCTCGCCTTCGACCCGACGGGCACGGGCCGGGCGGCGGAGGTCCTGGGCGACCTGGAGCGGGCCCGGCGGGTGTCGGTGATCGTGCCCGGGGTCGACACCAACCTCCTCACCTTCCAGCGCACCGCGCGCCGCTACTCCGCGCCGGCCGGCATGGCCGACTCCCTCTACGCCGCCGAACGGCGTGCGGCCCCCGGGACCCGTACGGCCGTCATCGCCTGGGCCGACTACACCGCCCCCGTCGGCGTCGGCATCGAGGCCGCCCTCGGGCGGCTCGCCGAGAGCGGCGCCGTCCGGCTGGTCGGCCTCACCGCCGCGCTGCCCGGCGACGCGCGCGTCACCCTCTTCTGCCACAGCTACGGCTCCGTGCTGTGCGGGGTCGCCGCGCCCAGGCTGCCCGCGCGGGTCACCGACGTGGTCGTCGCCGGCAGCCCCGGCATGCGCGTGGAGCACGCCGCCGAGCTCGGCACCCCGGCCCGCGTCTGGGCCATGCGGGACGCCGAGGACTGGATCGCGGACGTGCCCCACCTGGCGTTCGGCGGGGTCGGGCACGGGGCGGACCCGGTGGCACCGGAGTTCGGGGCGCGGCTGCTCTCGGCGGCGGGCGCCGGAGGGCACACGGGCTACTTCGAACCGGGCACGCGCAGCCTGGAGAACCTCGCGGCGATAGGAGTCGGCGCGTACGGGCGGGTGATCTGCGGAGTGGCCGAGTCCGATACGCCGGGCGGCCCGGCGGAGGGGGTCACGGAGGGTGCCGGAGGCGGGGCTTCCGGCGGTGACAGCGCTTGTCTCCGTGGAATCTCCGGCGCTCCGGTCTCCTGACGCGCGTGATTACGGCGAATTTACGATGGTTGCGGAGGGGCGACGTCGGGGCATACGCCGCATACGATGAGGCGTATGGGTGATGTGCTGGCCGGAATTCATGCCACCTGGGAGTTCGATAGCGACGCCGTCGTCATCCGCTTCGATCGGGGGAACCGCACGAACCGCATTCCGAAGCTCTTCGCGGCACTGCGCGAGCGGCGCGTGCCGTACGAGGCGCTGGAGTCCGTGACGCTCGCCCCGGGCAAGCGGGGCACCGTCGTGCTGCGCGCCGCGCCGAGGGCGGGCGCCGATCCCCTGATGGAGGCGGCGGCGGGACAGTTGAAGGACGAGTGCGATCCGTACCGTCTGGTGCTGCCCGCCGACCGGGAGACGCTCGCCGAGTACTACCGCGACGAGCTGCGCTCCGTCCTCAGTCCGTACGACGCCGAGTGGCCCGCGGACCGCTTCCTGGTGGCGGCGCCGGAGGGGCCGCAGTCCTTCAAGGCGTACGACGGGAAGGCGAGCTTCGACGGGACGGCGGAGGTGACCTTCCGCTGGTCCTGGTCGGGGGCGTCCTCGGAGAAGTGGAAGGCCGGCGACCAGACCTTCCGGGTCGGCGAGCTGAGCGGTGTCGAGTGGCGCTCGCCGGAGGTCCTGGACGGCTATCTGCGGCTGGTGCCGCGCGAGGGCCAGGACGAGCGGCCGGTCCAGCCGGACCACGACCCCGCGTCCGTGATCTTCGGCCTCGGCTACGGCCCGGTGCACGAGTCCCTGCCCTTCGCCGCCGCCGTCCTCTCCGCCGTCCGCGCCTCCACCCTCCGCGTCCCCGCCCTCCCGGGCGCCGCGGCCCGCCCCCACGACCCCGCCGGTGTTGCCGAAAGGATTCGCCACCTCGGTGAACTGCACCGGGCCGGCCTGGTGACGGACGAGGAGTTCTCGGCGAAGAAGGCGGAACTCCTGGCGGAGCTCTAGCGGCGCTCCCGGGCTCGGACGCGCCCGGGAGCTCGTACTCCGGTATGACCCGGCGGACGGGCCTCCGGTATGACGTGGGCCGGCGGGCGGGGTGCCTACGCTGGGGCCGTCATGAAGGATGCACAGCGGCGTCGGCCGCCCATGTCAGAGCTGGTGCGCGGGCTCGGGGTCGCGCTCGCGACGCCGAGCGGGCCCGGCGAGGCGCTGTTGGCGCGGGCGGCGTCGCCGTGGCTGCGGTGGCTGCCGTACGGGGTCGCCCTGGTGCTCGTCGCCACGCTGCTGCCGGTCACCATCACCGTGCTCGCGCAGGACTACCACGTGAACGGGGCCCTCGCCGGCGCGCTCGGCACCGCGCAGGCCGCACCGCTGCTGCTCGCGGTGAGCCGGCCGCTCCAGGCGTGGTGGGTGATCTTCGCGGCGGACGTGATCGGCGGCTTCGTCCTCCTCGCCTCCGATCCCCGCCACGACCTGCCCTGGCCGTGGACCCCCATGGCCGTCATCGGCTATCTCTTCCTGATGCTGCCCCTCGGGCTGCGCGAGTCCCGGCGCGCCCTCCTCGGCGTGTGGCTGGTGACCGGAGCCGCCGGGGCCGTCTTCGAGCTCGTCTCGCCGCAGCGGCCGGGCACCGGCGTCGTCGTCCTGCTCTTCGTCCTCAGCGGGATCGTCCTGCTGCTGACGGCGACCCTGCGCGGGCGCGGCGAGGCCGAGCGGCGGCTGGTCGAGCAGGAGACCATCAGCGAGGCGGAACGGGCCCGCCGCACCCTCCTGGAGGAGCGCACCCGGATCGCCCGCGAGCTGCACGACGTGGTCGCCCACCACATGTCGGTGATCACCGTGCAGGCCGACTCGGCCCCGTACCGCATCCCGGAACTCCCGGACGCCGCCCGCGAGGAGTTCGCCTCGATCGCCGCCGGGGCGCGCGAGTCGCTGGCCGAGATGCGGCGGCTGCTCGCGGTGCTGCGCAGCGAGGGCACGGAGGGCGAGCGGGCGCCGCAGCCGGGCCTCGACCGGGTGCAGCATCTGGTGGAGGCGACGGTACGGGCGGGTGTGCCGGCCGAGCTGTCGATGGCGGCGGACCTGGGCGAGCTGCCGCCGGCGGTGGACCTGTCGGCGTACCGGATCGTGCAGGAGGCGCTGGCCAACGTCGTCCGGCACGCGCCGGGCGCGACGACCCGGGTGTCCGTACGGCCCGACGCGGACGGCTGGTTGAACATCCTCGTCGTCAACGGCCCCGCCGAGGGCCGCACCTCGCCGCTGGAGGGCGGTACGGGCACCGGCCACGGGCTGGTCGGCATGCGCGAGCGCGTACGGTTGACGGGCGGCTCGCTCGACACCGGGCCGCTGCCGGACGGGGGCTTCCGGGTCGCCGCCCGGCTGCCGACCCGTACCGCCGACACCTGAGGAAGCCCGTGACCATCCGCGTGATCATCGTCGACGACCAGGCCATGGTGCGGGCGGGCTTCGCCGCCCTGCTCGCCGCGCAGTCCGACATCGACGTCGTGGGCGAGGCTCCGGACGGGCGGCAGGGCGTGGACGTGGCCCGCTCCACGCACCCCGACGTGGTCCTCATGGACGTGCGGATGCCGGAGCTGGACGGGCTCTCGGCGGCGCGGGAGATCCTCAACCCCCCGCCCGGCGTGGTCCACCGCCCCAAGGTGCTGATGCTCACCACCTTCGACGTGGACGACTACGTGTACGAGGCGCTGCGCGCCGGTGCCTCCGGTTTCCTCCTGAAGGACGCGCCGCCCGCCGACCTGATCGCCGCGGTGCGGGTGGTCGCGGCCGGTGACGCGCTGCTCGCGCCGTCCGTGACCCGGCGCCTCATCGCCGACTTCGCCGCCTCCAGGCCCGCTCCGCGCGCCGACCGCGCGGCCCTGCGCCTCAACGGCCTCACCCCGCGCGAGACGGAGGTCCTGGAGCTCATCGCCCGGGGCCTGTCGAACCAGGAGATCGCCGACCATCTCGTCCTCGCCGAGCAGACCGTGAAGACCCACATCGGCCGGGTGCTCGCCAAGCTGGACCTGCGCGACCGGGCGCAGGCGGTCGTCTTCGCGTACGAGTCGGGCCTGGTGACGCCGGGTCAGGGGAGGTAGCCCCCGGGGGTTGTCCCCACCACCGCCCTGAGGCCCGCTGCTCGTCCGACCCCTACCCCGGTAGGGGTTCGGGGTTGGCGCCCCGGTGTGACGTCCGCTCTCCCCTCGTTTCCTTACCTTCCTCTCGCTCACGACAGGAACGGAAGGGGAGACGTCCATGCGCCGGTTCACGAGGACCCTGGTCGCCGCCGCGCTGACCGCCACCACGGTGGCGGGAACGGCGGGCTGGGCGGCCGGAAACAGCCAGCGGGCCGTCACCGGGCCCCCGGTGGGAACGGCGGCGTGGCAGGCCGACGGGCTCCCCGACCCCGGCCGCATGACACCCGCCCAGGTGCGGGCCCTCTTCGCCGGGACGACTCCCTCCCGCCGGCGGGATCTGGCGGCCGCCCACCCGGGCGTCGTCGGCAACCTCGACGGCGCCCCGCTCGCCCTGCGGTACGCCGCCAACGCCCGTACCGCCGGGGGCCGGTTCGCCGGTCAGCAGGTCCTCGCGTACGACCCCCGGGGCCGGGGCCAGGTCGTCCTCGCGTACGGAGACCTGGCGCGGGCGGAGCACGTGGCGGTGATCGTGCCCGGATCGGACGTCGACGCCGGGAACCTGGCGTCCCTCACCCGCAAGGCCACCGCCCTGCGCGCGGCGACCGGCGACCGGACCGCGGTGGTCGCCTGGGCCGGCTACACGACGCCCGTGGGCGTCGGCCTCGACGCCGCCTCCGGGGACCTCGCCGAGGCGGGCGCCGAGCGGCTCGTCCGGTTCACCGAGGGGCTCGCCGCCGTCGGCGCCCCGGAACCCTCCCTCTTCTGCCACAGCTACGGGTCGGTGGTCTGCGGGCTCGCCGCGCACCGGATCAAGGCGAAGGACCTGGTCGCCGTCGCCTCCCCCGGTATGCGGGCGGACGACGTGGCCGCCCTGAACACGACCGCCCGGGTCTGGGCCGCCAAGGATCCCACCGACTGGATCGACCGGGTCCCGAACGTGGCGTTCGCCGGCCTCGGCCACGGCACCGACCCCACCGCCCCCGAGTTCGGCGCCCGCCCCGTTCCGGCGGCCGACGCCCAGGGCCACGACGGCTACTTCACGCCCGGCACGGCCTCGCTCCGCACCTTCGCCGCCATCGCCACCGGAGCCGTCCGATGACCCCCCTGCGCACCACGCTCCGGCGGACCCTCGACCGCATCGAGGAACACACACCCACCCACCGCGACCGCGCGATCGACGGACTGCGTGCCCTGGCCCTTCTGGCCGTGCCCACCGGGCACTGGCTGCTCGGCGGGTTCACGCTCTCCTCCGACGGCGCGATCCACAACGCCAGCCCGCTGTCCGCGTTCGGCGGCCTCGCCCCCGTGAGCTGGATCCTCCAGATGCTGGGCATCTTCTTCCTCGTCGGCGGCTACGCCTCCGTCCTCTCCTTCCGCCGCCACGAGGGCTCCACGGGCGCGTGGCTGAGGGGGCGCCTCGTCCGGCTCGGACGGCCCGTGCTCGGCGTCACCGCCGTGTGGGCGGCGCTGCTGCCCCTGCTGCACCACGGCTTCGGCGTGCCCGAGGCCACCCTGCGCACGGCGTCCACGCTGGTGATCCAGCCGCTGTGGTTCGTCGGCGTCTACACCGTGGTCACCGCGCTCACCCCGTACTGCGTCCGCGCGGCGCGCCGGCTCGGCGTGTGGGCGGCGGCCCCGCTGCTCGGCTCGGTCGCCGTGGTCGACCTGCTGCGCTACGGGCCGTACGCCGATGCCGTGCCGTCCTGGCTGGGCGTCCTGACCATCGTCCCCGGCTGGCTGTTCGCCTACCAGCTCGGCGTCTCCTGGGGCGAGGCCCGGGTCACCCGCGGCCACGCCTGGGCTCTGCTGCTCGGCGGCGCCGCGCTCTTCGCGGCCCTGCTCCTGCACTTCGGCTACCCGGCCTCGATGGTGGGCGTCCCGGGCGAGGCGCGCACCAACTCGCACCCCCCGTCGCTGCTCGTCCTGGCCCTCGCCGCCACGCAGAGCGGCGCGGCGGTCCTGCTCCGCGACCGGCTCGGCCGGCTCCTGCGACGGCGGCCCACCCTCTGGGCCCCCACCGTCATCGTCAACCTCTCCGCGATGACGATCCTGTGCTGGCACCAGACCGCGATGCTGGCCGCCGCGATCCCCGCCTCGTACGCCGGGGAGGTCCCCGGCCTGGTCGGCGCGCCCGACTCGGTCGGCTGGATCCTGGCCCGGCTCGCGTGGATGCCGCTCTTCGCCGGACTGCTGCTCCTCATCGGCCGGTACGCGCGGGGCTTCGAGTCCCCGTGGACCGGGGCCGGCACGGCCCGGCGGGCGGCGGCGGGCGTCCTGGCGGCGGGCTTCGCTGTCTTCGCCCTGGGCCTCGCGTGAGACCCCGGCCCCCGCCACCCCACGGGCCCACGCCTCCCGCTCCACCCCGGCTACGCCTCCCGCGCCACCGACGTGAACGTCATGTCCGGGTAGCGGTCCCCCGTCACCCGGGCGGCGATCGGCTCCAGGGCGGCGAGCTGCGCGTCCGTGAGCGTGATCCGGGTGGCCGCCGCGTTCTCCTCCAGACGGGACCGCTTGCGGGTGCCGGGGATGGGGACGACCGTCAGGCCGTGCACGGCCGCGCGCTGCTGGACCCAGGCCAGGGCGATCTGCGCGGGGGTCGCCCCGTGCTCCGCCGCGATCGTACGGAGCGGGGCGAGGAGGGCCGCGTTCCGCTCCGCGTTCTCGCCGGTGAAGCGCGGCTGGCGGCGCCGGAAGTCGTCGTCCGCCAGGTCCTTGGCGGCGTCGGCGAAGGCCCCGGTGAGGAAGCCGCGGCCCAGCGGCGAGTACGGCACGAAGGTGACGCCGAGTTCGGCCGCCGCGCCGACCGCGCTGTGCTCCACGTCCCGGGAGAACAGCGACCACTCCGACTGGAGGGCCGCGATCGGGTGCACGGCGTGCGCCTCGCGCAGCTCCGGTCCCGTCACCTCGCTCAGGCCCAACTGCCGGACCTTGCCCTCCTTCACGAGCTCGGCCATGGCGCCCACCGACTCCTCGAGGGGCACGGCCGGGTCGCGGCGGTGCATGTAGTAGAGGTCGATGGTCTCCACGCCGAGGCGGCGCAGACTCGCCTCGACGGCGCGCCGCAGGTACGCGGGGTGGTTGTTGATGCCGCGGTACACGGGGTCGTCGGCCCGGCGCTCCATGCCGAACTTGGTGGCGAGGACGATCTCGTCGCGGTGGGCGGCGACGAAGGGGGCGAGGAACTCCTCGTTGGCGCCCTGCCCGTAGACGTCGGCCGTGTCGATGAGGGTGACACCGGCCTCGAGGGCCGCTTCGAGGGTGTCGCGGGCGGCGGCTTCGTCGGTGTCCCCGTAGAACTCGCTGATGCCCATCGCTCCGAAGCCCTGGACGCCGGTCTCCGGCCCGTCGGGGCCGCCGAGGCGTACGGTGGCGATCCTGCCGCTGGGGGTGGTGCTCATGAGGGGGCCTCTCCGCAGGTGGGCGTCCGGTTGCTGTAGTAGCCGATCTTGAGGTCGAGCACGGCGAGGGTGTCCTGGAGTTCGGCGATGCGGGCGCGGACGTCGCGCCGGGTGGTCTCCAGGAGCTCGCGCCGCGCGTCGTGGGTGTGGTCGCCGGCCCGCACGAGTTCCGCGTAGCGGACCATGTCGGCGACGGACATGCCGGTGAGCCGCAGTTTGCCGACGAAGCCGAGCCAGTCCAGGTCGCGCCGGGTGAAGCGGCGCTGCCCGGTGTGGGAGCGGTCGATGTGGGGCATCAGTCCGATCCGCTCGTACCAGCGCAGGGTGTGCGCGGAGAGGCCGGTGAGGGCCGCGACCTCGCTGATCGTGAACCGCTCCTGGGTGGCGTTCGCCGCGCTCGTGCTCTCGATCACGCTCATGGCCACCACGCTAAAAGGTTGGAGTGCACTCGAAGCAAGTAGGCTCGGCGGCATGCAGAGCAGCGTGCCGAGTCTGGCGTCGATCGAGAACTGGCCCGTTCCCACGGCGGCCGCCGCCGTCGTCCGCGCGGACGGCACCGTGGCGGGACGTCACGGCCCCACCGGGCGGCGGTTCCCGCTCGCTTCCGTCACCAAGCCGCTCGCGGCGTACGCGGTCCTCGTGGCGTACGAGGAGGGGGCGATCGATCTGGACGAGCCGGCCGGGCCCGAGGGCGCGACGGTGCGGCATCTGCTCGCCCACACGTCGGGTCTGGCCTTCGACGAGGACCGGGTGATGGCGGCGCCGGGCACCCGCCGGATCTATTCCAACACCGGTTTCGAGGCGCTCGGCGACCACGTCGCCAAGGCGACGGACATCCCCTTCGCCGACTATCTGCGCCAGGCGGTCCTGGAGCCGCTCGGCATGGCGGACACGACCTTGGACGGCTCGCCCGCGAAGGACGGCGTCTCGACCGTGGACGACCTGGTGCGCTTCGCCGCCGAGGTCCAGGCGCCGCGTCTGCTCGACGCGCGTACGGTCCTGGACGCGATGACGGTGACGTACCCGGGGCTGACGGGCATCCTGCCGGGCTACGGGCACCAGAAGCCCAACGACTGGGGTCTCGGCTTCGAGATCCGCGACTCGAAGGCGCCGCACTGGACGGGGGCCTCGTCCTCGCCGCGCACTTTCGGGCACTTCGGCCAGTCCGGCACCTTCCTGTGGGTCGACCCGGACGCGCGCGCCGCGTGCGTGGCGCTGACCGACCGGCCTTTCGGGCCGTGGGCGATCGAGGCGTGGCCGCCGTTCACGGACGCGGTGCTCGCGGACCTGCGCGCCTGACGCGGCCGTGAGGCAGCACGTCGTCAGACGCGTGCCCCAGTCCATCCGGCAGCACGTCGCCAAGCGCGTTCCCTAGTCCATCCGGCAGCCGGTCGCGGCCAGTTCCCCGTCGAGTCCGCGGATGCCGACCGGCACCGCGCCGGTGGGGTCCTCGGCGTACGCGGCGGTGCACACGAGCTGGCGTACGGCCACGGGGTCGAGGTCCTTGACCCGGGTCGCGACCCGGACGAGGACGACCGGGGTGCCGGCGTTCTTGGAGGGGGTCACCTGTACCTGGTAGGAGCCGTGGGGGGTGAGCCGGGTGGTGAGCCCGGCGGCGCGTTCCTTGTCCTCGGGGCCTTCGAGGAGGGCGCTGAGGAGCTTGTCGGAGGGAACGCGGTAGTCGACCTCGGGGGGCGTCGTCGGTTCGATCCCCTGGGCCCCTTCCTCCGTGTCGGGGCCGATCCCGATGTCCGGGCGGAGGTCGCGGGCGACCGGCATGAGCCGTCCGTCGCGGTCGACGAAGAACAGCAGCATCCGGATGCCGCCGGTCGGGTGCACGGTGACCGGGGCGGGGCCGCCGGCCTCGACGACGTCGCTCTTCTGTATGCCGCAGGCGGCGAGCGACGGCAGGCTCAGCAGCGCGGCGAGACCGAGGACCGTACGGCCCAGGACCGTCCGCACCCCCCGGCCCCGGCCCACGCCCTGGCCCCGGCCCGCGCCCCGGCCCGTGTCTCCGCCCGCGCCCCGGCTCACAGCGGGATCCTCACGGTGAAGACGGCGCCGCCGTCGGGGCGGTTGGCGGCGTCGACGGTGCCGCCGTGCAGCCGGACGTTCTCCAGGGTGATGGCGAGGCCGAGGCCGCTGCCCGCCGAGCGGGTGCGGGCCGGGTCGCCCTTGTAGAAGCGGTCGAAGACGTGCGGCAGCACGTCGTCCGGGATGCCCGGGCCCCGGTCGGCGACCTCGGTGACGAGCCGGCCCTCCTCCTCGTACAGCCGGACCGTGACGGGCGGGCCGCCGTGCCGGAGCGCGTTGCCGACCAGGTTCGCCACGACGACGTCGAAGCGGCGCGGGTCGAGGCGGACGCGGATGCCGTCGGTGAGGTCGGTGTCGACCTGGGCGGCGGCCGGTCCGGGGCCGGCCCAGTGCCGGCTCTGGAGGGTCCTGCGGACCGTCTCGGCGGCGTCGACCTCGTCGGTGTGCAGTTCGGCGGCGCGCGCGTCGAAGCGGGAGATCTCCATCAGGTCCTCGACGAGGACGGCCAGTTTGCCGGTCTCGGCGCTGATCAGGCGCACGGCGCGGGCGGTGTCCGAGTCGAGCGTGCCGGCGTCCTCGTCGAGGACCTCGGTGACGGCGAGCATGCCGGCGAGCGGGGTGCGGAGCTCGTGGGAGACGTCGGAGGCGAAGCGGCGGGCGCGGGCCTCGGCGCGGCGCAGTTCGGTGACGGATCGTTCCAGCGCGGCGGCGGACTCGTTGAAGGTGCGGGCGAGGTCGGCGAGTTCGTCGCTTCCCTTGGCGTGGATGCGGGTGTCGAGGCGGCCCCGTCCCATGCTGTGGGCGGCGTGCCGCAGCTCGCGGACGGGGCGCAGCACGCCCCGGGCGGCGAGGAGGGCGGGGACGAGGGCGACGAGCAGGGCGGGCAGGGCGCCGTCGCGGGCGGCGACGACCATGGCCTCGATGTTGGCCTCCTCCTCGCCGAGGTCCATGACCGCGTAGAGGACGAGTCCGGTGGGGTGGTCCTCGGGGAGGCCGCGGAAGTTGCCGAAGACGGTGGGGACGGCGACGGTGAGGTACGGGGTGCCGTTCTTGACCACGCGCTGGAAGCTGCCGTGGGTGGCGCCGGGCGCGCCGGCCCGGCGGCGCAGTTCGGGGGTGAGGACGGTGGATCCGGGCCGGTCGGTGGAGGAGACGCGGACGTCGCCGTACTCGGCGTAGACCCGCCAGGGGCGCGGCTTGCCCTGCCGGGCGATGCGCCGCAGCTCGTTCTGGAGGCCGTCGTGGTCGACCGGGAGCTGGACGTTGAGGGTCTCGACCTGCTGGCGGAAGGCGGTGACGGCGGTGTCCTGGGTCTGTTCCAGGATCGCGTTGCGGGCGGCGCGGTAGGTGAGGGCGGCGGTGGTGCCGCAGCCGACGGCGGCGACGAGGAGGAAGGCGAGGACGAGGCGGGTGCGCAGGCCGAAGGGGCGGGGGCGGCGTCGTCGTCTCGGGGGCCGGTCGTCGCCGGGGACGTGGGCCCTCACAGCGGTCCGAAGCGGTAGCCGAAGCCGCGCAGGGTCTGGATGTAGCGGGGCTCGCCGGGGGTGTCCTCGATCTTGTTGCGGAGGCGGCGGACGCAGGCGTCGACGAGGCGGGCGTCGCCGTGGAAGCTGTGTTCCCAGACGTGTTCGAGGAGCTGCTGGCGGCTGAAGACCTGTTCGGGGGCGGCGGTGAGGTGGAGCAGCAGTTTGAGTTCGGAGGGGGCGAGGGCGATCCGTTCGCCGTTCTTGGCGACGGTGAGCCCGGCCCGGTCGACGGCGAGTTCGCCGTGGAACTCGACGGCGGGCCGCCCGCCGCCGGGCTCCTCGATGCGGCGGAGCACGGCGCGGATGCGGGCTTCGATGACCTCGGTGCGGGCGGGTTTGACGATGTAGTCGTCGGCGCCGGCCTCCAGGCCGACGACGACGTCGAAGTCGTCGCCGCGGGCGGTGAGCATGATGATCGGCAGCAGGCTGGTCTCGCGGACCCGGCGGCAGACCTGGACGCCGTTCATGCCCGGCAGCATCAGGTCGAGCAGCAGCAGGTCGGGCCGGAACTCCCCGAGCGCGGCGAGCCCGGTCTCGCCGGTCGCGGCGGTCCGCACCTCGTGTCCTCGGCGCCGGAGCCCGAGCTCGACGCCTTCGCGGACGGAGGGGTCGTCTTCGATCAGCAGCACGCGTGGCATCTGTGGAGTATCCCAAGGTCGAGAGCGTGGGGGGCGGGCCGGGTCGGGGGTGGCGTCCCGGCCGTCATCCCCGCCGCCGTACGAGACGGCCGGTGGCGCCGGTGAGCAGGGCCCGCACTTCGGTGAGGCGCAGGGGGCGGGCCAGGAGGGCGAAGACGGCGAGGATCGCGAGTGCGCCGGCGAGGCCGGAGGGGACGGGTCCGGCGGCGGGCGGGGTCAGGTCGGCGGTGAGGAGGCCGAGGCCGGTGGCGGGGACGGCGGCCACGAGGAGCCGCAGGAGGGCCGCCCCGGCGCCCGGGCCCTGGGGCGCGGCGCCCGCGCGCAGGCGGCGGCCGAGCACGTACGCCGTGAGGGCCCAGCCGGCCCACAGGGCGAGGGAGTAGCCGGCGGCCATGCCGGTCACGGCCCAGCGGGCCGGCAGGAGCCCGTACGCGCAGACGGCGAGCAGGGCGTTGAGGCCGGCGATGACCAGGTTGAGGAGGAACGGGGTGCGGGTGTCGCGCAGGGCGTAGAAGGCGCGGGTGCACACGTACTGGCCGGAGAGGGCGACGAGGCCGGGCGCGAGGGCCATGAGGATCCAGGCCATGGAGCGGACGGCGCCGGCGTCGGTGCGGCCGTACTGGAAGACGGTGGCCGTCAGCGGGACCGCGAGCGCGAAGAGGGCGCAGGCGGCGGGGACGATCGCGGCGGCGCTGGTGCGCTGGGCGTAGGCGACGTCCTTCCGTACGGCCGTGAGGTCGTCCTCGGCCGCGGCGCCGCTCATCCGGGGCATGAGGGCGGTGACGAGGGCGACGGTGACGATGCCGTGCGGGACGGCCCACAGCAGGTAGGCGTTGTTGTACGCGCTGAGCCCGGCGCCTTCGGCCCGCTGGCCGGCCGCGGTGGCGATCTTCGTGGTGACCCAGTAGGCGGCCTGGTTGGTGAGGACGAGGAGGACCAGCCAGCCGGCCGACTTCAGCGGGGCGGTGAGTCCGCTGCCGCGCCAGTCGAGGCGCGGGCGCCAGCGGAAGCGGGCGGCGCGCAGCGAGGGCAGGAGGGCGAGCGCCTGGAGGGCGATGCCGGCGGTGGTGCCCCAGCCGAGGAGGGCGGTCTCGCCGGGGGTGAGGGCGCCGCCGTCGGAGACGGTGAGGAAGAGGGCGAAGACGGCGATGACGACGAGGTTGTTGAGGACGGGGGTCCACATCATGGCGCCGAACCGGCCGCGCGCGTTGAGGACCTGTCCGAGCAGGGTGAACAGGCCGAGGAAGAAGATCTGCGGCAGGCAGGAGCGGGCGAAGGCGATCGTCATGTCGCGCTGGGCGCCGGTGTAGTCGGCGTAGGCGTCGACGACGGCGGGCGCGGCGAGCACGGCGGCGGCGGTGAGGACGGTGAGGGCGAGCACGCAGAGGGTGAGCAGCCGGTCGGTGTAGGCGACGCCGCCGTCCTCGTGTTCCTTGGCGGCCTTGACGAGTTCGGGCACGAAGACGGCGTTGAGCGCGCCGCCGAGCAGCAGCATGTAGACGATGGTGGGGAGGGAGTTGCCGAGCGCGTAGCCGTCGGCGACGAGGCCGGTGCCGATGGCCGCGGCGACGACGGCGGAGCGTACGAAGCCGGTGGCGCGCGAGACGAGCGAGCCGGCGGCCATGAGCGCGCCGCTGCGCAGCACGGAGGGGCGGGGCGCGGCCCCGCCGGTCGCCGTCTTGTCACCGTCGGTCGTCGTCGCCGTCGCGTCACCGGTCGTCGTCGCGGCCCCGCCGCCGGTCGCCGTCGCCGCGGCCGGCGCCGCGCCCGGCGTCGTCATCGGCGGGCCAGGTACGCCTGGAAGGCGCGGTACAGCGTGTGGTTGGTCGTGCCGGGCAACGGTGTCTCCCACTCCCCCAGGGTCTCGACGACGTGTCCGCCGGTGCCGAGCTTCCAGCGCAGCAGCCCGTGGGCGCGGTCGTCCGGGTCGAGGGTGGAGGGTACCCCGCGCAGGTCGTAGACGTCGGCTCCGAGGGCGTGGGCGTCGAGCATCATGCGCCACTGCAGGGCGTTGGAGGGGCGGACCTCGCGGCGGTGGTCGGCGGAGGCGCCGGTCTGGTACCAGACCCGCCGGCCGACGGTGATCATGGTGTGGGCGGCGAGGATCTCGCCCTCGTGGCGGGCGAGGTAGAGCTTCATCCGGCCGGGGTGCTCGGCGTTGAGGACGGCGTACTGGCGCTCGTAGTACGCGAGCGAGCGGCCGAGCCGGAAGCCGTCGCGCCGCTCGGTGATGCCGAGGAGCCGGTGGAACTCGGGCAGGTCGGCGGCGGAGCCCACGACGACCTCCACGCCGGACTTGCGGGCCTTGCGGATGTTGCGCCGCCACTCCTGGTTGAGGCCGGACCACAGGTCGTCGGTGGTGCGGCCGGTGAGGGGCACCTGGTAGACGTGGCGCGGCTGGGCGTCGGCGCCGTCGTCGGAGTCGCCGCCGCACTTGCGCCAGCCGCGGGCCCGCAGCCGTTCGGCGACGGCGGAGCCGAGCGGGTCGACCTCGCTGGCGAGGACGTCGGCCAGGCGCCGGCCGGGGCCCGTGTGGGCCTTGAGGGTGGCGGCGGTCCAGCGGCGGTGGGCGGGCCCGGGTCCGATGCGTACGGCGAAGACGCCGGCGCCCCGCAGGTGGGCGAGGAGGGGCTGGAGCCAGCCGTCGAGGTCGGGGTCGGCCCAGTCGGCGACGGGGCCTTCGGGGAGGTAGGCGAAGTACTTGCGGGTCCTGGGGAAGTTCCGCAGCAGCACGAGGGCGACACCGGTGAGCCGCCCGCCTTCCGGGCCCCAGCCGAGGAGCTGGTGGGTCCAGCCTTCCTTCACCTGGGCCCAGGCGGGGAGTTGGAGGAAGCTCGGCCCGTCGGGGCCGGTGGAGCGGGCGGCGAGGAACGCGCGGTACGCCTCGGGGGTCACGGGCCCGAGCCGGAGGGCGGGCGCCGGGCCGGGCGCGGATGCGGGCGTGGGTGCGGGCGCGGGCGTCACGAGCATCGCTGACACAACGGGAGCCTCCTTGTTCCGCCCCGGTCGGTGGTGGGGCGCACAGCAGGCTCACAGCCGGTATTGACCGCTCCGCGCGAGGAATGTCACCGGACGATGACCGTTTCTCATCAGCGGTCGTCACATGGGCGCCGGGCCGGGCGCGGGCCGCCGTGGGCGTCCTACAGTCCGACGCATCCCACCTTTTCCGGCTCGACCGGCTCCACCGCGGAGGTCTGTCCCGTGCTGCGGACGCGCATACGCATTCCCCTGTTCCTCCTCACCGCGGCCTCGCTGACCGCCTGTTCGGCGGCGACGGCGGACGAGGCCCCGCCGCGGGCCGCCGCCTCTCCGGACACGCCGGCGAAGGTGACCGTGGCCCCGCCGGTGGCCGGCCGGCCGCTGACGGTGACCGCGAGCGGCGGCAGCCTCGCCCGGGTGAGGGTCGTCGACGAGGACGGCGCCGAGCTGGCGGGCCGTACGGCTTCGGGCGGCGCCTCGTGGGTGTCCGAGCGCACCGCGGCGCCCGGCACGACGTACACGGTGGAGGTGACGTCGCGCGGCAGCGGCGGCAAGGAGACGACGGCCCGGTCGACGCACGCCCTCCCGGAGCCGGACAAGGTCAACAAGCTGACCCTGGCGCCCGGCAAGAACACGACGGTGGGCATCGCGCAGCCGCTGTCGATCGTCTTCGACCACCCGGTGAAGAACAAGGCGGAGGTGGAACGACGGCTGAAGGTCACCACGTCGAACGCCACCGAGGGCTCGTGGGGCTGGCTGACGGACTGGTCGGGCCGGGACCGGGTGGACTGGCGGCCGAAGGAGTACTGGAAGCCCGGCACCAAGGTGACCCTGGACGCGACGCTGAACGGTACGGATTCGGGCGGCAGCGGCGGCTGGTTCGTCCGGGACTACCGCACCGGTTTCACCGTCTCCGACCAGGCCCAGGTGATCAAGGTCGACCTGGACGCGAAGAAGCTGTCCGTGGTCCGCGACGGCCGTACCGTCCGCACGATCCCGGTCTCCGGCGGCACCCCCGGCGGCGACAAGCGCTCCTGGCGGGGCACGGCCGTCCTCATGGCGAAGGAGGGCACGATCCGCATGAACTCGGAGACGGTCGGCCTGGGCGACGCCTACGACAAGATGGTCGACTACTCGATGCGGCTGACCTGGTCGGGCATGTACGCGCACGCGGCCCCCTGGAACGCGCGCTACTTCGGCGTCGCGAACAAGAGCTCCGGCTGCATCGGCATGAGCACCGCCGACGCCTCGTCCTTCTACGCGTCGGTCCGCCCGGGCGACCCCTTCGAGATCGAGGGCGCGGACACGAAGGGCACGGTGGCGGAGGGCAACGGCTACGGGGCGTGGAACGTGAGCTGGGCGGACTGGCAGAAGAAGAGCGCGCTGCGATAACCGTTCGACAGCCTCGCGGGGCGGGGGCAGACTTCGCCGCGATGACCCAGACTCAGACATCACGCACCGATACGCCTCCCGCCTGGGACGAGCGCACGCAGTTGACCACCTTCCTGGACTACGCCCGCGCCACGGCGCTCGCCAAGTGCGAGGGCGTGTCCGCACAGAACGCCCGCACGGCGCCCCTCCCGGGCTCGCCGCTGATGACGATCTGCGGCCTGATCAGCCATCTGCGCTGGGCCGAACACTGGTGGCTGGACGTGGTCTTCCTCGACGGCACCCTCGAGGGCCCCCTCGCCGAGGCCACCGACGAGGACCCCGACCCGGAGATGCGCACGGCCGTCGACATCCCGCTGGCCCAGCTCCTCGCCGACTACGAGGAGCAGAGCGCCCGCCTGCGCCGCCTGGTCGCCGACCACGACCTGGACACCAAGGCCCGGCGTCCCGTCCGCGACGGCCGCCACGTGGACCTGCGCTGGATCCTCCTCCACCTCATCGAGGAGACCGCCCGCCACAACGGCCACCTGGACATCATCCGCGAACTCCTCGACGGCCGGACGGGCGTCTGAGGCTTTTCCCGTTCCGACGTTTCCTGCTCCGCGACGGGCGCGACCGTTTTCCCCGGTCGTGCCCGTCGCTGTTTTCCGTACCGAAAAATGTCGCCCGCTTCGGGAACCGAATCGCCGGGCCGGGACTCCTCCTTACGGGAACGCCCCCTTTTCGGTGTGCACCGCCGCCGGCCGGTCTCGCGCCGGTCCGCGCGCCGTCGCTGAGCAGGCGCACGGCCCCGTACGGAGACGGCGATCCCCATGAGCCGGTGTACGCCGGGCACACCACCACTCAGTCATACAATCCGAATTGATTCCGCCCACCTATCCGTGCGCCGCCGAATCCCGGATTACCCGTTCCCGCCACCGGGGAAATTCACGACAGAAGCGGAATGCACTCTTCGCTTTCCGGTCGACACGAAAACAGCCCGGCACTCGCGGGCTGTTTCGCGACAGAAGAAAGGGAAATCCCATGGTCTATTACGACCCCACGAACGACATCGTGGCCTCCGCCTGTCTGCAGACCCCGGTCGTCTTCCAGCACCGCCTCAGCGGCAGCTACCTCGCCCAGGCCGGTGACCTGCAGCTCAAGCAGGACCCCCTCATGGGCGACATGAACCACGACGCCGCCGCCCTCTGGAGCCTGGAGGCGTACCTCATCACCGACGGGGTGGTCGCCTACCGCATCCACAACGTCTCGACCAAGAAGGTGATGGCCATCCCCTTCGACCCGAACAACCCCCAGAACGCGCCCATCAACCAGGGCATCGTCTTCCCCGACCCGACGCCCGACAAGGACAGCAACACGATCGCGGCGCTGTCCCAGCTCTGGATCTTCCAGCCGGTGGCCGACCGCTCGCACATCATCAGCCCGGCGCGCTTCACCGAGCTGTCCCTCGCGCCCTACACCAACAACCCGTCCACCACGAGCGGTTGCGACCGCATCCCGCCGGTGATCCTGCCCAACGGGGGCGACAACGACAACTGGCTGCACCACCACCGCATCCGCCAGTACCCCAAGCCGGCCAAGGACCCGGCCTGCCACGCCAACTGCAAGAACTGCTGAGGCCCTGAGCCCGCGCCGAGCAGGGTGGCTCCCGGCAGTCGAAGTGCCGGGAGCCACCCCCAAGTTACCGCGAACGCCGCCGGTCCGAGGGCCCACGCGGCAGCCCGCCCGGGTCAGACACCGCCCGACGCGCCCCGCATCTCCCACACCAGGACCTCCGCGTCCCCCGTCGCCAGCAGCGCCGGCCCCGTCTCCCCCGTGACGCGGGCCGCGTCGCCCGCCGAGAGTTCCTCACCGGCGAGGCGGACCGTGCCGCGGGCCACGTGGACGTAGAGGAGGTCCGCGTCCGGGAGGGCCGCCAGGTCGCCCGGCTGGAGGCGGCGGACGTGGAGCAGCGCGCCGGACGCCGGCACCGCGTACGGGGTGGCGTCGGCGATGCCGCGCACCACCGCGTACGACGGCTCGCCGCCCGGCTCCAGCGGGGCCAGCCACATCTGGACGAAGACGAGCGGCTCGGGACCGTCGTTGCGCTCCACGTGCCGCACCCCGGCCGCCGCGCTCAGGTGCTGGAGGTCCCCGGGCCGGACGAGCGTCGCGCGGCCCGTCGAGTCGCGGTGGGTGAGCTCGCCCTCGACGACCCAGGTGACGATCTCCGTGTGACTGTGCGGGTGCTCGTCGAAGCCGGCGCCCGGCGCGAGGCGCTCCTCGTTGCAGGCGAGCAGCGCGCCGAAGCGGAGGTTGTCGGGGTCGTAGAACCGGCCGAAGGAGAAGGCGTGCCGGGTGTCGATCCCGGCGTCCGGGTCGCCTCCGGGGTACCGCTCCCCGCCGCTCTGGATGCGTATCACGGGATCACGGTAGGTCACGACCCGGGCGAAACCGCCCCGACCCCGCACACGGCCGTCCCGATAAGGCAGTCTTGTCCCCGTGTCTGAACCCGTGAACGCCGCTCACCCGCACCCCGCCACCCTCAAGCGCCTCGAACAGTCCTCCGGCCGGCTCGCCGCCAACGCCATTGCCCGCATGGACGAGACGCTGCCGTGGTACCGGGCGATGCCGCCCGAGAACCGGTCGTGGATCGGTCTGGTGGCGCAGGCCGGTATCGCCGCGTTCACCGAGTGGTTCCGGCACCCGGAGACGCCGCAGGCGATCTCCACCGATGTCTTCGGGACGGCGCCGCGCGAGCTGACCCGGGCGATCACGCTGCGGCAGACCGTGGAGATGGTGCGCACGACCATCGAGGTCATGGAGTCGGCGATCGAGGAGGTCGCGGCGCCCGGTGACGAGTCGGTCCTCCGGGAGGCGCTGCTCGTGTACGCCCGGGAGATCGCGTTCGCGACCGCCCAGGTGTACGCGCAGGCCGCGGAGGCCCGTGGCGCGTGGGACGCCCGGCTCGAGTCGCTCGTGGTCAACGCTGTGCTGTCCGGCGAGGCCGACGAGGGCGCGGTGTCCCGGGCCGCGGCCCTCGGCTGGAACTCGCCGGAGAACGTGTGCGTGGTGCTCGGCACGGCACCCGACGGCGACAGCGAGCTGACCGTGGAGGCGATCCGGCGGGCGGCCCGGCACGCCAAGCTCCAGGTCCTCACCGGTGTCCTCGGCGACCGGCTCGTCGTCATCGCGGGCGGCAACGACAATCCGCTGGCCGTCGCCAAGGCGCTGATCGGGCCGTACGCGGCCGGGCCGGTGGTGGCCGGCCCCGTCGTCCCCGACCTGCTCGCCGCGACCCGGTCCGCGCAGGCGGCCGCGGCCGGCCTCAAGGCGTGCTCCGCCTGGCAGGACGCCCCGCGGCCGGTCCTCGCGGACGATCTCCTTCCGGAGCGCGCGATCGCCTCCGACCCTTCGGCCCGCGAGCAGTTGGTGGAGGAGATCTACAGACCGCTGGAGGAGGCGGGCTCGGCCCTGCTGGAGACGTTGAGCGTCTATCTGGAGCAGGCGAGCAGCCTGGAGGGCGCGGCACGCATGCTGTTCGTGCATCCCAACACCGTGCGCTACCGGCTTCGACGTGTGACCGATGTCACCGGCTGGTCACCCTCCGATGTGCGCTCCGCCTTCACGCTGCGGATCGCGCTGATCCTCGGGCGCTTGGCCGACGCGGAGACGCAGTCCTAGACTTTTGTCGAACACCAACAATTCGACCGACGGTTCTTCGTCCTTGTCCCCACGGGCGTCCAGGACCGTCCACAAGAGAGAGTGTGAGGGTGCTCGTACTCGTCGCTCCCGGCCAAGGCGCCCAGACGCCCGGCTTCCTGACTCCCTGGCTCGAACTCCCCGGTGCCGCCGACCGCGTCGCGGCCTGGTCCGACGCCATCGGGCTCGACCTTGCCCACTACGGCACGAAGGCCGACGCGGACGAGATCCGCGACACCGCCGTGGCCCAGCCGCTGCTCGTCGCCGCGGGTCTGCTGTCCGCCACGGCCCTCGGTGAGGTGTCCCCCGGCGCCGTCGCGGGCCACAGCGTCGGTGAGATCACCGCGGCCGCGTTCGCGGGCGTCCTCGACGACACCGCCGCGCTGCGTCTCGTACGGACGCGTGGTCTGGCGATGGCCGAGGCCGCCGCGATCACCGCGACCGGCATGTCGGCGCTGCTCGGCGGCGAACCCGAGGTGGTCGTCCCCCACCTCGAGAAGCTGGGTCTCACCCCGGCGAACGTGAACGGCGCGGGCCAGATCGTGGCCGCCGGCACGCTCGAGCAGTTGGCCGCCCTGGCCGAGGACAAGCCCGAGGGCGTCCGCCGGGTCGTCCCGCTGAAGGTCGCCGGCGCGTTCCACACGCACCACATGGCCCCGGCGGTCGCGACCCTGGAGGCGGCGGCCAAGGAGCTGTCCCCGGCGGACCCGGCCGTGCGTTACGTGTCCAACAAGGACGGCCGGGTCGTCACCGGCGGCGCGGAGGTCATCGCCCGCCTGGTCGGCCAGGTCGCCAACCCGGTCCGCTGGGACCTGTGCATGGAGACCTTCCAGGAGCTCGGTGTGACCGGCCTGATCGAGGTGTGCCCCGGCGGCACCCTGACCGGCCTCGCCAAGCGCGCCCTGCCCGGTGTCCGCACCGTGGCCCTGAAGACCCCGGACGACCTCGACGCGGCCCGCACGCTCGTCGCTGAGACGACCACGGCTGAGTAGGAGTGTCGAGAAGCATGGCGAAGATCAAGCCCAGTAAGGGTGCCCCGTACGCGCGCATCCTCGGTGTCGGCGGCTACCGTCCGACGCGTGTGGTGCCGAACGAGGTGATCCTGGAGAAGATCGACTCGTCCGACGAGTGGATCCGTTCGCGCTCCGGGATCGCGACCCGTCACTGGGCGTCCCCCGAGGAGACCGTCACCGCGATGTCGGTGGAGGCTTCGGGCAAGGCCATCGCCGATGCCGGGATCGCCCCGGAGCAGATCGGCGCGGTCATCGTCTCCACGGTCTCGCACTTCAAGCAGACCCCGGCCGTGGCCACCGAGATCGCCGACAAGATCGGCGCCGGGAAGCCCGCCGCCTTCGACATCTCCGCCGGCTGCGCGGGCTTCGGCTACGGCCTGACCCTCGCCAAGGGCATGATCGTCGAGGGTTCGGCCGAATACGTCCTCGTCATCGGCGTGGAGCGGCTGAGCGACCTGACGGATCTGGAGGACCGCGCGACGGCCTTCCTGTTCGGCGACGGCGCCGGTGCCGTGGTCGTCGGCCCCTCGGACGAGCCGCACATCGGCCCCACGGTGTGGGGTTCGGAGGGCGACAAGTCCGAGACCATCAAGCAGACCGTGCCGTGGAACGAGTTCCACGTCGGCGACGTCTCGAAGCTGCCCCTCAACGAGCAGGGCGAGATCAAGTTCCCTGCCATCACGCAGGAGGGCCAGGCGGTGTTCCGCTGGGCCGTCTTCGAGATGGCGAAGGTCGCCCAGCAGGCGCTGGACGCCGCCGGCATCTCGGCGGACGACCTGGACGTCTTCATTCCGCATCAGGCGAACATGCGGATCATCGACTCGATGGTGAAGACGCTGAAGCTGCCGGAGCACGTCACGGTCGCCCGTGACGTGGAGACCACCGGCAACACCTCGGCCGCCTCGATCCCGCTCGCGATGGAGCGGCTCCTGGCGACCGGCAAGGCGAAGAGCGGCGACACGGCGCTCATCATCGGCTTCGGGGCGGGTCTCGTCTTCGCCGCGACGGTCGTTACTCTCCCCTAGGCACACCGGATCTTCCGGAAGCCCTGTTTTCCTCAGCACACACAAGAAGGAGCGCCACCATGGCCGCCACCCAGGAAGAGATCGTCAAGGGTCTCGCCGAGATCGTGAACGAGATCGCCGGCATCCCGGTCGAGGACGTCGAGATCGACAAGTCCTTCACCGACGACCTGGACGTCGACTCCCTGTCCATGGTCGAGGTCGTCGTGGCCGCCGAAGAGCGCTTCGACGTCAAGATCCCGGACGAGGACGTCAAGAACCTCAAGACCGTCGGCGACGCGACCGACTACATCCTGAAGCACCAGGACTGACCCGGTCCCTGCTGACTCGGTGAGCCACCCAGCGGTGGCGCCGTTTTTCGACCATCACACACATGGAGAAAGAATTCCTGTGAGCCCGACCAATCGCACCGTGGTCGTCACCGGTATCGGCGCAACCACTCCGCTGGGTGGCGACTCCGCATCGACCTGGGAGGGTCTGATCGCGGGACGCTCCGGCGTCACGCCCCTGGAGGGCGAGCGCTTCGAGGAGCTGCCCGTCCGGATCGCCGCGCGCGTCGCGGTGGAACCCTCCGAGGTCCTGCCCCGTCCGCTGGCCCGCAAGCTGGACCGCTCGGCGCAGTTCGCGCTGATCGCGGCCCGTGAGGCGTGGGCCGACGCGGGCTTCACCGCCCCCGCCGGCGAGGAGGGCGAGGTCGTGCCCGAGCGGCTCGGCTCCGTCATCGCCTCCGGCATCGGCGGTGTCACCACTCTGCTCGACCAGTACGACGTGCTGAAGGAGTCCGGTGTCCGCCGGGTCTCCCCGCACACCGTGCCGATGCTGATGCCCAACAGCCCCTCCGCCAACGTGGGCCTGGAGGTGAACGCCCGGGCGGGCGTCCACACCCCGGTCTCCGCCTGCGCGTCGGGTGCCGAGGCGATCGGCTACGCCGTCGAGATGATCCGTACCGGCCGTGCCGACGTGGTCGTCGCGGGCGGCACCGAGGCGGCGATCCACCCGCTGCCGATCGCGGCCTTCGCCAACATGATGGCGATGTCCAAGAGCAACGACGAGCCCGAGAAGGCATCGCGCCCCTACGACAAGGCCCGTGACGGCTTCGTCCTGGGCGAGGGCGCCGGCGTGATCGTGATCGAGTCCGAGGAGCACGCGAAGGCGCGCGGCGCGCGGATCTACTGCGAGGTGCTGGGCCAGGGCCTGTCGGCCGACAGCCACCACATCGCGCAGCCCGAGCCGACCGGCCGGGGCATCGCCGCGGCGCTGCAGAACCTGCTGGACGCCACGGACCTGAAGCCGTCCGAGGTCGTCCACCTCAACGCCCACGCCACGTCGACCCCGCAGGGCGACGTCGCCGAGATCAAGGCGCTGCGCAAGGTCCTGGGCGACGACCTGGACCACGTCGCGGTCTCCGCGACCAAGTCCATGACGGGTCACCTCCTGGGCGGCGCGGGCGGCATCGAGACCGTCGCGACGGTCCTGGCGCTGCACCACCGCCTCGCCCCGCCGACCATCAACGTCGACGACCTCGACCCCGAGGTGGATGCCGACATCGTCCGCGGCGAGCCGCGCGAGCTGCCGCAGGGCACGATCGCCGCGATCAACAACTCGTTCGGCTTCGGCGGCCACAACGTGGTGCTGGCGTTCCGCACCGTGTGACGCCGTCGCGTCCGTCCCCGAAGGCCCCTGCCGGAACGTCTCGGCAGGGGCCTTCGGGCTGTACGGAAGGGGTCAGCGCATCTCGCCCAGGCCCCGCACCGCGAAGGCGCCGAGCAGGGCGGCCGCGGCGCCGAAGGCCGCTCCGGACAGCAGAACGGCGGCCGTCCCGGCCGCCGTACGGACACGCGTCACCGCACACCCCCACCCGGACCCGCCCCGCGGGCCCCGGCGGGGAATCTAGACCACCTGGTGCAGCCACCGCACCGGCGCGCCCTCGCCCGCGTAGCGGAAGGGTTCCAGCTCGTCGTCCCAGGGCTTGCCGAGGAGACGGGAGATCTCGGCCTCGAGGACCGTCTCGCCCTGCGCCGCGCGGGCGAGGGCGGCGCGGAGCCGGTCCTCGGGGATCAGGATGTCGCCGTGGATGCCGGTGACGGCGTGGAAGATGCCGAGTTCGGGCGTGGCGCTGTAGCGCTCGCCCTCGGCGGTGGGGCAGGGCTCGGCCGTGACCTCGAAGCGGAGCATCTGCCAGCCGCGCAGGGCGGAGGCGAGTTTGGAGGCGGTGCCGGTCTCTCCCTTCCAGGAGAATTCCGCTCTCCAGGTCCCGGGGGACGCCGGCTGACGGATCCAGTCCAACTGGACCCTCGCACCGAGGACGCCCGCGACCGCCCATTCGACGTGCGGGCAGAGCGCGCGCGGTGCGGAGTGTACGTACAGGACTCCACGTGTCGTCACCGGGACCTCCAGTGTGGGACGAGGTTCGCCTTTTCCCAGCGGCCTCAGTAAACAACATCACGAAGAAAGGGCTTCGCAAACCCCCAAAAAGGGGACAGCATGTGACGTGATGTAATTTACCGGAGCCGATCGGCGTGGGGCGCCTCTGGTTCGACGGGGGAAAAGCTACCGTGCCGCGCCCGTGTCGGGGTGCCGTACGGTCGGTCAGGGGCGGGTGGACACGAAGCTTTCACTCGCCAGGACGCCGACGGGACATCGAGGAGGGGCGACCGGGATGCGCGGGCGACGACGTTTCCGTACCACCGCGGCCGCGGTGGCGCTGCTGTGCGCGGCGACGCTCGCCGGCGGCTGCTCGGCCGGCCCGGAGCCGGCCCCCGTCCCGCAGCGGGCCGCCACCCCGAAGCCCGCTCCCGCTCCGACGCCGGTGTGGAACGCCTCCCCCGGTTCGGTCGCCGCCGTCGGCGACTCCATCACCCGCGCCTTCGACGCCTGCACGCTCCTGGCGGACTGCCCCGAGGTCTCCTGGGCGACGGGCACGGACGCGGCGGTCAACAGCCTCGCGCTGCGGCTGCTCGGCCCGGAGCGGGTGGCGGCGAGGAGCTGGAACCTGGCCCGCAGCGGGGCGCGGATGGCGGAGCTGCCGGAGCAGATGGCCGCGGCGGCGGCCGAGCGGCCGGAGCTGGTGACGGTGATGATGGGCGCGAACGACGCGTGCCGGACCCGGGTCGCGGACATGACGCCGGTCGAGGAGTTCCGCGCCTCCTTCAAGGCGGCGCTCGCCCGGCTGCGGGCCGGGGTGCCGAAGGCGCAGGTGTACGTGGCGAGCGTGCCGGACCTGAAGCGGCTGTGGGAGACGGGCCGGGTCAGTCCGGCGAGCCTTCGGGTGTGGCGCCTGGGCGTGTGCGCCTCGATGCTGGCGGACGCGGAGGATCTCGGCCCGGCGGCCGAGGCGCGCCGGACGAAGGTGCGGGAGCGGGTGATGGCGTACAACCGGGTCCTCCGGGAGGAGTGCGCGAAGGACGCGCGGTGCCGGGACGACGGCGGGGCGGTCTTCGGTTTCGCCTTCGACGGTACGGAGCTGAGCCCCTGGGACTGGTTCCACCCGAGCCGGGACGGTCAGGCGCGGCTCGCGGAGATCGCGTACCGGCGGATCACCCTGCGGTAGGTCCCCGGCGGGGCCGGCCGGAGCCGGCCGGGGCCCCGGAGCGGTGTCAGGTTCCGCTCCGGGGCCGGTCTCGGCGCGGGTCAGAGCTCCAGGGCGGCGGTCAGCCGGGCGTCGGCCAGGGAGTGGGCGGCCAGCACCTCGTAATCACCGGGCACGAGGGTCCAGTCGCCGGCGTCCTCGTCCCAGATCTCGAAGGCGCGGCGCGGGAGTTCGACGGTGACCTCGACGCTCTCGCCGGGCGCGGCCTCGGCGTTCGCGAAGCCGGCCAGCCAGCGGGCCGGGCGTTCGACCGGGTCCTCGACCGGGGCCAGGTAGATCTGGACGACCTCGCGGCCGGGGCGCGCACCGGTGTTGGTGAGGCGGACGGTGGCGGACGCCCGCCCTGGGTCCCGTGGGGTGACGACGAGGGAGTCGTACGACCAGGTGGTGTAGCCGAGTCCGTGGCCGAAGGGGTACGCGGGGACGGCGCCGGCCTTGTCCCAGGCCCGGTAGCCGATGAAGACGCCCTCGTCGTAGGAGAGTTCGCCGTCGGTCGGGGTGACCTCGGTGACGGGCGCGTCGGCGAGGGCGGCCGGCCAGGTGGTGGGGAGCCGGCCGCCGGGCTCCTCGGCGCCGGTGAGGACGTCGGCGAGGGCGGCGCCGCCCTCCTGGCCGGGGAACCAGGTGAGGAGGATCGCGGCGACCTCGTCGCGCCAGGGCATCTCCACGGGGGACCCGGCGTTGACGACGACCACGGTGTTCGGGTTGACGGCGGCGACGGCGCGGACGAGGTCGTCCTGCCGGCCGGGCAGGGCGAGGTCCTTGCGGTCGAAGCCCTCGGACTCGACGCGCTCGGTGGTGGCGACGACCACGACGGCGGTGTCGGCGGTGCGGGCGGCTTCGACCGCTTCGGCGATCAGTTCGTCGGGGTCACGGCGCGGACCGAGGTGGACGAAGGAGAACATGACGGCGGGCAGGGGTGCGGCGAATTCCTGGGAGAGGGTGTGCCGCAGGGAGACCTCGACGGTCTCGCCGGCCGTGAGGGCGACCTTTCCGCGCTCGACGGGCGCGCCGAAGAACGCCTCGAAGGGGTCGGTCTCGGGGCCCATGCCCTGGACGCCGTCGAAGAGGGTCTGCCCGGCGACGGTCAGGGTGAAGGCGCCGAGGCCCCGGGTGCCGAAGGAGTGCTCGCCGCTCTCGCGGGGGGTGAAGGTGCCGGTGACCTCGATGGAGGCGAGGGTGTCGTGGGTGACGCCGGCCGGGAGGTCGTCGCCGATCCACTGGACCTGGCCGCTCGGCAGGCTGCCCTCGCCGAGGACGGTGCCGTCGGCGTCGCGGCACACCGCGCGGAGGGTGAAGCCCTGGTCGGCGGGGGCGAGTTCGTCGCTGGGGTCGGCGCCGACGCAGAAGCCGAGGGTGCCGTCGGGCAGGGCGGCGGTCAGGCCGTCGAGCGGGGAGACGGTGTGGTCGGGGAAGACCTGGGCGGAGCCGCCGCCGAGGACGCGGGCGTCGCGGGCGGCGGCGCCGGAGAGGGCGACGGACGTGCCGGGGGCGAGCGGCAGGGCGCCGTTCTCGTTGCGGACGAGGACGAAGCCGCGGCGGGCGATCTCGCGGGCGAGCGCGTCTCCGTCGATGCCGGCGGGGGGTTCGGTGACGACCGGCGGGGCGCCTTCGAGGGCGCCGACGCGGGCGGCGAGCCGGAGGACGTTGCGGACGGCGGTGTCGACGGCGCTCTCGTCGACCTCGCCGGCCCGGACGGCGGCGGCGAGGGCCTCGCCGTACACGGTCCGGGGGCCCGGCATGGCGACGTCGAGGCCGCCCTCGATGCCGCCGCGGGTGGAGCGGGCGGCCATCCAGTCGGAGACGTTGAGGCCGTCGAAGCCCCACTCGCCGCGCAGGACCTCGTTCACCAGGTACCGGTGCTCGGTCATCGTCGCGCCGTTGACCTGGTTGTAGGCGGTCATGACGCCCCAGGGGTGGGCGTTCGTGACGATGGCCTCGAAGGGGGCGAGGTAGAGCTCGCGCAGCGGGCGCGGGGCGATCCTGTTGTCGACGGTGAAGCGGTCGGTCTCGGCGTCGTTGCCGACGAAGTGCTTGACGGTGGTGCCGACGCCGCCGTCCTGGACGCCCCGGACGTAGCCGGTGCCGATGGCGCCGGTGAGGTGGGGGTCCTCGCTGTACGCCTCGAAGTGGCGGCCGCCGAGGGGCGAGCGGTGCAGGTTGACGGTGGGGGCGAGCAGGACGTGGACGCCCTTGCGGCGGGCCTCCTGGGCGAGCAGCCGGCCGGCGCGGCGGGCGAGGGCCGGGTCCCAGGCGGCGGCGAGCGCGGTGGGGGACGGCAGGGCGACGGAGGGGTCGTCGGCGGTCCAGCGGACGCCGCGGACGCCGATGGGGCCGTCGGACATGACCAGGGAGGCGAGGCCGATCTCGGGCAGGGCCGGCAGCGACCACATGTCCCGGCCGGCCAGCAGCCGGGCCTTGGTGTCCAGGTCGAGCTTGGCGAGGGCGGCCTCGACGGCCTCTTCGCGCGCGGTGTCGGCGGCTGCGTCGACGGGGGTTTCGGCGCCTCGGTCCGCGTTCGTCTCCGGCACGGCCGTACCTCCTCGTAGAAGTGGGTGGTGCGGTCATGGTGACGCGCCTACCTGTAGATCGGTAGGTTACGTTACCGTTTCGTTATCGCCCGATGTCGTACGGTCCTCCTCACAGGGACCTTCGGAAGGGGGACGCGGCGATGGCACGGGCCAGGAGCGAGGAGCGGCGGGCGGAGATCGTCCGCGCCGCCCTCGAGGTGATCGCCGAGCGCGGCTACCGGGGCGCTTCCCTCGGCGCCGTGGCCGAGCGGGTGGGACTGACCCAGCAGGGCCTGCTGCACTACTTCCCGACCAAGGAGGCGCTGCTCGTCGCCGTCCTGGAGGAGCGCGACCGCTGGGACACCAGCGGCGGCCGGGACCGGGAGCGCTGGCGCCTCGACCTCATGGAGTCGCTGGTCGAGTACAACGCGATGCGCCCCGGGATCGTGCAGACCTTCTCCGCCCTGCTCGGCGAGAGCGTCACGGAGGACCACCCGGCCCGGGCCTTCTTCACCGAGCGCTACACCCATGTGCGGGCCAACATGGCGGAGGTGCTGCGCGCCGAGTTCGGCGACGAACTGCCCGGCGGTCTCACCCCGGAGCGGGCCGCGCCGCTGCTGACGGCGGTGATGGACGGCCTGCAGTTCCAGTGGCTGCTGGATCCGGACGCGGTCGACATGCCGGCCTCCTTCCGGGACTTCCTTGCGCTCCTGAAGGACGGTCAGGTCAAGGCCCCGTAGCGGGAGTCGTGCGGGGGAAGCGATACTTCCGGCGGCCCGTCACCGCCGTACGGAAGGACCCCCGTGCCCCCGATGCGCAGCACGCTCGCCCTCGCCCTGGCCCTGGCCGCCCTGGCCGCCGTGGCGCCCGCAGGTCCGGCCGTCGCCACGGAGGCGCCGCCCGCCACCGTCGAGGAGGCCCGGCTCGACCGGGCGGCGCCGCGGGAGATCCTGCGGCGCTCCGGATTCGACGCGGTCGCCCCGGAGTTCGCCCGCTCGCTCGCGCGGGCCGGCTCCTTCGCCGAGGCCGAGCGGGCCGTCGTACGGCACGGGTCGGCGCTCTGGCGGCGGGCGGTGGACCGGGCGCAGGGGCGGGGTCCGGCGGGCGGTGACCTGAGCCGGGACGACGACCGTCCGCTGTACTGGGCGCGGCTCGCCCTCACCCGCGAACTGCGCCTGTGGCAGCCCGCGTTCGGCGTCACCGAGGAGGGCCGGGCCCGGCTCCTCGACCGGCTCGAACGCTCCTCGCGCGGCCAGGACGCGCTCCGCTGGCCGGCCGGGAAGGGCGTCAAGCGGATCCTGCTGACCGGCTTCGACCCGTTCACGCTCGACCGCGACACCCGGATCAGCAACCCCTCCGGGGCCACCGCGCTCGCCCTCGACGGCACCTGGCTGCGCACCGCCGACGGCGGCCTGGCCCGGATCGAGACGGCCGTCTTCCCGGTCCGCTGGCAGGACTTCGCCGACGGCACGGTCGAGCGCACCCTGCGCCCGCACCTGCCGGAGGTGGACCTCTTCACCACCGTGAGCCAGGGCCGGCCCGGCCGCTTCGACATCGAGCGGACCAACGGGGCCTGGCGCGGCGGCTTCCCGGACAACGCGAACGTCTCCCGTACGGAGACGGTGCCGGTGGACGATCCGGCGACGCAGCCGCAGTGGACGTCGACGACCCTTCCGTACGCGGCGATCACGGCCGCGGCGACCGGGCGCTTCCCGGTGTACGACAACACCGCGGTAACCGAGGTCCCGGCCGGCTCCGCCACCCCCGTGGTCCGGCCCGACGGGCCGACGCCCGGCTCCCTCGCCCGGGCGGGCGGCGGCGGCGACTACCTCTCCAACGAGATCGCCTACCGCGCCACCCTCCTGCGCGACCGCCTCGGCCTGACCGGCCTGCCGGGCGGCCATGTGCACACCCCGGTGCTGCGGTTCGGGGCGGGCAACACCGACCCGGCGACGGGCGAGGTGACCGACCCGGAGTTCGTACGGAACCGGCTCGACATCGTCGCCCAGGTACGGGCGATCGTGGCCGTCGCCGCCGGTTCCGCAGCCGCGGCGGTCCGGTCTAGCGAGGGGTGATCGCGCCGGCGTACACGTTCTTCGGGGTGACGACGGAGGTGACGGCGCGGGCGACGAGGGTCGACGGCTCCTGGCCGTCGACGAGGGCGTCGGTGTTCAGGATGAGGACCAGGGTGGCCTTCTGCGCGGGCAGGTACACGGTGACGGTCTCGTAGCCGGGCAGGGAGCCGTTGTGGCCGATCCAGCCGTTGGTCTCCAGGATGCCGAGGCCGTAGCCGGTGCCGGGCAGGCCGGTCGGCAGCACCTCGAGCCGCTGCGCCTGGGTCTCGGGCTTCAGCAGCTTCCCGGTGGCGAGGACCGGGGCCCAGCGGCGCAGGTCCTCCAGGGTGGAGATCATCCCGCCGGCCGCCCAGGCCCAGCTCGGGTTCCAGTCGGTGGCGTCCTCGACGGCGCCGCTCAGGGTCTGGTCGGTGTAGCCGCGCGCGTGGGGCTCGGGGAACTCGGCGCCCTCGGGCAGGAAGCTGTGGCGCAGGCCGGCCGGGCGGATCACGTGGTCGTGGAGCACGTCGGCGAGGCGCCGGCCGGTCACCTTCTCGATCACCAGGCCGAGCAGCACCAGGTTGGAGTTGGAGTACTGGAAGGCCGTGCCGGGCGCGGCGGTGTTCGGGTGGCGGTAGCCGTAGGAGAGCACCTCCCACGGGTTGAAGGCGCGCTTCGGGTCGCTGAGCAGGTCGCGGACGAAGTCGGGGTCGGCGGTGTACGGGAAGAGGCCGCTGCGCATCTCGGCGAGGTGGCGCAGGGTGATCCGGTCGCCGTTGGGGACGCCGCGGATGTAGTCGTCGATCGGGTCGTCGAGCCCGACCTTGCCCTCGTCGACGAGCCGGAGCAGCGCGGTGACCGTGAAGGTCTTGGTCTCGCTGCCGATCCGGACGTAGGTGTCGGCGAACATCGGCCGGCCGGTGGTCTTGTCGGCGACGCCGGTCGCGCGGACGTAGCAGCCCTTGCCGGGCATCCACAGGCCGACGACGAGTCCCGGGACACGGGCCTGCTTGCGGACGTCCTCGACGGTCCGGTCCAGCCGGGCGGTCAGCTCCGGGCCGAGGCCGCCGGGAGGGCAGTCGTCGCCGTGCTGCGGGCCGGCGGCCGTGGCGGGAGCGGCGGCGTGGACGGGAGTGGCGGGGGTGGCCGCCACCGGGGCCAGGACGGACGCCACGAGGAGCGTCGCGGCGAGCAGGCGGCGGGGGGAGGTTCGTCTCATGGCGGGGGCGCCTCTTCCAGGTCAGGGACGCGGACGGCGACAGATCAGCACCGGATCCGGCGCGGACGGCAGACCGCCCGACCGCGCCTCGGCGAGTCCACTCGTTCGGCGCCGCCGCCCCCGCGCCGACCCGCACCGTCCGCGCCCCGCCGCCCCGCCGCCCCGCCGCCCTGCCGCCCTGCCGCTCAGCGCGCCACGGCCGCCAGGTCCTCCCCCAGCAGGGCCGGGTCGGCGGTGAGGGCCTCGTGGACGGCCTCCAGGACGGGGAGCTTCGCCGTGGTGGCGCCGGTTGCCAGGGCCACGTCCTTGGCGGCGAGGGCGACGGGGAAGTGGACGCCGGTCGCGGTGGCGCGGCCGACGGCGCCGGCGAGGGGGCCCGCGCCGAGGGTGCGCAGGGCCAGGTCGCGGGGCAGGCCGAGGGAGTCCGCGAGGGTGAGCGCCTCGCCGATGAGCGCGACGCCTCCGATGACGGCGTTGATGAGGACGAGCTTGAGGGCGGCGCCGGTGCCCGGGCCGCCGCAGGCGGTGACGGTGCCGAGCCGTTCGAGGACGGCGGCGACGGGCGTGGTGTCGCCGCCCGCGAAGACGAGGAGGTCGCCGGTGGCGGCCCGGTCGACGCTGCCCATGACGGGCGCGTCGATGAGGGTGACGCCCTCGGGGAGCCGGCCGGCGAGCTCCCGCACCGTGTCGGGGCCGACGGTCGAGGTGTCGATCCAGTGGGTGCCGGGGCGCAGCGCCGGAATCATGGTGTCGGCGACGGCGAGGGCGGCGGCCGGGTCGGCGAGCATGGTGAGGACGATGTCGGCGTCCGCGACGGCCTCGGCGGGTGTCGCGGCGCGCACGGCGCCGGCCGCGACGAGGTCGTCGGCCTTGCCGGGCGTGCGGTTCCAGACGGTGAGCGGGTGGCCGGCGTCGAGGAGGCGGCGGGCCATGGGCCGTCCCATGGCGCCGAGTCCGAGGAAGGCGATCCTCTCGGCGGGCTTCGGGCCGGGCTTCGGGGCGGTCTCCGGAGCGGACTTCCGGGCGGGCTTCGGGCCGGGCTCCTGCGTGGTCTCGTTCTGCATGGCGTCGACGCTAGGCAGTGGCGCGTCATGCGACAAGCGAATGTCTAGCATGGCGCCCATGCCCACTCCGCATGGTTCGCAGAGCTTGTACGAGGTGTTCCTGGCCGTCGCCCGCGCGGGCTCCTTCACCGCCGCCGCCCGGGACCTCGGCTACACCCAGTCCGCGGTCTCCCGCCAGATCCAGGCCCTGGAGGACGAGACGGGCGCGGCGCTGTTCGAGCGGCTGCCGCGCGGGGTGCGGCTCAGCGAGGCGGGCCGGGTGCTGCTGCCGCACGCGGAGGCGGTGCGGGACCGGCTCTCCTTGGCGCGCGCGGAGCTGGAGGCCCTGCGCACCCTGGACGGCGGGCTGCTGCGGCTCGGGGCCTTCGCCAGCGCGGGCGCCTCGCTCGTCCCGCGCGCCCAGGCCGTCTTCCGGGAGCGGCACCCGGGCGTGGTGGTGACCCGCGTCGAGGGGCCCTCGGTGAAGCACCTGCGGCTCGTCGCGGCCGGCGAGGAGGACCTCGCCGTGGTCAGCCCGGCCGCGGGGGCGCCCGCGCCGGAGGGGGTGACGCTGCATCACCTCCTGGACGAGCCGATGCTGGTGGCCCTGGAGCGCGGGCATCCGGCGGCGGAGCGGCGGGACGTGCGGCTCGCGGACCTGGCCGACGAGGAGTGGATCGTCGGCGACGAGCGCCTGGAGGACACCCTGCTCCGGCCGGCCGTGGCCGCCGGGTTCCGCCCGCGCACGGGCCTGGTCGCGCACGACTGGATCGCCAAGCTGGGCGCGGTCGCGGCCGGGCTCGGCGTCACCCTCGTACCGGCGCTGGCGGCCGCGTCCGTGCGACCGGACGTGGCCCTGGTGACGATCCACCCGGACGACGTCCCCTACCGCCGCGTCCACGCCGCGACTCCGCCCGCGCCGACGGTGGCGGCGACCGCCTTCCTGGGGCTGCTGCGCGAGACGGCCCGGTCGTCGGTGGAGCGGGGGGTGCGATGATGAAGGCCATGATCGTCGCCGCCACGCAGTTCGCCCCGGTCGCCGGGGACATCGACGCCAACGTCCGCACCCTCGCCGGTCTGGTCCGCGCCGCCGGCGCCGAGGGCGCCCGCCTCGTGGTCTTCGCGGAGCTGTCCCTCACCGGCTACGAGCCGAGCCTGATCCGCGCCACCCCCGAGCTGGTCCTCGCCGAGGACGACCCCCGGCTCGATCCCGTACGGGAGGCGTGCCGGGCGACCGGAGCGGCGGCCGTGGTCAACGGGCCGGTCCGCACGGCCGCGGGCCGCCCCGGCGTCACGAGCCTCGTCATCGGCCCGGACGGCGGCCTGCTCACCCGCTACGACAAGCGGCATCTGTACGGGGTGGAGGCGGAGGTCTTCGCGCCGGGCACCGCCGACGGCCGGTTCGCGCTCGACGGGCTCCGCTTCGCGCTGGCCACCTGCTACGACAACCGCTTCCCCGAGCTCGCCGAGCGGGCCGCCGCCGACGGCTGCGCCGTCTATCTGGCGAGTTCGGTGCTGGCCGCCGACAACGACTCCTTCGAGCGGGTCTATCCCGTGCGGGCCCGGGACTTCGGCCTGTACGTGGTCCTCGGCAATGTGCTCGGGCCCAACGAGGACGGCGTGGGCGGCGGCATGGCCGGGGCCTGGGGGCCGGACGGCGGGCGGATCGCCGACGCGGGCCCGGACAAGCCGGGCTTCGTGCTCGCCGACGTCGGCTGACCCGCCCGTACGGGAAGCGGGTGCGCCCCGCTTCCCGTACGGGCCCGGCGCGGACCCGCCCGGCCTACGCGTAGGAGAGGTCGGCGGCCGTGTAGCGGCAGGTGGTGCCGTCGGGGCCGCTGCCGAGCTCGGTCGGCTCCTTGCCCGTGCTGGTGCCCCGGTAGCGGACGCACGGCTTGATCTTCTTCGCCGCCGGAAGGGGAAAGGTTGCCGCCTGAGCGTCAGTTCTTGCGGAACCGCACCGGGCCGGGGCTCGACGGGTCCCGCGCGTCGTCGTCCGCCGCCGCGTCCCCGGCCGTCTCGCCGTTGAGCTCACGGGCCATCAGGGTGGCTCCGGCGACCGCGCCGGGCATCAGCAGGACGGCGACGAAGGGGATCAGGAAGGAGAGGGTGAGCGGGACGCCGAAGCCGAGGGCGGCCATCCGGCGGCCGCGCAGCATCGCGAGGCGCTCCTTGAACTCGACGCCGCGCCGCTGGAGCGCGACCGAGGTGAGTTCCTGGGTGAGGAAGAAGCCGGAGACGCAGAAACCGAGCACGGGCACGACGGTCTGGCCCACGACCGGAATGAAACCGGCCGCGAACAGCAGGACGCCGAAGAACACGACCCGCACCAGGACGCGGAGGCTGTCGCGGGCGGAGATCCACAGCTCGCGCCACAGCGGAAGCCCCGACTCGGGCACCTCGCCGCCCTCGCCGCGGTCGACCGCCTCGGACAGCGACTCGTAGAAGGGCTGGCCGACCAGCAGGGTCACGGCGGTGAAGGTGACCACGGCGAGGAACAGGCCGAGCGCGAAGACCAGGAAGGTCAGGGTGCCCCGCAGCAGGCCCTGCCAGGGCGAACCCCAGTCGTCGGCGAACGGTGTCGCCCAGGCCGTCAGGTCGTCGGCGCCGTAGGAGAGTCCGACGAGCGCGCCGACGTAGAGCACGAAGGTGACGAGCCCGGGCAGCAGTCCGAAGCCGAACCACCGTCCGTTCCTGCCGACCCACTTCTGACCTTGCAGCAGGTATCCGAAACCCGCCCCGAAATCACGCATGACGATCACCCTAGTCGCGGGTCCGGGTGAGGCCCTCTTGTTGTTCCCGAGTTGAGACGGTAGACCCCTCCGTAATGATCATCGGATCATCCACGGAGGTTCGCACGCATGGCACGACCCCGTTCCCTTCCGATCGCCACCGCCGGTACGGTCCTCGGCGCGCTGCTCCTGACCGCGCTGCCCGCGAGCGCCGCGCCGCCGCCGGGGCCCGGCCCCCACCCCGTACGGGAGAGGGGCGGGTCCGAGCCGGCCGCGCCCCTCCCGCCCCGGACCGCGGCCCTCTCCTCCCCCGTGGTCTCGCCCGCCGCGCGGCCCGCGAGCGGCGGCTATCCGCGCCGGACGGCCCTGGCCGTGCCGCCCGAGAACCCGGCCGACGCGTCGCTCAAGCTGGGCCTCGCGCCGTACCACTCGCTCGCGCCGCGCCTCAACGCCCTGCAGCGACTGGGCGACCGGGTCAGCGTCGAGGTCGTCGGGCGTTCGGCCGGCGGGCGCGAGCTGTATCTGGTGACGGTCACCGCGCCGGAGTCCCCCGCCCAGGCCCGCGCGCAGGAGCGGATGCGCGAGCGCATCGAGAACGCGCCGGCCGCGGCGGCCGGGGACGCGCGGATCAAGGCCGCGTACAAGACGCCGGTGTTCATCAACAACAACATCCACGGCAACGAGTGGGAGGGCACGGACGCGGCGCTGCGGCTCGTCGAGGAGCTGGCCACCGCCACCGACCGCAAGACGGCCGGTCTGCTCGCGCGGACCCGGATCCACCTCAATGTGACGGCCAATCCGGACGGCCGGATCGCGGGCACCCGCGCCAACGCGGCCGGCTTCGACCTCAACCGGGACTTCATCACCGCCTCCCAGCCGGAGTCCCGCGCGATCCGGCGGATCGCCATCGACAAGCAGCCGGCCGTGATGCTGGATCTGCACGGCTATGTCAACGGGACCCTGATCGAGCCGACCACCCCGCCGCACGGCGAGAACTACGAGTACGACCTCTTCCTGAAGCACTCCTACGCCAACGCCCTCGGCATGGAGCGGGCCGTCAACGGGCTCGGCCACACGCCCGCGAAGGACGGCGTCGAGCCGGCGGTCATCCCCTTCCGCGACCAGCGGGAGGGCTGGGACGACTGGCCGCCGATCTTCACCCCGCAGTACATGCCGTTCCAGGGCGCGGTCGCGGCGCACACGATCGAGTTCCCGCTCCAGGTCAACAACCGGGCGTACCAGACACTGCCGGTGGCGGAGCTGCGGCGCCGGGCGGCGATCAACGTCGGCATCGCGGGCGCGGTGATGCGGGCCGCGCTCGACTACGCCGACACGCACCGGGCCGCGGTGATCGCCGACCAGATCGAGACCTTCCGGCGGGGCGCGGCGGGCGAGCCGCAGCGGCCGGTGTCCGAGGAGACGGTGCCGGGGGTGCCCGGCATCGGACCGGAGGACGTGTACACGACCACCTTCCCGCGCGCGTACGTCATCCCGGCGGGGCGGGCTCAGCGGTCGGCGGTGGCGGCGGCACGGCTCGTGGACCATCTGGTCGCCAACGACGTGCGGGTCGGGCGGGCGAAGGACGGCTCGTACGTGGTCGACATGCGCCAGCCGAAGCGGGGCCTGGCGAACGTGATCCTGGCGGAGGGCCGGGACATCAGCGCCGACGTGTCCACGATGTACGACATCTCGGGGTGGAGCCTCGGGCTGCTCTGGGGCGCGACCGTGCGGAAGGTGGAGCGCGGCCCGGTGCCGGCCGTGGTGCGCACGGTGCACGCGGCGGCGCCGACCGGCTCGGTCGCCCCGTTCGGTGATCTGCTGCTGCGGCTCGACGACCCGAAGGAGCTGGTGGCGGTGAACGCGCTCCTCGCCCGGGGGGTCGCGGTGCGCCGTACGGCGGACGGGGCGGCGGTCGTGCCGGGTGCGGCGCGGGCGGTGGCCCGGGAGCTCGCGGAGCGCTACGGGGTGGTGTTCCGGGCCACGAAGGAGCGGGGCGCGGCGCCGCTGGAGCGGACCCGGGTGGCGGCCTCGGCGACGGCGGGTGAGCTGTTCGCGCTGCGGGAGATGGGCTTCGAGGTGGTGCCGGTGTCGGCGAAGGTCCTGAACGCGGGCTTCGACTGGTCCGGGGCCTCGGGCCCGTCCGGGGCGTCCGGGGCCGATGTGCTCTATGTGTCGCAGGGTCTGGACTGGGCGGAGCTGACCCCGGCGGCGCGCGAGGCGCTGCGCCGGAGCGGGGTGGGCGTGGTCGGCGCGGGTGCGGCCGGTGCCGCGTTCAACGCGGCGGCGGGGCTGCTGCCGGTGACGGCCGTCGAGGGCAACGGGGACGCGAACGGGGTGGTGGCGGTGCGGGGCACCGGCGGGCCGCTGGCCGCGGGCGCCCCGGCGCACACCTTCGTGTACTCACCGCTGTGGTTCACCGGGCTCGGGGCGGGGGTGCGGACGGAGCTGGCCTACGCGCCGGGCGCGCCGCTGGTCTCGGGGCACTGGCGCCCCGCCGCGGCGGGCGGCGGCGGTCCGGCGGACGCGGCCGGTCGGGCCGCGGTGGTGAGCGGCCGGGCGGCGTCCGGCGCCCCGGTGGTGCTGATCGGCACGGAGCCGCTGTTCCGTACCCACCCGAAGGGCTCGTTCGCCCTGGTGGGGCGGGCACTGCTGGCCCGCTGACCCCGCGAAGAGGGGGCCGCACCCTGGTCGGTCAGGGTGCGGCCCTCCTTCAGTGTGCGGGTCGAACGCCCGTACGTCGAACCGGCTCGTCAGACGGCGAGCTCGACCGTGATGTTGCCCCGGGTCGCCTTGGAGTACGGGCAGACCTGGTGGGCCTTCTCGATCAGACCCTTGGCGGTCTCGGCGTCCACGTTGGGGATGGTCGCCGAGATCTTCACGATGAGGCCGAAGCCGTCGTCGTTCTTGCCGATGCCGACCTCGGCGGTGACCGTCGAGCCGGAGATGTCCGCGTTCTCGTTGCGGGCCACGACACCCAGGGCGCCCTGGAAGCAGGCGCTGTAGCCGGCGGCGAAGAGCTGCTCCGGGTTGGTGCCCTCGCCGGAGCCGCCCATGGCCTTCGGGGGGTTGACGACCACATCGAGGCGGCCGTCGTCGGTGGCGACCCGGCCGTCGCGACCGTTCTCGGCGGTGGCGACGGCGGTGTACAGGACGTCGGACTGCTGTATCGACATGCTGTTGTCTTCCTTCTTCCGTTCGCCGCGACTCGCGCCCACGATCGCGACGGCTGAGGGAAGACTAACGGGTCGCCGAGACGATCATCTTTCCGGTGTTGTCGCCGCGGAGCATGCCGAGGAAGGCGTCCACGCCGTTCTCTATGCCCTCGACGAAGGTCTCGCCGTACTTCAGCTCGCCGGAGCGCAGCCAGCCGCCGACCTCCTCGACGAACTGCTGCTGCATGCCGTAGTGGTCGCCGACGAGGATGCCCTGGAGGCGCAGCCGCTTGCCGATGATCAGGGCCATGTTGCGCGGGCCCGGGACCGGCTCGGTGTCGTTGTACTGCGCGATCATGCCGCAGATGGTGGCGCGGCCGTGCACGTTGAGCGAGGAGATCGCGGCTTCGAGGTGGTCGCCGCCGACGTTGTCGAAGTAGACGTCGACGCCGTCCGGGGCGGCCTCGCGCAGTTGGTCCTTGACCGGGCCGTTCTTGTAGTTGAAGGCGGCGTCGAAGCCGAGCTCCTCGACGAGCCACTTGACCTTCTCGTCGGAGCCGGCGGAGCCGATGACCCGGGAGGCGCCCTTGAGCCGCGCCATCTGGCCGACCTGGCTGCCCACGGCGCCGGCGGCGCCGGAGACGAAGACGGCGTCGCCCTCCTTGAAGGAGGCCACCTCGAAGAGGCCGGCGTAGGCCGTGAGGCCGGGCATGCCGAGCACGCCGAGGTAGGCGGAGAGCGGGGCGAGCTCCGGGTCGACCTTGGTGGCGTGCTGCGCGGGCACGTCCGCGTACTCGCGCCAGCCGAGGCCGTGCAGGACGTGGTCGCCGACGGCGAAGCCCTCGGCGTTGGAGGCGACGACCTCGCCGACGGCGCCGCCGTCCATGGGGTGGTCGAGCTTGAAGGGCGGGATGTAGGACTTCACGTCGTTCATCCGGCCGCGCATGTACGGATCGACGGAGAAGTGCACGTTGCGCACGAGGATCCGGCCCTCGGCGGGCTCGGCGACCGGGACCTCACGGAGCGCGAAGTCCGCGGGCACGGGCCAGCCGTGCGGACGGGAGACGAGGTGCCACTCACGGCTGGACGCGGGGAGTACGGACATCGGCGGAGCCTCCTGGAAGTGCTTCTCTGCTTCACACAGAAATGCTTCATGAATTAAAACAACCATGCGCCTGGATATTTCAGGTTGTCAAGTATCGGGGTAGGATGTCTTCCATGCCCACCTCACGCACGGACCCCCTGACGCTGGAAGTCGTGGAACTCATCGGCACGGTCGTGGCCCGCTACCACGAGGAGTACGAGCAGGCCGCCGCCGCCCACGCCCTCACCGGCGCCCAGGCCCGGGTCCTCGGCCTGCTGGCCCTGGAGCCCACGCCGATGCGGAAGATCGCCGACAAGCTGAAGTGCGAGCCGTCGAACGTGACGGGCATCATCGACCGCCTGGAGTCCCGGGGCCTGGTGGAGCGCCGCCCGGACCCCGCCGACCGCCGGGTCAAGGTGGCCGCGCCCACCGAGGAGGGCCGCGAGACCGCCCGCCGCCTGCGCGACGCGCTGCACTTCGCCCGCGAACCGCTCGGCGAGCTCACCGAGGTCGAGCGCACGCTGCTGCGCGACCTGCTGAAGCGGATGCTGGGCGAGGAGACGACCGCCTGACGAGCGCCGCCCGGAGGCCGTCCAGCCGTCCAGCCGTCTAGACGCACCACCACAGGAAGCGGGTGCAGGGCGGCTGCGGACTGGGGGTGGGGCTGGCGCTCGGCGTCGGGGCGCCGGTGGTCGGGACCGGGCCGCCGCTCCTGGTGGCCGAGGGGCTGCCCGACGGGGTGCCCGGGGGCGTGCTCGACGGCGTCGCGGGGCCACTGGCGGTCGTGTCGGGCGAGGCGCCCGGCCCGTCCCCGGAGCCCGTGCCCGTACCGGAGCCCGTCCCCGTACCGGTGCCCGTGCCGTCGCCGGAGCCGCCGGTACCGCCGCTCCAGCCCGCCCCGCGCGAAGGTCCGGGCGCGGCCTGACGGCTGCCCGTCGGGCTCGGCCCGGCCGACTCGACGGCGTCGGGGCCGCCGTCCGGCGGCCCGGCGCTCTCCGACGGCGCGGGCGGATCCGGATCGAGGGTGGCCTCGGGGACGTCCTCCTGCTCCACGGCGGTGGCGGCCCCGTCGCCCGGCCGCTCCAGGGCCAGCTTGGCCATGCCCATCGAACCGGCCGCGAGCGCGAAGCCGAGCGTGCCGAGCAGGATCGTGCGTCCGCGCCGCGAGCGCCCCCGACGACCGCCCCTCGCACCCCTGTCCCCCTTGCCGCTCCCGCCACCCTTCTGGCGTCGGCGCGCGGCGGCGCGCCCCTCGGCCGGCCGGGGCGGCTCGAGCGGGTCGAGCTCATAGCTGAACTCCGGCGCGACGGGCGGCAGGTTCTCGGCCGGTTCCGCGAGCTCATGGGGGCGCACAGGAGCGTGGGGGCTCGCCGGAGCCTGGGGCGTGAAGTACCGCAGCTCCTCGGCGGGGGTCCCGCAGCCAGCGCAGGCGAGGGCGCCGTTGAGATGCCGTCGGCACTGGTTGCAGTAATCCATGGCGCCCGCAGGCTATGCGGCCCGAGGACACGCCTGATAGGCGCGAACGTGAGGATCCTGTGAGGAAACCGCAGTTCGTCGGCGTGCCGTCGCGATTCTCCCCCTTCGGGCAGGATGGGCGCATGACCCCTGCCGCCCCCTTTGGGCCGTACGAGTTCCAGCTCGTCCTGCTCCGCCGGATGGCCGACCACCAGGCCGGTCTGGTCGACGAGGCCCTGCGCGAACTGGGCGCGACCCACACCGAGATGCGGGCGGCGAACAAACGCTGGCAGGCGTGGGCGCACGCCGGCCGCGGTCCCGGCGAGTTCGACCGCTATCGCGGGGCCCTCGGCGAACCGGAGAGCCGCCGGGCCGTCACCGGCCCGCCCGGCCTGCCCGACGGCGAGGCGTGGACCTGGCCGGTGCCGCTCTGGCCCGACCTGCGCTTCACCGTGCTCGTCGGACCCCGCCGGGCGGTCTGGTCCCGTTCCCTGACCCGCGCCCCCGGCGCCGCCGTCCCGGAGCTGCGCACCCCGGCCGACCTGCGCCCGTGGCGGTTCACGGCCGACGAGGTCTGGCGCCTGAGCCGCGACCCCCGCCCGCGCGAGGGCGTCGGCCCCGCCCTCGTCCGGCTCGACTTCACCCTCCCCGACGGCACCGAGTGCGCCGCGGAGTTCGCCTGGGGTCTGCTCCAGCGCCTCCTTCCGCCGCTCGCCCGGCCGTCCTCCCCCGGCGCCGCGGGCACCGGGGGCGGCGGCGCGTCGCCTTGACCCGGAGCTGACCGGCCGTCAGCCCGTCCGACCCTCGGGCGGCTCAGCTCAGCGCGCGCCCCGGGCGGGGCCGCAGGACGATGCGAAGGAGGACCGCGCGCCGCGCGCCGCCTCGCCCGTGCCAGCACCGCACTCCGGAGGACCGCCGTGACCGTCAGCCTTGAGCAGCTTCGCCGCTGCCATGTCGCCGTAGACCTGGGCGCCGCCCGCACCCGGGTCTTCGTCAAGGGCGCCGGACTCGTCGTCGACGAGCCGTCCGTCGCCGCCGTGAACACCCGCACCGGCGCGCTCATCGCCGTCGGCGCCCTCGCCGAGAAGATGACCGGCCGCACCCCCGACTACATCCGGGTGGTCCGCCCGGTCTCCGGCGGCACCGTCGTCGACATCGAGATGGCCCAGCGGATGCTCCGTCACCTCCTCGGCGACAAGCTCCGCCGCCAGTTGCGCCGCAAGCCCCGGCTGCGGGCCGCCGCCTGCACCCCGCACGACAGCGACCCGCTCGCCCAGCGCGCCGCCGTGGAGACCCTGGTCGGCCTCGGCGCCCGCCGCGTCGAACTGGTCGACACCCTGATCGCCGCCGCCGTGGGCTGCGGGCTCCCGGTCGAGCAGCCCACCGCGACCATGATCCTGGTGTGTGGGGCGGCCACCACCCAGGTCGCGGTGCTCTCGCTCGGCGCCATCGTCACCGCCGAGCGCATGCCCGTCGGCGGCGACGCCATCGACCACGCGGTCATCCAGCACCTGCGCCACCAGCACGAACTGATGCTGCCCAGCCAGTCGGTCCGCCCGCTCCAAGTGGCGCTGCACGGCAACGGGCTGACGCTCCAGGGTCCGACCTTCACCGAGATCCACGGCCGTGACGTGGCCACCGGCCTCGCCCGCTCGGTGACCGTCGACACCGCCGCCGTGCGCGAGGCCATCCAGACCCCGCTCACCGCCGTCCTCGACGGCATCGGCAAGGTGCTCCGCGACTGCCCGCCCGACCTGGTCGCCGACCTCGCCGACCGCGGGATCATGATGGTGGGCGGCAGCGCACTGCTGCCCGGCCTCGACCAGATGCTGCGCGAGGCGACCGGAATGCCCGTACAGATCGCCGAGCGGCCCGACGTGTGCGCCGTGCTCGGACTCGGCGCGATGCTGGAGGGCCGCGTCCAGCCGCTCGTCCTCGACCCGCTGACGGAGAGGAAGCGGTCCGGGAACGAACGGTCGGGGAGCGAACGGTCCGAGAGCGAGCGGTCGGAGAGCGAGCGGTCCGAGGTCGACTGACCCCCGGTCCGGGCGTTTTGTACGACGATGACACCATGTCGATCATGGACGAAGGCGGCACGGCGGACGCGCCCGGCGTGACGGAAGCACCCGGCGCGGCGGACGCGTCCCGCACGGCACCCGGGACGGTGCCCGGCGCGGCGCCCCGTCTGCCGATGCTCCTCGAAGCCGTCCTCGGCGTCGGCAGCGAGCTCGAACTGCGCGGCACGCTCCAGCACCTCGTGGAGACCGCCACCGCCCTGACCGATGCCCGCTACGGGGCGCTCGGGGTCGTCGACCCCGAGCGCCGCCGGCTCACCGACCTGTACACCTCCGGCATGACCGAGGAGGAACGGCGGCGCGTCGGCCGCCTCCCCGACGGCCACAGCGGCCTCCTCGGCGTCCTCGTCCGGGACCCGCGGCCGCTGCGGCTCGACGACCTGACCGCCGACCCCCGCTCCTCCGGCGTGCCCGAGGGCCATCCGGAGATGCGCTCCTTCCTCGGCGTGCCCATCCGCGTCCACACCGAGGTGTTCGGCAACCTCTGCCTCACCGACAAGCGCACCGGCCCCTTCACCGACGAGGACCTGGCCCTGCTGCGCGTCCTCGCCTCCCAGGCCGGCATCGCCATCGGCAACGCCCGGCTGTACGAGACCGCCCGGCAGCGCGAGCGCTGGATCGAGGGCGCCGCCGCCGTCACCACCGCGCTGCTCGCCGGCGAACCCGCCCAGGACGCCCTGACGATCGTCGCCGAACGGGCCAGGCTGCTCGCCGACGCCTCGGCCGGTGTGGTGCTCCAGCCGACCCAGGAGGGCGGCATGGAGATCGTCGCCGCCTCCACCCCCGGCGACCCCGGCGACCTGGTCGGCACGACCATCGCGCCCGGCTCCCCCGTCCTCACCCAACTGCTCGGCGGCGAGCCCGTCTTCGTCGAGGACTCGGCGACCGATCCCCGGATGACCACCCGCGTACGCAGCCGGTTCGGACCCTCGATGATGCTGCCGCTCCAGAGCGGCGGAAAGCTCATCGGCACCCTCGCCCTGCCCCGGCGGCGCGGCGGCCGCCCGTACACGGCGGTGGACCGGCTGCTCGCCTCCCAGTTCGCCTCCCAGGCGGCCCTGGCCCTGGTCCTCGCCGACGCCCAGCACGACCGCGAGCGGCTGGCCGTCTACGAGGACCGCGACCGGATCGCCCGTGACCTGCACGACCTCGTCGTCCAACGGCTCTTCGCCACCGAGATGATGCTGGAGTCGACCCGGCGCCGGGCGTCCGTGCACGAGGTGGACACCCTGCTCGGGCGTGCGGTCGACGAGCTCGACTCGACGATCCAGGAGGTCCGCACCACGATCTTCGCCCTCCAGCAGCCGCCCGCCGACGCGCCGACCTCCTTCCGCGGCCGCGTGCTGCGCGAGACCGGCGGGGCGGCGGCCCTGCTCGGCTTCCAGCCCTCCGTGCACTTCTCCGGCGCCGTCGACACCCTCGCCGACGAGCCCTCCGCCGACCGACTGCTCGGCGCGCTCCGCGGTGCCCTCGCCGCCGCCCACCGCCGCCCCGGCGTCGGCTCCGTCACGGTCGAGGTGACCGCGGGCGACACCGGACTGCGGCTGCGGGTCGAGGACGACGGGGACCCGCCGACGACGGTCACCTGGCCCCCGGAGCCGTGAACCCCGCCGCGCGGGAAGCGCCGGCCCTCGTACGGAGTAGTCCCGCGCGCCCCGCCCCGCGGCCCGATCTTGACTGAAGGGGTGGACACCGAAGCGCAGCCCGCCCCGGCGGACCCGGCGAAGATCCCCGCGGCCGCCTACCGCAACCTCGTCATGGCCACGGTCGGTTTCACGCTCACCTTCTGGGCCTGGGCTCTGATCGCCCCGATCGGAAGCTGGTACGGGGACCGGCTCGCCCTCAGCTCCTTCCAGCAGTCGCTGCTCGTCGCGATCCCCGTCCTCGTCGGCTCGCTCGGCCGGATCCCGGCCGGCGCCCTCACCGACCGGTACGGCGCCAAGGTGATGTTCCCGCTCGTGTCGGCGCTCACGATCGTGCCCGTGCTGCTGCTGATCGTCGTCAAGGACTCCTACGGCCTGATGCTGGTCGTGGCCTTCCTCCTGGGCCTCGGCGGCACGACGTTCGCGATCGGCGTGCCGCTGGTCAACGCCTGGTTCCCGCCCGTCAAACGGGGCTTCGCGCTGGGTGTGTTCGGCATGGGCATGGGCGGCGTGGCGCTCTCCGGCTATTTCACCCCGCGCATCGCCCGGCACGGCGAGAACCTGCCGTTCGTCGTGGTCGCCGTCGCCCTCGCCGCCTTCGCGGTGCTCGGTGCCGTCCTCATCACCGACCACCCCGGCCGGACCGTCCCGTCCGCCTCCCTCGCGAGCCGCCTCGGCCGCGCGGGCCGGCTGCGGGTCACCTGGGAGCTGTCGGCGCTGTACGCGATCGGTTTCGGCGGCATCGTCGCCTTCGGCGTCTATCTGCCGACGTATCTGAAGACCTGGTACGCGCTCGACCCGACGGACGCGGGCACCAAGGCCGCCGGGTTCGCGCTCGTGACCGTCGTCTTCCGGCCGCTCGGCGGCTGGCTCTCGGACCGGATCCATCCGGCCGTGGTGACGGCCGTCGCGCTCGGCGTCGTCGCCCTCCTCGCCGTCGTCCAGGCGTTCGACCCGCCGCTGAACCCGGGCGGCACCCTCGCCCTGCTGGTCATGGCCGCGGGCCTCGGCACCGCGAGCGGCTCCGTCTTCGCGCTCGTCTCCCAGGTGACCCCGCAGCCGCAGGTCGGCTCGGTGACCGGCATCGTCGGCGCCATGGGCGGCCTCGGCGGCTTCGTGCCGCCGCTGGTCATGGGCGCGATCTACAGCGCCAAGGACTCCTACTCGATCGGCTTCATGCTGCTGTCCGACCTGGCGCTGGCCGGCTGCGTCTACGCGTACGGGCGGATGCGGACCGTTCGGCCCGAGGGCGGCGGCGCTCCCGCGCCCGAGGTGACCAAGGTCGCAGCGCGCCGGCCCTGACGGCTGGGCAGAATGCCCCCATGAGCGCCCTCTTCCCGGCCCTGGCGGCCGGTTCGGACCGGCCGGCCCTGCGTTTCGGCGCCGACACACTGACGTACGGCGAACTGGCCCGGGCCGCCGGAGCCCTGGCGGTACGGATCGGGGGCGCGGGCCGCGTCGCCGTGTGGGCCACGCCCACGGCGGAGACGGCGGTCGCGGTGGTGGCCGCGCTGCTCGCCGGCGTGCCGGCCGTACCGCTCAACCCGCGGATCGGCGAGCGCGAGCTGGCGCACATCGTCGCCGACAGCGCGCCGGGCGCGGTCCTCGCGGGCGCCGGGGACGAACTGCCGGGCGGGCTCGCCGGACTGCCCAGGACCGACGTGGACGTCCGCGCGTCCGGCCCGCCCGCCCGGGAACCGGCGGACGCCGAGGCGGCCGCGCTGATCGTCTACACCTCCGGCACCACCGGCCCGCCCAAGGGAGTCGTCCTCTCCCGGCGCGCGATCGCCGCCTCCCTGGACGCCCTCGCCGACGCCTGGGCGTGGACGGCCGAGGACGTCCTCGTGCACGGGCTCCCGCTGTTCCACGTGCACGGTCTCGTCCTCGGCGTCCTCGGCCCGCTGCGGCGCGGCGGCAAGGTGCGGCACCTGGGCGCGTTCTCGGCGGAGGGCGTGGCGAAGGAGCTCGGGGAGGGCGGCGGGACCGTGCTCTTCGGGGTGCCGACGATGTACCACCGGCTCGCGGAGGCGCTGCCCCACGACCCGGCGCTCGTCCGGGCGCTGGCGGGCGCGCGGCTGCTGGTCTCGGGGAGCGCGGCCCTGCCGGTGCACGACCACGAGCGGATCACGGCGGCGACCGGGCGGACGGTGATCGAGCGGTACGGGATGACCGAGACCTTGATGAACACGTCCGTCCGTCCCGGCGCGGGCCCGCGTCCCGGCTCGGTGGGGCCGCCGCTGCCGGGCGTCGAGCTGCGGCTGGTGGACGAGGACGGCGGCGTGCTCGGCACGGAGGCGTACGACGGCGAGACGGTCGGCGAGATCCAGGTGAAGGGGACGAACCTCTTCACCGCCTACCTCAACCGCCCCGACGCGACGGCGGCGGCCTTCACCGACGACGGCTGGTTCCGCACCGGGGACATGGCCGTGCGGGAGCCCGACGGCTCGGTGCGGATCGTCGGCCGCAAGGCGACGGACCTGATCAAGAGCGGCGGCTACAAGATAGGCGCGGGCGAGATAGAGAACGCGCTCCTCGACCATCCCGGCGTCCGGGAGGCGGCGGTGACGGGCGAGCCGGACCCGGACCTGGGCGAGCGGATCGTGGCGTGGGTGGTCCCGGCCGACCCGGCCGCCCCGCCCGCGCCCGCGGCGCTCGCCGACCACGTCACCGCCCTCCTCGCCCCGCACAAGCGGCCGCGCGAGGTCCGCTACCTGGAGGCGCTGCCCCGCAACGACATGGGCAAGATCCTGAAGAAGGCCCTCCATGGCTGACCGCCTCTCCGCCCGCGAGGCGATCGCGCTGGTGACGGACGACTTCGCCCCGGGGGGAGGCGGGGCGGGCGCGATGGGCGCGGCCTACGCGATGGGCGAGCCGGCGGGCGTAGGTGAACGGGCCGAGAGTGCACCGGGTGTACGTGAACCGGGCGGGCACGAACAGGCCGAGAGTGCACCGGCCGGGTACGAACCGGGCGTACGGGAATCGGGCGCGGGGCTTCCGGCCGCCGGGGACGGGCCGATCGGCTGGGCCGGTTACGGCGACTCCCGGGCCCGCGCCGCCGAGCGGACCGGCGAGGACGAGTCGGTGCTCCACGGCACGGCCACGATCGGCGGACGGCCCTGCGTCCTGGTGGCCTTCGAGTTCGGCTTCCTCGGCGGCTCGCTGGGCCGGGCGGCCGGTGACCGGCTCGTCGCCGCGTACCGTACGGCCGTCGAGCGGCGCCTCCCGCTGGTCTCGCTCGTCGCGACGGGCGGCAGCCGCATGCAGGAGGGCATGATCGCCCTCACCCAGCTCCAGCGCGTCGCCGCCGAGACCGTCCGCCTCCGGGCCGCGGGCCTTCCGCACGTCGCCGTGCTGCGCGACCCGACCACCGGAGGCGGCTGGGCCACCGTCGGCGCGGGCGCGGACGTCGTCCTGGCCCTGCCCGGCGCCCAGGTCGCCTTCGCGGGCTCCCGGGTCCGGCCGCGGGACGCCGACCCCTCCGCGTACACGGCGGAGGAACAGCTCGCCCACGGCCACGTGGACGCGATCGTCCCGCCCGACCGCCTCCGGGAGACACTGGCGCTGTGGCTGAGGCTGCTCGCCCCGGCCCCGGCGGCCGCACCCACCGGCGGCCCGGGGTCCGCTCCCCGACCGTCCACTCCCCCACCGCCCGCGCCTCCGCCGTACGCCCTCGGTGAGCTCGCCCCGGCCGGCACCGGCTGGGACGCCGTCCGCCGGGCCCGGGCCGCCGGGCGGCCCCGCGCGGGCGCGTATCTGGACGCCTACTTCGAGGTGCGGGCGGCCATCCGCGGCGACCGGGCCGGCGGCGTCGACCCGGGCGTGGAGTGCGGTTTCGGCATCCACGAGGGCAGGGTCGTGGCGTACGCGGCGCAGGGCGGCGGGGCCACCCGGCCCGCGGGTTTCCGGACCGCGGCCCGGCTGGTGCGGCTCGCGGACCGGCTGGGGGTGCCGGTGCTCACCCTGATCGACACGCCGGGCGCCGCCAACGACGCCGAGGCCGAGCGGGCCGGCGCAGGCCCGGCCATCGCGGAGGCGTTCACGGCGATCGCCGAGGCCCGCACGCCGGTCACCTCGCTCCTCGTCGGAGAGGGCGGCTCCGGCGGCGCGCTCGCGCTGGCCGCGCCGGACCGCACCTGGGCCACGCCGGACGGCTACTTCTCGGTCATCGCCCCCGAGCTCGCCGCCGCCATCCTCAAGCGCCCGCCGGACCGGGTCCCGGACACCGCCGACCAGTTGCGGCTGCGCCCCGAGGACCTGCTGGAGCTCGGCGTCGTGCGGGGCATCGTCGGAGGAGACGGGCGGAGGGACTCCCGGCCAGGGAGCGGGACCGGGAGTGGGAGCGGGAGCGGGAGCCGGACGCGGACCGGGAGCGGGCAGCGGGAAGCCCCCTCGGAGTGAGGGGGCTTCCGGCCGTCGCGACGGGAAAGGCTCAGGCGCCGTCGCCCTGGCAGATGCTGAAGTCGCCGCAGACCACGACCGTGTGGTCCACGACGACGACGTCGGGTCCCTCGGCGAAGAACTCGCCGCCGCCGCTGTGGGCGAGGGCCGATCCGGAGCCGGCGAGAACGGCGGCTGCGGCCAGGGTGACAGTGGCGATGAGCTTACGCATGAAAACCTCCTGACGAGCGGGGTTGCTCATGTCGGAGCCTGACTCCGGCACAGGACGGCGGCAAGTGCGCGCGCGGTGACCGGGCCGCTGGATGACCCGTATGGGCGGCGCATCACGCCTTCACGCCCACCGCCCGGATGACCTTCGGCGTGACCCGATCGCCCGGGTGTCGTTGGCGTCGCGCTCAGGCGGTGGGGTTGCGCTCAGGCGGTGGGGTTGCGCTCAGGCGGTGGGGTTGCGGGCGTCGTACCGCCGGAAGCCCTTGCCGTAGAGGGCGAGCAGACCGATCGCGAGGACGCAGGCGAGTCCGCCGCCGGTGATGGCCACCGTCGGGGAGGTGAGGTCGGCGACCGAGCCGGCCAGGAAGTCGCCGAGCCGGGGTCCGCCCGCGACGACCACGATGAAGACGCCTTGGAGCCGGCCGCGCATCTCGTCCGGGGCCGCGACCTGCATCATCGTGTTCCGGAAGATCATCGAGACGGTGTCGGAGTAGCCGGCGACCGCGAGCAGCAGCAGCCCGAGCCAGAGGTTGCGCGTGAGGCCGAAGACGGCGATCGCGGTGCCCCAGCAGGCGACGGCGAGGAGGATCGCCTGCCCGTGGTGGCGGATCCGGCCCTGCCAGCCGGAGAGCACGCCGCCGAGCAGCGCGCCGAACGGCGGTGCGGCCACGAGGAGTCCGGTGGTGCGGGCGTCGCCGCCGTACCAGAGGACGGCGACGGCCGGGAAGAGCGCCCGGGGGTGGGCGAGGATCATCGCGCAGAAGTCGGAGAAGAACGTCATGCGCAGGTTGGGGCGGGTGGCGAGGAAGCGCAGTCCGTCGAGGACGGAGGCGCGCTTGGTGCCGGTGCGGTCGGGCAGCATCGACGGCAGGCGCCACATCGCGTAGAGGGAGGCCGAGAAGGCGACGGCGTCGATGAGGTACGCGGTCTGGTAGCCGGCCAGGCCGACGATGAGGCCGCCGAGGCTGGGGCCGACCAGGGTGCCGAAGGTCGTGGTCATCGAGTTGAGCGCGTTGGCGGCGTGCAACTGCTCGGCGGGCAGCAGCCGGGGGATCATCGCGCTGCGGGCGGGCGCGTTGAGCGCGGCGCAGACCGCCTGGAGGGAGACGATCCCGTAGAGGAACCAGACCCGGTGGAAGCCGACGAGCGCGGCGGTGGCGAGCGCGGCGGAGAGCACGGCCAGGCCGGTGGCGCTGACCAGGCCGAGCTTGCGGCGGTCGACGGTGTCGGCGATGGCACCACCGTAGAGGCCGAAGACGACGAGCGGGACGAGGGTGAAGAGCCCGACGAGGCCGACGGAGAACGGCGAGCGGGTGATGTCATAGACCTGGAGGGAGATGGCGAGGGTGGTCATGCCCTGGCCGACCCAGGTGACGGTGTTGCCGAACCAGAGGCGCCGGTAGTCGGCCGAGGTGCGGAGCGGGGTGAGGTCGGCGAAGACCTTCCGGCCGCCGCTCTCGCGCTGGTGCTCCGGGGTGGCGGTGGCGCTCACGCGGCGCCGGCCGTGGTGGCGGTGTCGGCGGTTGTGGTGGTGCCGCCGGTTGTGGCGGTGAGGTCGTAGTGGAGCTCGGGGCGCTCCCAGTGGATCCGTCCGGTGGGCCGGACGGTGCCGGTGCGGCGGGCGCCGGTGCGCAGGTAGAACTCCTCGGCGGGGGGATGGGCGACGACGCGTATGGACTCCAGCCCGGCGGCGCGCCCCTGGCCGATCATGTGCTCGACGAGCATCCGGCCGATGCCCAGGCCCTGGGCCTCGTCGGCGACGAAGGCGAGGTCGAGCTCGGCCTCGTCGAGGAGGAGGGCGTAGAAGCCGAGGACCCGCCCGTCGGCACCCACGGCGACGTAGACGGGGTGGTGCTCGATGTACGAGCCGCCCACCTGGTAGCCGGCGACCATGGGGGCGTACGCGCCGGCGTAGGCGGAGGAGGTCCGCACGAGCCGGGTGAGCCGCTTGGAGTCGTCGGCGGTGGCGCGCCGGAGGGTGATGTCGGGCATGGAGTCGAGTATAGGAGCGCGATGCGGTGTGGCTCCTTACAAAATCGATGCTCGTGCGTCCGATTATCGATCCCCCGTGGAACACGCGGCGGCCTCGCGCGGGTTCGCCGGGCAGCGGGACGATCCGGCACGGCTCGTCCTCGCCCGGCAGACCATGGCAAGGAGACACCGTGCGCGTACTCTTCACCGGACCGGCCGCGGCCGGCCACCTCTTCCCGATGATCCCGACGGCGCAGGCGCTGCGCGCCGCGGGCCACGAGGTGCTGTTCGCGAGCTCGCGGCCGCTGGACCGGCTCCGCGAGGCCGGCTTCCCGCTCGTCGAGATCGGCGACGGCCGTGACATCCGGGAGGTGTTCCGGCAGGCCACGGGCGAGGAGGCGCGCTATGTCGCCCCCGAGCTGACCTCGGACCAGATCCTCGACCGGGCGGCCCACGCCTTCTCGCTCGTCTCGCGCCCGACGGTCGACGACCTGCTGGAGACGGCCGACAACTGGGGCGCCGACCTGCTGGTCCACGACTCCTTCCAGGCGTCCGCCCCGCTGGTCGCGGCCAAGCTCAAGATCCCTTCGGTGATCCAGAACTTCGGTGTCACCTCGGGCCTCGAGATGGTCCGCCGGCTCGCCGGTCACTTCACCGACGTGTACGAGGCCCACGGCGTGCCGGGTCCCGCCGACGCCACCGCGCTCGACATCATCCCGGCCTCGCTCGGCGGCGACCGGGGCAGCCTGCGGATGCGCTACCTCCCGTACAACGGCGGCGGCACCGTGCCCGCCGCGCTGCTCCGGCGCGGCGCCCGGCCCCGGGTCGTCGTCACCCTGGGCACCGTGCTCACGGAAGTGGACGGCGTCAACGCCATCGTCCGCCTGATGGAGGCCGCCGCGTCGGTGGACGCCGACTTCCTGCTCGCCGTCGGCGACGCCGACCTCGCCCCGCTGGGCACGCTTCCGGACAACGTCCGCCCGCTGCCCTGGGTCCCGCTCGCCGAGCTGCTGACCGCCTCCGACGCGCTGATCCACCACGGCGGTTCGGGCACGATGCTCACCGCGCTCCAGGCCGGCCTGCCCCAGTTGCTGCTTCCCCAGGGTGCCGACCACTTCATCAACGCCGACGCCCTCACGGCGACCGGCGCCGCCCTGCGCTCCACCGCCGAGGACGTCGACACCGCGCTGCTGACCCGCCTCCTCACCGACCGGTCCCTCGGCGAGGCGGCCGCCCGGCTGCGGGCGGAGAACGCCGCCCTGCCGTCCCCGGCGGAGACGGTCCCGGCCCTGGAGGCGCTGGTCGCCCGGTAGGGCGGGGTACGGCGGAGGGTGGCCGGGGCACGAGGAGGGGGCACGAGGAGGGGTGCGTTCCGGCCACTTTCGATCATGGTGGGGGGGGTGGGGAGAGGCGGGCCGGGGGCCGGGGGTGGGCGCGAGTCGTGGGCGCCCCTCGGGTGACGGCCCGGGCTCGGGTGAGGGCCCGGGCGCGGGTGACCGCCCGGCGTCAGCGGCAGTCCAGGGCGCCGGGGTCGGCGGTGTCGAGCCGGGCGGCGAGGCCGTCGAGCCGGTCGCGCAGGGCGCGCATCTCGTCCACGGACAGGCCGGACGCGGCGGCGATCCGCCGGGGCACGCCGAGGGCCTTCTCGCGCAGGGCGGCACCCTCGGCGGTGACGCGTACGGTGACGGACCGCTCGTCCTCGGCACTGCGCCGCCGCTCGACGTGACCGGCCGCCTCCAGCCGCTTGAGCAGCGGCGACAGGGTGCCGGAGTCGAGCCGCAGCCGCTCCCCGATGCCCTTCACGGGCAGCTCGCCGTGCTCCCAGAGGACCAGCATCACCAGGTACTGGGGGTAGGTGAGGCCGAGCTCCTTGAGCGCGTCGCGGTACACACCGTTGAAGGCGCGGGCGGCGGCGTGCAGCGAGAAGCAGATCTGGTTGTCGAGCCGGAGGAAGTCCTCGTCCATGGGTCCAGGGTACGGGAGACGACCGTCACAAGCGATTAAGTTGTGCACAATTCAATGGCGCGCTACAAATGAAGGGCAGCACCTCCCGCACGGACCACGGACAGGAACGGAAGAACCCATGGACGCGATCTACACCGCCGTCGCCACCGCCAACGGCCGCGAGGGCCGCGCCGTCAGCTCCGACGGCCACATCGACCTGCCCCTCGCCCACCCCGCGGCCCTCGGCGGCAACGGCCAGGGCACCAACCCCGAGCAGCTCTTCGCCGCCGGCTACGCCGCCTGTTTCGCCAGCGCCATGGGCGTGGTGGCCCGCCAGGAGAAGATCGACATCTCGGACGCGTCCATCACCGCCGAGGTCTCCATCGGCAAGGACCCGGCCGACGGCGGCTTCGGCCTCGCGGTCGTCATGCGCGCCGAGTTCCCCGACCACCTCCAGGGCGAGGCGGGCGCCGCGCTCCTGGAGAAGACCCACGCCTTCTGCCCGTACTCGAAGGCGACCCGCGGCAACATCAAGGTCGAGCTCGTCGTCGAGTAGTTTTCTGTTCATCCGTGCACGCCCCCGGTGGAGTTCAACCACCGGGGGCGTTCGCTTGTGAGTTTTCACGTTCGGGCACGGGGGATTCGTCTGGCGTACGACGGGAAGTCATGGGACGGCCGCCGGGCGGTGGTTCACAGGCGCTCTCCTTGGGGCGCTCGCCGGCCGGTCGCACGGCTGCCGCACGGCACAGCACGCGCACCGCACCGCACCGCACCGCACAGCACGCGCACCGCACCCGCACCCCCGTCCGTACTCACGCCCGGAGGACCACTCCCCCATGGCCGAACTCAACCGCCGCCGCTTCCTTCAACTGGCGGGCGGCACCGCCGCCTTCACGATGCTGTCCGACAGCATCGCCCGCGCCGCCGCCATCCCGGCGCAGGGCACCACGGGCACGATCCAGGACATCGAGCACATCGTCGTCCTGATGCAGGAGAATCGTTCCTTCGACCACTATTTCGGTGCGATGAAGGGCGTACGGGGCTTCGGCGACCCGCGCCCGGTCACGCTCCCCAGCGGCAAGCCGGTCTGGCACCAGTCCGACGGCAGGACCGAGACCCTGCCCTTCCGGCCGCCGAGCGACGACCTCGGCATGGAGTTCCTCCAGGGCCTCAACCACGACTGGGCGGGCGGCCAGCGGGCCTTCAACAAGGGCCGCTACGACCAGTGGGTGCCGGCCAAGACCAAGGCCACCATGGCCTACCTGACCCGCGAGGACATCCCCTTCCACTACGCGCTCGCCGACGCCTTCACGATCTGCGACGCGTACCACTGCTCGTTCATCGGCTCGACCGACCCCAACCGCTACTACATGTGGACCGGCCACACCGGCAACGACGGCACCGGCGGCGGCCCCGTCCTCAACAACGCCGAGGCGGGCTACGGCTGGACCACCTACCCCGAGCGCCTGGAGGCGGCCGGCATCTCCTGGAAGGTCTACCAGGACATAGGCGACGGCCTGGACGCCGCCGGCCACTGGGGCTGGATCAACGACGCCTACCGCGGCAACTACGGCGACAACTCGCTGCTGTACTTCAACACCTACCGCAACGCCCAGCCCGGCAACCCGCTCTACGACAAGGCGCGCACGGGCACGAACGCCAAGGCGGGCGAGGGCTTCTTCGACAAGCTCCGCGCCGACGTCCAGGCGGGCACCCTCCCCCAGATCTCCTGGATCGCGGCGCCCGAGGCTTTCACGGAGCACTCCAACTGGCCCTCGAACTACGGCGCCTGGTACATCGCGCAGGTCCTGGACGCGCTGACCTCGAACCCGGACGTGTGGGCCCGTACCGCCCTGTTCATCACGTACGACGAGAACGACGGCTTCTTCGACCACGTGGTCCCGCCGTACGTCCCGGCCTCCGCGGCGCAGGGCCTGTCGACCGTCCCCACCGCGCTGGACTACTTCCCCGGGAAGACGGGTTACGTGGCCGGCCCGTACGGGCTCGGCCCGCGCGTCCCCATGCTCGTCGTCTCGCCCTGGTCGAAGGGCGGCTACACCTGCTCGGAGACCTTCGACCACACGTCGATCATCCGCTTCATGGAGCGCCGCTTCGGCGTCCGCGAGCCGCAGATCTCCCCGTGGCGCCGGGCCGTGTGCGGCGACCTGACCTCCGCCTTCGACTTCACGCGTACGGACACCCAGGCCGCCCCGCTGCCCCCGACCGACGGCTACTACCCGCCGGACCGCGAACGCCACCCCGACTTCCTGGCCACGGCTCCGGCCGTCGGCACGATGCCCCGGCAGGAACGCGGCAGCAAGCCGACCCGCCCGCTGAAGTACGCGCCGCACGTCGACGGCGCGGCGGACGTGACGGCGGGCACCTACCGCCTCACCTTCAGCGGCGGCCCGGCGGCGGGCGCCCAGTTCTACGTGACCTCGGCGAACCGCACGGACGCGCCGTGGACGTACACGACCGACGCCGGCAAGTCCCTCTCGGACACCTGGAACACCAAGTACTCCAAGGGCCTCACCGACCTCACGGTCCACGGCCCCAACGGCTTCCTCCGCCGCTTCCGCTCCCCCGGCAAGACCCCCGTCCCCGAGGTCCGGGCCCGCCACGACGCCACCACCGGCAACCTGACCCTCACCTTCACCAACCCGGGCCCCGCCACGACCGTGACCCTCACCAACGCCTACGGGGGCACCCCGACCACCCTCTCCCTCCCCCAGGGCGCGACGGTCACCCACACCGTCCCCCTGACCGCCTCCGCCCGCTGGTACGACCTCACCCTCACCACCCCGTCCTCGCCGGACTACCTCCGCCGCCTCGCGGGCCACGTCGAAACGGGCACCCCGGGCGTGACGGACCCGGGCATCCTGACGTACTGAGCCGTACCGCCCCACCGACGGCCCGGCACCCGAGAGGCGCCGGGCCGTCCGCCTCACTCACCCAGCCACGTCTGCACCACCCACCGCGCCACACCACCGACGGCGAGCGAGACGAGGATCGATTTGAGTACGGACACTCATGTGCCCGTACCCGCCGCGCGGTTGGCTGGCCCCATGACCTCGAACGATCCCGACGCACGCGCCACCGGGGCCTGGATCGCCCCGCTCGTCTCCACTCTGGTGACCGTGCCCCTGGGCCTTCTGACGCTCTTCTTCGCCGGGCTGTCCCCGATGGCCTGCGACTCCTGCAACGGCGCCGAGGCGGACCGGTTCGACGCGAGTTTCGCCGTGGCGTTTCCGGTCGTCGTGACAGGGCTTCTGGTGGCCCTCGGCCTGCTGGTCACCGCCTGGGCCCTGCCCCGGCGGGTCCGGCACTCGGCGCGCCGGGTGGGTTTCGCACTCGCCGCGCCGGCGACGGTCGTCCTCGCGGGGATGGTCTTCGCCGGGCTCCTGGACACGCCGTGATCCCGTAGGGGACCGGCCGGACGTCAGGTCGCCGCCTGCTGGCCCACGTGGTGCCAGCGGGCCGTGCGGCCGCGGAGGATGTCCAGGAGGGAGCGGACGAAGATCGCCTGGATGAAGGCGTCGTAGAGAAGCTCCGGGATCAGCGGCAGGGCGAGCAGGCGGGCCGGGCCGCCGGCGCGCCACACCGTGAGCAGGCGTTCCACCAGGAAGAGGCCGCCGACCGCGAGCCACAGCGGATGCCAGCCCCATGTGTTCGTGACGGCGGTGATCAGCACCAGGAGCAGGTAGAGGAAGAAGGCGACGGTGCCGGCGCCGATGCCCGCCTGCTGGCCCCAGTAGCGCCAGGTGACCGAGGTGAGGCCGTAGTGGCGCAGGTTCTCCAGTGCGCCGCGCTGCCAGCGCAGTCGCTGGTGCCACAGGTCCTTCCAGCTCGGCATGATCTCCGTGACCACCCGGCACTCGGGCGGCGAGACGAGGTCCCAGCGCAGCGTTTTCAGCGCGAGGGTGAGTTCGTTGTCCTCGGTGAGGGCCAGAGTGTCGTAGACGTGACCCCGGGTGCCGGGCAGGAGGTCCCCCCGCGCGTCCGCGACCTCCCGCAGCGCCCGCGCCTTGATGACCGAGGCCGTACCCGTCAGGACCATCACCCTGCCGTCCCGGCGGGCTATCTCGCGCCCGTAGCGGGTGTACTCGTTGCGCTGGAACTGGCCCAGGACACCCGCGCCCGGCGCCCCGTAGAACACTCCGCCCACCGCACCGAGCCGGTCGGAGGCGGTCAGGAGACGCTCCGCCGTCGCGAGGAACTCCCTGTCGATCACCGAGTCGGCGTCCATGACCAGAACCGCGGCGTCGTCACCCGGTTCGGGGAGCAGACGGGCGAGCGCCTGGTTCAGCGCGCCGGCCTTGCGGGCCCGGTTGTGCCGGGTCTCCCACACCTCCGCGCCCGCGGCCTCGGCGACGGCGACCGTGTCGTCGGTGCTGTTGTCACTGATGACCACGACACGGTCGGGTACCCGGCGCTGGGCCCGCAGCGAGTCGAGCGTGGCGGTGATCCCCGCCGCCTCGTTGTGGGCGGGAATGAGCGCGATCAGTTCCACGAGCAGGTCCTTCCGGCAGTCGCGTGGAGGGGGACCACCACCGTGCGCGCCGCGGGGGTGTCCGCACGTCCGGCCACGGAAGACAACCGGAGCGGGGCATACCGCCGGGGGAGTACGCCGGTTTGTCATCCCGGAGCGGACGCGGCGCGGGCGGACCACGGGGCACGGTGGTCCCTGTCTCCCCCACGCAAAGAGAGAGGGTCATCGATGTACACAAGTGCTGCCGGGGTCTCGGGAGCCGGATTCACCGGTGCGCTCGCCACGAGCGGTCTCACCGCTCTGGCCTGGACGGTCGCCGCGTCGACGCTGCTGTTCGCCGGGCTGGCGCTGATGAAGATCCTGCCCCGGCGCCGCAGGGGAACCGGGCCGGCGTGAACGGTGCGGCCTGCCGCGGCCCGGTCACCCCTCGCGGCCGGGCCGCAGCAGGCCGCTCTCGTACGCGATGACGACGAGCTGGGCGCGGTCGCGGGCGGTGAGCTTGGTCATGACGCGGCTGACGTGCGTCTTCGCGGTCAGCGGCGACACGTGCAGCAGGGCGGCGATCTCGTCGTTGGAGTGGCCGCGGCCGACGAGGGCGAGGACCTCCCGCTCGCGGGGGCTGAGCGGGTCGAGCCCGACGGGTTCCGGCGGCACGGCCTCGTCCTGGGCGGCGGATTCACGGGGGACGAACTTCTCGACGAGGTGACGGGTGCGCTGCGGCAGCAGCAGGCTGTCTCCGGCGGCGACGGTCCGGATGGCCGAGAGCAGTTCCTCGGGCGCCGTGTCCTTCATCATGAAGCCGCTCGCGCCCGCCTTCAGGGCGGTGAGCACGTACTCGTCCTGCCCGAAGGTGGTCAGGACCACGACCTTGACCCCGGTGAGCGCCGGATCCGCGCAGATCTCCCGGGTGGCCTCCAGCCCGTCCATGCCGGGCATGCGGATGTCCATCAACACCACATCGGGCAGCAGCGCACGCGCCTGGTCCACGGCCTGGCCGCCGTCGGCCGCCTCGCCGGCGACGTCGAGGCCCGGCTCCGATTCGATCAGGGCCCGCAGACCGCCGCGGATCAGAGCCTGGTCGTCCGCCAGCAGCACCCGCACCGTCATGACGCCTCCGTGGGAATGCGCGCGGTCACCCGGAAGCCGGGCGACAACCGGTCCACATACAGGGTCCCGCCGGCCGCCTCGACCCGCTCGCGCATGCCCCGCAGGCCCAGGCCGCCGCCTCCGCCGGGACCACCGCCACCCCGGCCGTCGTCCTCCACGGCCACCCGTAGCTCGTGGTCCAGGAAGTCCATGGAGACCAGCACGCCGGTGCCGGCCCCGGAGTGCTTGAGCGCGTTGGTCAGGGTCTCCTGCACCAGGCGGTACACGGTCGTCCCCACGACCGCCGGCAGGGGTCTGACCTCGCCGTGCCGGACGTGCTCGATGGTGAGCCCGGCGGCCCGCGCCCGGTCGATCAGGTCCGGGACCTCACCGAGCCCCGGCACCGGGCCGCGCGGCGGCTCTTCGTGCTCGGCGGCTCGGAGCAGCCCGAGCGTGGTGCGGATCTCCTCGAGAGCCGTGCCGCTGGTGGTGCGGATCAGCTCCAGGGACTTCTGGGCGGTGGCCGGGTCCTTGTGCACCAGGTGGGCGGCGACCCCGGCCTGCACGTTGATCACCGCGATGCTGTGGCCGATCACGTCATGGAGCTCTTGGGCGATCCGCAGGCGTTCCTCGTCGACCCGGCGTCGCGCCTCGGCCTCGCGCGACTGCTCGGCCTTACGGGTCCTCTCCTCCGCCATCTCCCGGAACCTGCGCTGGCTCTGTACCGCCACACCGATCGCCGCGGCGGCGACGAACCAGCCCAGTTGGGTGCCGTTGCGCAGGGTGAAGCCGGGGATGTGCCGCACCATCTGTACCTGGGTGAACACCGCCGCCACCGCCACCAGCGTGCACGCGGCCGTGACCCGGAGGGACCGGCGCGCACCGACCGCGTACAGGGCGACCAGCAGGGGTGCGCCGGCCGGGAACACCAGCTTGGTGACGTACAGGGAGGCGAGCGTGCCGACCGTCGCGACCACGAAGACGATCACGGGGAACCGGCGGCAGAGGGGCAGCGCCCCGCAGCCGACGGCCGCCGCGACGACCGCCGGCCAGGTCGGCCCCTCGCCTTCGGTCACCCCGGGGAGGAAGGCCACGAGTGCGAACAGGCCGGCCGCGGCCGGCCATGCCCTCAAGGCGCGCGCCATGTCCCGACCCTAGAAGAGCGGGGTGACCCCAGCCACCGCAGAAGACCCGGGCCCCTCGATCCGGCTCTGCCGGAGGCTGTCAGGCGTCGGCCGCACCACGCAGGACACGATCAGTCGGGCGGGTGGGTGTTCAGGTGTCCGCCGGCGTCCCGGGGCGGGCCGCCGTGACGACGTAGTAGTCGAGGATCCGTTGCTCGTAGGCGCGCAGAAAGTTCCGCGGCCAGGTCCCGGGCGCCCACCACCGGCTGAGCCACCGGTCCCACCCCGGCCAGACATGCGGCCCGATCGACTCGACCCGCACATGGGCGAACCCGGCCTCCGTGAGCGCGTCAGCGAATGCCCGGACCGGCCGGGCGATGTCCAGGCCGCCGGCGTACGTGTCCAGCAGTTGCGCGAGTTCCTCGGGCCGGCCGGGCGCGTCGTCCACGGTGAAGAAGCTGGTGACGGCCGCCCGGCCACCCGGCCGCAGCACCCTCCACGTCTCCGTTGCGAAGGCGCCGAGATCGGGGAAGTGCTGGGCGGCCTCCACGCTGATGACGGCGTCGAACCCGCCGTCCTCCAACGGCATGCTCTCCGCGGCGCCCTGGACGAACCGCAGCCGTGCCGGCTCCTCCCGGAGCAGATCGGCATGCGCGCCGCGCGCCCGCCGCACCTGCTCCGGATGGATGTCCATGCCGGTGACCGTGGTGCAGCCGTACTCCCGCAGCGCCACCACGCAACCCATGCCGAGGCCGCAGCCCACTTCCAGAACGTCCGCCCCCCGCGGCAGTCCGGCGGCGTTCAGGACGTGACGGTAGAGATCCTCCTGGCTGCGGATCCGCTCCACCTCGGTGAGCGGCAGGCCCAGGTCCACCGCCTGCCAGTACCCGAAGTTGATGAATCCCCCGGCGAAGATCTGATGGCCGCTCAGATCGGCCGGGCCGTACGTCTCCCGCACCGCGGGTCGCATGGCGGGGCGAGCCCGCTGAGCACCGCCTGACACCGTGCCGCACCTCCTGAAAGCGCCCCGCCGCGCAGCCGTCCGCGTGCCGGTGGACGCGTGGTCACCACCTGGGCAACGAGGGCCCGGCGCGGCAGGTCACTGCCACCGCCGCCTCCGTACGGTCCGGGCACACCGATCCTCGGAAGCGCTCCCAAACCCCTTTTTCAGCTTGGCCGTTGATCGAAGAAGCCGTGATCTTGCCCGTTGACCCGGCCCTTCTTCTTCCCTTCGACGGATTGACGTCCACGGGGTTGTCAGAGGAATCGAGGACTCCTACAGTCGCAGGCGTATCCCTGATTGGGAGCGCTCCCATGCTCTTTTGGGAGCGCTCCCGAAGCCCCGCGAACGCTCCGCCGTCGGCGCGCCCTGTCCTCCCGCGGGTCGACGAGGCCGGCGGCTGCCGAGGAGAAGACACAGCCCCACCCATCACAGGAGACATCATGGATCGAAGCACGAGACGACCACTGTCCATACTGGCGGTGCTGGCCACCCTGCTCGGCGGGCTCGGGCTCGTTCTGATCGGCCAGAACAACGCGCAGGCGCACGGTGTGACGATGACGCCCGGCTCGCGGACCTACCTCTGCTGGCTGGACGCCAAGACCGGCACCGGCGCCCTGGACCCGACGAACCCCGCGTGCAAGGCGGCGCTCGCGGAGAGCGGCTCGACCGCGCTGTACAACTGGTTCGCCGTGCTGGACTCCAACGCCGGCGGACGCGGCCCGGGGTACGTCCCGGACGGCAAGCTGTGCAGTGCCGGTGACCGCTCCCCGTACAACTTCACCGGCTACAACGCGGCCCGCGCGGACTGGCCCAGGACGCACCTGACCTCCGGGGCGACGATCCGGATCAAGCACAGCAACTGGGCGGCGCACCCGGGCTCCTTCCGGGTGTACGTCTCCAAGCCCGGCTACTCGCCCACCTCCCCGCTGGGCTGGGGCGACCTGGAGCTGATCCAGACGGTCACCGACCCGCCGCAGTCGGGTTCGGTGGGCTCGGAGGGCGGTCACTACTACTGGGACCTGAAGCTGCCCTCGGGCCGCTCGGGTGACGCGATGATGTTCATCCAGTGGGTGCGTTCGGACAGCCAGGAGAACTTCTTCTCCTGCTCCGACATCGTCTTCGACGGCGGCAACGGCGAGGTGACCGGTATCCGCGGCTCGGGGAGCACCCCCACGCCGACCCCGACCCCGACCCCCACGCCGACTCCGACGCCGACCCCGACGCCGACCCCGACGCCGACCCCGACGCCCACTCCCACGCCGACCCCGGGCGACCCGCACACCGGGTGCATGGCCCTCTACAGGATCACGAACTACTGGAACGGCGGCTTCCAGGGTTCCGTCGAGGTGATGAACCACAACACCACGGCACGTGACGGATGGGCCGTGCGCTGGCAGCCGGGCGCCGGTACCAGGATCAACCAGGTCTGGAACGGCACCCTCAGCACCGGATCCGACGGCACGGTCACGGTCAGGAACGTCGACCACAACCGCGTGATCCCGCCGGACGGCACCGTGACCTTCGGCTTCACCGCCACCTCGACCGGAAACAACCTGCCGGTCGGCTCGGTCACCTGCGTCAACCCGTAACACCGCGGCGACGACGGCGCCGGCCTTCGCCGCCTCCGCGGCCGTCACGCGACGCCCGGTCCGCGAACGCGGGCACCTCCCAGCCGTCGTCCCGCCCTCCCCCCCCCTCTCCCCCTCTCCCTCCCCACCCTCCACAAGGCGACATCCCCTCACAGAAAGAAGGAGCTCATGGATCGTCACTTACGTGCCCACACGACGCCGCGTCGGCTGACGCTCGTCCTCGGCACACTCGTCGCGGTGCTGCTCAGCCTCATCCCCTGGAGCGGGACCGCCGTGGCCCACGGATCGGTCGTGGATCCGGGCTCGCGCAACTACGGCTGCTGGCTGCGCTGGGGCAGCGACTTCCAGAACCCGGCCATGGCCCAGCAGGACCCCATGTGCTGGCAGGCGTGGCGGGCCGACCCCAATGCCATGTGGAACTGGAACGGCCTCTACCGCAACGGTTCCGGCGGCAACTTCCAGGCGGTCGTCCCGGACGGGCAGCTCTGCAGCGGCGGCCGGACCGAAGGCGGTCGCTACAACGCGATGGACGCCGTGGGGCCCTGGAAGACCACGAACGTGGGCGGCAACTTCACCGTCAAGCTGTACGACCAGGCCAGTCACGGCGCGGACTACTTCCTGGTCTACGTCTCCCGGCAGGGCTACGACCCCACCACGCAGCCGCTGCGCTGGAGCGACCTCCAGCTCGTGGCCCGCACCGGGAAGTACCCGCCCAGCCAGAACTACTCGATCCCCGTGAGTACGTCCGGTTACAGCGGTCGTCACGTCGTCTACACGATCTGGCAGGCATCGCACATGGACCAGACGTATTTCCTGTGCAGCGATGTGAACTTCGGCTGATCGCGCCACCGCGTCACGGCGCAGCCGCCGGTTCCGGCAGTGGGCAGGCCGTCGGGTGACCCCGGCGGCCTGTCCGCTGCGCGGGCCCGGAAGACGGACCCGGCCCGCCGAGACGCCACCCGTGCACGTGCCACCGCCGTGCACGCGCCACCGCCGTGCACGTGTCCCCTTTTCTGGAGCCGACATGCTACGACGCCGTTGGACCGGGCAGCTCCTGCCGGCCGCCGCCCTCCTGCTGACCTCCCTCACTCTGTTGCCCGCCGCCGCGACCCCGTCCTTCGCGGCGCCCGCCCCTACGACGGCGGAAGCCGCGCCGCCCCGGACGGAAGCGGCGCAGGGCACGTCACCCGTCCCCCTGCCGTCGCTCCGTGCGACCACCACCCAGGTCGCCTCCGGGTTGAGACGGCCCACCGCCCTCGCCGCCCCCGACGACGGCACGGGCCGGCTGTTCGTCACGGAGAAGCCCGGCACCGTCCGCGTCTACCACCCGGACACCGGCCTGGCCCGGACCCCGCTCGTCGACATCTCCTCCGCCGTGGACGAGTCGGGCAACGAGCGCGGCCTGCTCGGCATCGCGCTCCCGCCCGACTTCGCCGACAGCCAGGACCTGTACCTGTCGTACACGGCCCTGCCCGACGGCGCGGTCACGCTCGCCCGCTACCGGCTCGACGAGTCCCGCCTGGAGGTCCTGCTCTCCCAGGAGCACGCCGAGTACAGCAATCACAACGGCGGCCAGCTCGCGTTCGGCCCCGACGGCACGCTGTACTGGAGCATCGGCGACGGCGGCGGCTCCGCGGACCCCCTGCGTGCCGGCCAGCGGCTGGACACCCTGCTGGGCAAGATCGTGCGCGTCGACGTGAGCCGCGGCTGCGGCTCACTCGCCTACTGCGTCCCCGGTGACAACCCCTTCGTGAACACCCCCGGCGCGCGCCCCGAGATCTGGCTGTACGGGCTGCGCAACCCGTGGCGGTTCTCCTTCGACCGCGCCGACGGCTCGATGTGGATCGGCGACGTCGGACAGGGCCGGTGGGAGGAGATCGACCACCTCGCCCCGGGCCAGGGCGGGGCGAACCTCGGCTGGTCCTGCTACGAGGGGCTGGAGAAGTTCGCCGGCGGCCACTGCGAGCCGGGTGCGACGTACACCCGACCGGTCTTCACCTACTCCCCGTACACCGGCGGCTGCTCGGTCATCGGCGGCCATGTCTACCGGGGCCAGAAGTACAGCGGCCTGGTCGGCGGCACGTACATCGCCACCGATTACTGCTCGTCCACGGTCTGGGCGCTGCGCCCCGACGGCACGGGCGGCTACGAGCAGGCCGAGATCGGCGAGATGCCCACCCAGGTGACGTCGATCGGCACGACCGCCGAGGGCGAGTTCTACGTGGTGAACGACCTGCCCGGCGGCCTGCACCGCGTGTCGTTCACGCGCGAGGAACCCACCTGCCGGGTCGACCGCACCGTGAAGGCGTGGGGCACGGGCATGACGGTCGACCTCACCGTCACCAACACCGGCAGCACCCCGGTGAACGGCTGGACGCTCGAGTTCCCTCTGGCTCTCGGGCAGACCGTCGCCTCCGACTGGAACACCGAGCTGACCCAGGGGAGCAACACGATCACGGCGACGAACACCTCGTACAACGCCACGATCGCTCCGGGCGCGAGCATCACCCTCGGATACCTCGCCCACCACACGGGCGACGCGTCGTCACCCGTGCGGTTCACGCTCAACGGAGACGCCTGCGCCGTCGGCCGCTGAACCGTCGGCACGTTCATCGGTGACCGGAAGCGCTCGACGGCCGACGCCGTCGGGCGCTTCGTTCGTCGACGGCGACAGCGAGGCCGGCGACGACCAGCACCACGTTCTTGATGATGTACTGCCCCTCGAGGGTGGGTGCGGGTACGGCGCCGTGCCACATCTCGTCGGCCAGGAGAGAAGCGCCGAGAACACCCCTGCCATGTGCGCGAAGAACGCGGCCAGGGTCAGCCGCAGCCACACTCCGGTGATCAGCCCGACGCCGATCGCGGTCTCCAGAAGCGCCAGCAGCGGATACGACACGCGCGCCGGCACGAGGCCGAAGGTCAGAACGTCCATGGTCCTGGTGGCGACGCTTTCGGCGGGACTGAGCCCGGGAAAGAACTTCATCACGCCGAACCAGACGAACACCATGCCTACGGAGACTCTGAGGGCCGTTGTGCTGTGCGGGCGGTAGTGGTCCCGCAGCACGGCCAGTGCTTGCCGTGCACCGCGGAGCCCGCGGCGGCCGCCACCGGGCGGCGCGGCGGGGACCGGCCGGCCGGTGGTGGCATCGGGGTGGGGCGAGGAATTCCTGACGGGCCGTTTTCCGGTGGGGCTGGTCATGGGGCATCTCCTGTCGAGGGGGCTTCGCCCTCTCCCGGCACGGCACGGCACTGCACCGCACTGCACCGCACCGGGAGGCGGACGCCGCACGGGGCCCCGGCTGAGCCGGAGCCCCGTCGACCGCGGAGGCGATCAGCTCGTGGGGAAGGAGTCGGGAGTGCTGATCCGGCTCTTCATCAGTGCCCCGGACTCGCTCAGCACGCCACTGCTGCTGTAGTCCGTGCCGTTGCAGGTGCCGGGCTTGAAGGACCCGCTGCCCTCATTGGCGTCGGAGTAGGTCCAGTTCGCGTAGCCGATCTTCAGCCGGTCGAGGAGGTCCAGCCAGGCCGTGGTGCTCTCCCGGTCCACCGCTCCACCGCCGGTGTAGGTCACCGTGCCGAACTCGGTGACGAACAGCGGCAGCACCGAGGCCGCCCGGCTCACCGTGGCGCGGTAGTTGTCCTTGTGGCTGGCGGCGTAGAAGTGGAACGCGTACATGATGTTGGTCGCGTTGACCGGGTTGTCGACGATCTCGGTCTCGTCGGAGCCGTCGGAGACTCCCAGCGAGGACCAGCCGCGGGTGCCGACGATGACGACGGCGTCCGGGTCGGCGGCCCGGATCACCGGGATGACCTGCTCGGCGTAGCTCTTGATGGCCGCCCAGGTCACACCGTTGGGCTCGTTGGCGATCTCGTAGATCACGTTCTTCTTGGCGGCGTTGCGGGTGGCGACGGCCTTGAAGAACGTCTTCGCGCGTTCGAGGTTGTAGTTCGGGTCACCCGGCGTCAGGGTGTGGAAGTCGATCATGGCGTACATGCCGCGCGCCTCGGCCATGTCGACGAGGCTGTTCACCCGGCTGGTGAACCTGGCCGGGTCGGTCTCGTAGCCGCCCTCCTGCACGTACATGGCGATGCGCAGCAGGTCCGACTTCCAGTCCTTCGCCAGCGCGTCCACGGATGCGTTGGTGTAGCACTTGTCGAACCACTGGAGGCCGTGCGTGCTCATGCCGCGGAGCTGGATGGGCCGGTTGTACTGATTGCACAGGTACACGCCGCAGACGTGGAGCTGTCCGTTCACGCTCACGGGAGTGCCGCTGCCACCGGGATCCGTCGGCGTGGGCGTGGGGGTGGGCGTCGGCGTGGGGGTGGGCGTGGGTGTCGGCTCACCGGTGGAGCCCGTGCAGGTGACGCCGTTCAGGGTGAAGGCGGTGGGCTTGGGGTTGGCGCCCGTGAAGGAGCCCACGAAGCCCATGTCGGCCGTGGCGCCGGTGGCCAGTGTGTGATTCCAGTCGGCGCTGGTGACGGTGACCGCGGACCCGGTCTGCGACCAGGTGCCGCTCCAGCCCTGGACGACCTTCTGGCCGGCGTCCGGCATCGTGAACTTGAGCGTCCACCCGGAGACGGGGTCACCCAGGTTGGTGACCTTCACCCCGGCTTGGAAACCGCCCTGCCATTGGTTGGTGACCGTGTAGTCGACCCGGCAGCCGGCCGCGGCGCTCGCCGCCGAACCGAAGAGGGCCATGAGCCCGAGCGTTGTCGCGCAGGCGGCCAGTAAAGCCATGAAGCGTCTCAAAGCGACTCCTTCTGATGCGGTGCCAAGTGGGTCATCTGAGGCGAACCGATGATGGGAGCGCTCCCATTTCATGCCGAGCGGATCCATCGGGCCGAGACGGTACACCGCCCCTCCGGACGCGTACAGGGATCCGACAGGCCGAACAGTTACCCGCGCGCACCCTCTTGTCAGGAACATGGAAGCCTCCTACAGTCCCCTTCGAATCGCTTATGGGAGCGCTCCCATCCGGGGGGTGGGAGCGCTCCCGGAACGCCGCACCGTCGCGCCACCCGGTCGGCGGGTCACCGACACCGCCGGCCTCCTGCTCCGGGGCCCGCTCTCCCCATCCCGCGCCGACAGAGCGGGCCCCGGACCCCACCTCGAAGGACCCGTCCTCGGAAGGCTTTCCGCATGAGCCGCTCGCCGTCCCCCCGCCGCCCGGCGGTCGTCGCCGCGCTGTGCGCCGTGGCGCTGTCCCTGACCGGGCTGACCGCCACCTCGTCCGCCGCACCTTCAGCCGCCGAACCCTCAGCCGCCGAACGTTCAGCCGCGGTTCTGCCCTACCAGGACCCGTCCCTGGCCGTGTCGGACCGCGTCACCGACCTGCTGTCCCGCATGACACTGGACGACAAGATCGGCCAGATGACGCAGATCGAGAAGGACGCGCTCGTCCCGCAGTCCGACCTCGCCGCGTACCGCATCGGTTCGGTTCTCTCCGGGGGCGACTCCACGGTCAGCCCCAACAACGCCCAGACCTGGGCGGACACGTACGACTCCCTCCAGCGCACCGCCCTGGGGACCCCGCTGGGCATCCCGATGATCTACGGCATCGACGCCGTCCACGGGCACAACGCGGTGCGCGGCGCCACGATCTATCCGCACAACATCGGCCTCGGCGCGACCCGCGACCCCGCGCTGGTCCAGCGCGTCGGCCGCGCCGTGGCCGAGGAGATGGCCGGCACCGGCATCGACTGGGACTTCGCCCCCTGCCTGTGCGTGGCCCGCAACGACCGGTGGGGCCGGACCTACGAGTCGTTCGGCGAGAAGCCCGAACTGCCCACCTCCATGGCCACGTTCGTGACCGGCCTGCAGGGGCAGACCCTGGGTGCGGACCCGGCCTCGGTGCTCGCGACCGCCAAGCACTACCTGGGCGACGGCGGCACCACCGGCGGCGTCGACCAGGGCGACACGCAGGTGTCCGAGGCCGAGCTGCGAGCCGTCCACCTGCCGCCGTTCCGGGAGGCGGTGCGCCGGGGAGTCGGCTCGGTGATGCTCTCCTACAGCACCTGGAACGGTGTGCGGTCCCACGCCCACAAGTACCTGGTCACCGATGTGCTCAAGGGCGAGCTGGGCTTCGGCGGCTTCGTCGTCTCCGACTGGGCGGCGGTCGACCAGCTCGACGGCCAGAGCGGCTTCACCGCCGCCGAGATCACCACGGCCGTCAACGCGGGCGTCGACATGGTGATGGTGCCGCACGACTACAAGAAGTTCCTGAGCCTGCTGCGCGCCGAGGCGAGCGCCGGCCGGATCTCCCCGGCCCGCATCGACGACGCCAACCGGCGCATCCTGACCAAGAAGTTCCAACTGGGGCTGTTCGAAAGGCCGTTGACCGATCGCACGTTCACCTCGGGGGTCGGTTCGGCCGAGCACCGCGCCCTGGCCCGGCAGGCCGTCCGCGCCTCGCAGGTGCTGCTGAAGAACGACGGCGTCCTGCCGCTGGCGAAGAACGCGAAGCTGTTCGTGGCCGGCAAGTCCGCCGACGACATCGGCAACCAGAGCGGCGGCTGGACGCTGAGCTGGCAGGGCCGCAGCGGCGCCGTCACCCCCGGCACGACGATCCTCCAGGGCATCCGGTCGGCGGTCACCGACCCCTCCCGCGTCACCTACGACCGCTACGGCAACGGAATCGACGGCAGCTACACCGCCGCCGTGGCGGTCGTCGGCGAGACCCCGTACGCCGAGGGACGGGGCGACCGCCCCGGGAGCATGGGGCTGGACCAGGAGGACGTGCAGACGCTCGCCCGGCTCAAGGCCGCCGGCGTACCCGTCGTCGTGGTCCTGGTCTCCGGGCGTCCGCTCGACATCAGCGCCCAGTTGCCCGACTGGAAGGCGCTCCTGGCCGCCTGGCTGCCGGGCACCGAGGGCAACGGGGTGTCGGACGTGCTGTTCGGAGACCACCCGCCGACCGGCAAGCTGCCGGTGACCTGGATGAACAGCGCCTCTCAGCAGCCCATCAACGACGGTGACGGCAAGACCCCGCTCTTTCCGTACGGCTACGGCCTGTCCTACGGCACGACGCCGACGCCGGAGCCCACCCCGACCCCCACACCCCCCGCGTCCAAGGCGTGCAGTGCCCAGTTCCGGGTGGCCTCCTCCTGGTCGGGCGGCTACCAGGCGGAGGTCACCGTGAAGAACACCGGGACCGCCTCCCTGACCGGCTGGGCGGCCGAGTGGGACCTGGGCGGCTCGACCGTCACGAACCTCTGGAACGGCTCGCTCACGGTGACGTCGGGCCGGGCCACCGTCCGCAACACCACCCACAACGGCGCGCTGTCACCGGGCGGCACCGCATCGTTCGGCTTCACCGCGAACGGCGTCGCGGGCACGCCCGCCCCGCAGTGCACCGGCTCCTGACCGTACGACCGGCACCACCCGCACCGTACCCACGAGGAGAAGACATGACCGATCGGACCAGCCTTGCCGGCAGGCGCCCGCGGCGCGCGCGCCGACGAGGATCAGCGCTCCTGGCCACCGCACTGGCCACCGCGATGCTCGGGCTGGCCGGCCAGGCCACGGCACAGCCCGCGGCCGCCGCGGAGGCACACGTCGACAATCCGTTCGCCGGCGCGACCTTCTACGTCAACCCGGACTACGCGACCAGCGTCGACGGATCCATCGCCAAGACCTCAGACCCCGTCCTCAAGGCCAAGATGGAGAAGGTGAAGGGCTACCCCACCGCCGTCTGGCTGGACCGGATCGCGGCGATCCACGGCGGCGCCGCGAACGCCGGCCGCAAGAGCCTGGCCGACCACCTCGACCTCGCCCTGGCCCAGAAGAAGCCCGGACAGCCGATCACGGCGACGTTCGTCGTGTACGACCTGCCGGGCCGGGACTGCGCGGCCCTGGCCTCCAACGGTGAACTGCCGCTCACCCAGGCCGGCCTGGACCGCTACAAGAGCGAGTACATCGACGCCATCGCGAGCGTCTTCGGCAACCCCAAGTACCAGGACATCCGCATCACCACGGTCATCGAGCCGGACGGTCTGCCCAACCTGGTGACCAACACCGCCGACCCCGAGTGCGCCCAGGCCAAGAGCAGCGGTCTCTACGTCAAGGCCGTCCAGTACGCCCTCGACAAGCTGCACGCCATCCCCAACGTCTACACGTACATGGACTTCGCCCACTCGGGCTGGCTCGGCTGGGACAACAACCTCACCCAGACCGCGCAGTTGTACACCGACGTCGCCAAGGGCACCGCGGCCGGGCTGGGCAGCGTCGACGGGCTGATCACCAACGTCTCCAACTACACGCCGCTGGAAGAGCCGTTCCTGACCAACCCCGACAAGACGGTCGGCGGGAACATGGTGAAGTCCGGCAAGTTCTACGAGTGGAACCCGAACTTCGACGAGTCGGACTTCACCAGGAACCTGCACCGGACCCTGGTCGCCGCCGGCTGGCCCGCCTCCACCGGCATGGTGATCGACACCTCGCGCAACGGCTGGGGAGGCTCCGCGCGGCCGACCGCCGAGAGCACCAGCACCACCCTGGACACCTACGTCACCGAGTCCAAGGCCGACCGGCGGGCGCACCGCGGCCTGTGGTGCAACCTCAGCGGCGCGGGTCTCGGGCAGCCTCCGCAGAGCGCACCGTCCGGCTACCCGGACGCGCACCTGGACGCCTTCCTGTGGATCAAGCCGCCGGGTGAGTCCGACGGGGCCAGCGAGGACATCCCGAACAACGAGGGCAAGCGCCAGGACCCGATGTGCGACCCGGCCTACACCGCGCCCAACGCCGGCAACAACAAGACCGGCGCGCTGCCCGGCGCGCCGCTGGCCGGGCACTGGTTCCACAACCAGTTCGCCATGCTGGTGCAGAACGCCTACCCGGCCGTGCCCACCGGCGGCACCGACCCCGGCGACACCACCGCGCCGACCGCGCCCACCGGTCTGAAGGTCACGGCGAAGACCGCGACCAGCGTCTCGCTGGCCTGGACGGCGGCCACCGACAACGTGGGCGTGAGCGGTTACGACGTCTACCGCGACGGCACCAAGGTCACCGCCTCGGCGGTCCCGGGCACCGCGTACACGGACACCGGGCTGAGCGCGAGCACGGCCTACAGCTACACCGTGCGGGCCCGGGACGCCGCGGGCAACACGTCCCCGGCCTCGGCGGCGCTGAGCGTCACCACGGAAGCGGGCGGGGGGAACCCCGACCCGACCGGGGGCGTGAAGGTCCGGTACAAGAACAACGACTCCTCCGCCACGGACAACGGCATCCGTCCCGGCCTGCAGATCGTCAACACCGGCAGCGGTGCGCTCGACCTGACCAAGGTCACGGTCCGCTACTACTTCACACGCGACGGCGGCTCGCCCACGGTCAACGCCGTGTGTGACTACGCGGCCCTCGGATGCGCGCAGCTCAAGCTGAGGGTGGTCCCGCTGAGCACCCCGGTCGCGGGTGCCGACGCCTACCTGGAGGTCGGCTTCAGCGGCGGTTCCCTCGCGGCCGGCAAGGACACCGGCGACATCCAGCTCCGGATGAACAAGTCCGACTGGTCGGCGTTCAACGAGGTCGGTGACTACAGCCGCTCCGCCGGAACGTCCTACGTCGACGCCCCGACGGTTCCCGCCTATCTCGGCGCCGCCCTGGCCTGGGGCACGCCGCCCGCGTAGTCCCTGCCGTCCCCCCAGGCTCCCCGCCCGCCCGGTCGACACGTGCCCGGGCGGGCGGGGGTCGTCCTGGGCGGAATCGGCACCGGGCCGCCCGGAGTTCTCCAGGGGCCCGCCGCGTCCCTCGGCACTCCGCGATTCCCGTCCGGCGTTCCGTGCGCCGGACGACGTCTCAGGCCGAGCCCCGCCGTACCAGCGTCGTGCGCAGGACGACCTGGCGCCAGGCGGAACCCGGGGCGTCGATGTCCTCGAGGAGCAGCCGGACCAGGGTGCGGCCCATCTCCTCCACCGGCTGGTGGACGCTGGTGAGCGGGGGGTCGGTGTGCCGGGCGAAGGGAGAGTCGTCGAAGCCCACGACGGCCACGTCCTGCGGCACCCGCCGGCCCGCCGCGCGCAGTGTGTGCAGCGCGCCCGCGGCCATCATGTCCGAGGCGGCGAACACCGCGTCGAGGTCGGGATGGCGTCGGAGCAGGTCGGCCGTCGCGCGGGCCCCGCTCTCCTCGGAGAAGTCGCCTTCGGCGATCCAGGACGCGTCCACGTCACCGAAGGCCCGCGTCATCGCGTCCCGGTACCCGCGGAGCCGGCTCTGCGCGACGTACATGTCCGACGGCCCGGTGATGGTGGCGATCGCCCGCCGTCCGGACTCCACGAGGTGCTGGACCGCCGCCCGCGCCCCGCCCGCGTTGTCCGAGTCGACGTAGGAGAGGGTTTCCTCGGCCGAGCGGCGGCCGCTGAGGACGGTCGGCAGGTCCAGCTCGGCGAGCATGTCGGGCAGCGGGTCCTCGCCGTGCACGGAGACCAGCAGTGCTCCGTCCACCCCGCCCGCCCGCGCGTACTGTGCGAAGCGCACGCGCTCCTTGTCGTTCCGCACCAGGGTCAGGAGCAACTGCATCTCGTGGTCGGCGAGTTCGGAGCCGACCGCCCGGACGATGTCGGAGAAGAAGGGCTCCGCGAAGAAGCGCCGCTCGCTGTCGGCGACGACCAGCGCCACCGCGCCCGTGCGGCTGCCGGCCAAGGCGCGGGCGGCCCGGTTGGGGACGTACCCGAGCTCGGTGATCGCCTGCTCGACCAGCAACCGGGTGGCGGCCTTCACGCCGGGGGCGCGGTTGACGACGCGGGACACCGTGCCCCGTCCGACGCCCGCGAGCGCGGCCACCTCCTCCAGCGTGGGCGGACCCGTGCGCCCTTTCGCCTCCATCGTGCGGGACCTCCAGGAGAAATGTTCCGTTCTGCGGCCGCTTCTCGGCGCGAAGACGTGCCCATCGAACCACCGCGGGCGCCCACTCCTCACCCCGTCGGTTCCCACCGCGTCGATCGGTTGTCGATTATGGAGGATCCCTCACCGGCACCGTCGTCCGAAAGCCGGAGAGAGACGAGCGCACACCGGGCGGCCCGGTACGTCTCCGCCGCGAAATCCGTACGACGTCTTGACGGGGTCGCGCGGCTCCTTGAGATTGGGAGCGCTCCCACACCCTGTCAACGAGCACTCCCTCCCTACCCTTTAAGGACCCCCGCGTGCCACGACATCAGTCTTCCGACGCCCGCAGCTCCCGCCCCTCCCCCGGCCCGCGCCGAGCGGGCCGGCCCCGAGGCGCCGGTGCGCTCCTGGGCGGCATGACCACCGCCTGCCTGCTGGCCGCCGCTCTCGCGGTGCCCTCGGCGGCGGCCGCGCCCGCCGCCGAGGCTCCCGAACTCCTCGTCAACGGCGACTTCTCCGCGGGCACCGCCCCGTGGTGGTCGACCGCCAACAGCCCCGTCACCGTCGTGGACGGACGTCTGTGCGCCGACGTCCCCGCCGGCACCGAGAACGCCTGGGACGCCATCGTCGGGCAGAACGGACTCGGCCTCACCGCCGGGGAGGGATACACCCTCAGTTACACGGCGACGTCCACCGCGCCGGTCACCATCCGCACCAACGTGCAGATGGCGAGCGACCCGTGGACCGCGGAACTGGCCGCCACCCAGCGGGTCGACGAGACCGCCGCGCGGGTCACCTCGCACTTCACGGCCGGAGCCGACCACGACGCCGCGCAACTCGTCTTCCAGATCGGCGGCAGCCCGCAGGCCCTCACCTTCTGCATCGACGACGTCTCCCTGACCGGCGGGACCGCACCGCCGCCCTACGAGCCGGACACCGGTTCCCCGGTCCGCGTCAATCAGGTCGGCTACCTCACCGACGGCCCCAAGAGCGGCACCTTCGTCACGGAGGAGACCACCCCGCTGCCCTGGACCCTCGACGCGGCCGACGGAACGCGTCTGGCCGCCGGCACCACCGTTCCGGCGGGTGTGGACGCCGGCTCGCGGCAGAACACCCACACGTTCGACTTCAGCGCCGTGACCACCCCGGGCGAGGACTACACCGTCACGGTCGCGGGCCACAAGAGCGAGCCGTTCGCCATCGGCGACGACCTCTACGCGTCCCTGCGCACCGACGCGCTCGCGTACTTCTACCACAACCGCAGCGGCATCGAGATCGACGCCGACCTCGTGGGCGAGGAGTACGCCCGGCCCGCCGGACATGTCAATGTGAGCCCCAATCAGGGCGACAACGACGTGCCCTGCCAACCGGGGGTGTGCGACTACCGCCTCGACGCGGCGGGCGGCTGGTACGACGCCGGCGACCACGGCAAGTACGTCGTCAACGGGGGCATCTCCGTCGCCCAGCTCATGTCGACCTTCGAGCGGACCCTGTACGAGGAGAACGCCGACGCCGCACCCCTCGGCGACGGCCGGCTGCGGCTGCCCGAGCACGGCAACGCCACTCCCGACATCCTCGACGAGGCCCGCTGGGAGATGGAGTTCCTGATGCGGATGCAGGTGCCCGCCGGGCAGCCGCTGGCCGGCATGGTCCACCACAAGCTGCACGACAAGGCGTGGACCGGACTGCCCACCCGGCCGGACCGCGACCCGCAGCCCAGGGAACTGCACCCGCCGACCACCGCGGCCACCCTCAACCTGGCGGCCACCGCCGCCCAGTGCGCCCGGCTCTTCCAGGTCTACGACGCGGACTTCGCCGAGCGGTGCCGCAAGGCCGCGCGGACCGCGTGGGCGGCCGCCGTGGCCCACCCCGGCATCCTCGCCGATCCGAACGACGGCACGGGCGGCGGCGCCTACCCCGACGACGACGTGCGGGACGAGTTCTACTGGGCCGCGGCGGAGCTCTTCCTCACCACCGGCGAGGACGTCTTCCGCCAGGCGGTCCTCCGCTCCCCGCTGCACGGTGACACCGACGCGGTCTTCCCGCGCAGTGGCATGTCCTGGGGATCGGTCGCCGGACTCGGCGCCCTCGACCTCGCGAGCGTGCCGAACAAGCTCACCGCCGACCAGCTCCAAGCGGTGCGGAACATGGTGACGCAGGCCGCCGACGGTTACGCGGCCGACTCCGCCCGGGCCGCGTACGGCCTTCCCTACGCACCCGACGACGGACACTACGTGTGGGGCTCGAACAGCCAGGTCGCCAACAACATGGTCGTCCTGGGCTCGGCACACGACCTCACCGGCAAGACCGTCTACCGCGACGCCGTCCTGCGCGGCCTCGACTACCTGCTGGGGCGCAACCCCCTGAACCAGTCGTACGTCACCGGCTACGGCGAACGGGACTCGCGCAACCAGCACCACCGGTTCTGGGCGAACCAGCTCGACCCCAGCCTGCCCCACCCGGCGCCCGGCTCCCTGGCCGGCGGCCCGAACGACGCCATCCAGGACCCGGTCGCCCAGGCCAGGCTGAAGGGCTGCGCACCGGCGATGTGCTACATCGACGACATCGAGTCCTGGTCCACGAACGAGATCACCATCAACTGGAACGCCCCGCTCGCCTGGGTGGCCTCCTACGTGGACGACCTGGGCGGCGGCCGGACCCGGACACCGCAGTGCGAGGTCACCTACACCTCGCAGCGCTGGGGCGGCGGCTTCACCACCCAGGTCGTGGTGAAGAACACCGGTACCCAGGCCGTCCAGGACTGGCGACTCGACTGGACCTTCGCCGACCGCCAGCGGGTGTCCGACCCCTGGGGGGCGGCCGTCGAGCAGAGCGGCCCGCGGATCGGCGCCCGGGCGCTGAGCTGGAACGCCACTCTTGCGGCCGGCGGACACGTCCGCTTCGGCTTCAACGGGGTGTCGACCGGGCTCGTGAACGACCCCCGGGTCTTCCGGCTGAACGACCGCCCGTGCGCGGTGGCACCGCCGCGATGACCGGTGGCACCTGACGCCGGCCGAACGAGGCCGGTCCCGCCGTCCCGTACGGCGGGACCGGCCCGCTCTCGGCAGGAGAGAAATCGTACGGCGGCTCCGGTGTGTCGCTCCTGGGGCGCACACCTCGCCGGTGCTAGCGTGAAACCGGCGTTCTCGCTGGTCACGACGTTTCTGCTCTGGTGGGGCGGGTGGGACTCGAACCCACGGCCGACGGATTATGAGTCCGCTGCTCTAACCGGCTGAGCTACCGCCCCGACACCACGGCGCGTACAAGTGTGCGCGCCGTCTGCCGCAGCATAGCCGCTCATACGATCTCCTGCTCCGGATGGTCGGCCATGCTCGATCCAGAAGACTCCCAGGCCGCGCCCATGGTTCCCGGGGAAACGAAAAAGGACCCCGAAGGGTCCTCTTCCGTTTCGCTCCCCCGGCTGGACTCGAACCAGCAACCCTCCGGTTAACAGCCGAATGCTCTGCCAATTGAGCTACAGGGGATCGCGCTCCCCCGACTGGACTCGAACCAGTAACCTGCCGGTTAACAGCCGGCTGCTCTGCCAATTGAGCTACAGGGGATTGCTGCGGTTGCACCGAACGGTCCACCTCGGGCCTTCCCGGGCGGCGGTCGCTCGCTGCGACACATACATTAGCGCAAGCAGGGGGGTGCTCCGCCAATCGGTATCCCCAGGGGCTCCAGGGAAGGATCGCAGCGTGCGGTACAAGCTGGTCTTCGTCGCCGGACTGGGCCTCGGTTTCGTCATCGGGACGCGAGCCGGGCGTGAGGTCTACGAGCGGATGAAGACGTCCGCCAAGCAGGTCGCAGAGAACCCCGCGGTGCGCAACGCCGCCGAGTCCGCCGCGCAGTCCGGGCGGCAGGTCGCCGGCCGGGCGATGCACGTCGTCGGGGACCAGGCGCACCGGATCCGGTCGCGGCGCCATCACGACGGGCAGGTCGCCTCCTACGAGGAGGAGGACTGGGGTCCCACCAACACCTGACCCCCCCGGGACCCGGTCCCGCCCGCACCTGACCTCGCCGGTCCCCGCAATACGGCAGAATCATGTGCCATGGGGATAGTCGCCGGCCTGGACAGCTCTTCGGACTCCACACGCATCGTCGTCTGTGACACGGACACGGGTGCCGTACTGCGGCAGGGCCATGCCCCGCACCCCGTGGATCCCAAGGCCACCGACGTCGACCCGCAGGCATGGCTGCTCTCCCTCGGGGAGGCCGCCGCCGGCGGGCTGCTCGAAGGGGTGCAGGCCATCGGGGTCTCCGCCCGGCACGGTCTCGTGCCGCTCGACGCGCAGGGCGGCCTGGTGCGGCCCGCGATGGTCGGCAACGACAAGCGGGCGCAGGTCGCCGCGGCCGATCTCGTCGAGGCCCTCGGCGGGCGGCAGGCATGGGCCGACGCCGTCGGCACCGTGCCGCAGTCCGGGCTGCCCGTCGCCAAGCTGCGCTGGCTCGCCCGCAGCGAGCCCGAGCACGCCCAGCGGGTCGCCATGGTCCTCCAGCCGCACGACTGGCTGGTCTGGCAACTGCTCGGCCGGCCCGCGCGGCGCACCACCGACCGCGGCGCCGCCTCCGCCACCGGCTACTGGTCCGCGCGCAGCGGCGCCTACCGCCCCGATCTGGTGGAACTGGCGCTCGGCCACCAGGCCGTGCTGCCCGAGGTCCTCGGGCCCGCCGAGGCCGCCGGCACCACCCCGGAAGGGCTGCTGATCTCCGCCGGCACCGGCGAGACGATGGCGGCCGCCCTCGGCCTCGGCCTCGGCACGGGCGACGCGGTCGTCTCCCTCGGCGCCTCCGGCTCCGTGATGGCCGTCCACCACGAGGTCCCGGCCGACCCGAACGGGATGATCACCGCCTTCGCCGACGCCGCCGGCATGCACCTGCCGGTCGTGCACACCTCCAATGCCGTACGGGCGCTGCGCGGGACCGCGGAGATGCTCGGCCTCGACGGACTCGACGAGCTCTCCGCGCTCGCGCTGAAGTCCACGCCCGGCGCCTCCGGGCTCGTCCTGCTGCCCTACCTGGAGGGCGAGCGGACCCCGGCGCTGCCGCACACCGCCGGCACCCTCGCCGGGCTGCGCCGCGAGTCGATGAAGCCCGAGCACCTCGCCCGGGCCTCCTTCGAGGGCATGCTCTGCTCGCTCGCCGACGCCATGGACGTGCTGCGCGGGCGGGGCGTCGAGGTGCGCCGGGTCTTCCTCCTCGGCGCGGCCGCCGGGCTGCCCGCCGTGCAGGCCATGGCGCCGATGCTGTTCGGCGCGCAGGTCGTCGTCCCCCAGCCGGCCGACTACGCGGCGCTCGGCGCCGCCCGGCAGGCCGCCTGGGCGCTCGGGGTCTCCCAGGGCACGCTCTCCCCGTCCGCTCCCCCGGCCTGGCAGGGCGCCGCGGCCCAGGTCTTCGAGCCGGGCGAGGAGCTGGCCGTCGGCCAGGCGGTGCGGCAGCAGTACACCGCGACCCGGGAGCAGATCCACCCGGGGGCGTTCAGCTCCTGAGGGCCCCGGGCCCGGTTCGTAAAGTCTTCGCCAGGGCTCGTCAGCGCGCCACAAAACGAGTCGTCACGTCTCGGGAGTGCGGGCGATAGTAGAGCCCGTGCTCATAAGACTGCTCCGAACCTTCCTCCGACCGTACAGAAGACCCATCGGCCTGCTGGTGCTCCTGCAGTTGCTCCAGACCAGCGCCACCCTCTACCTGCCGACGTTGAACGCCGACATCATCGACAACGGTGTCGTGCACGGGGACACCGGCTACATCCTGCGGTTCGGCGCGGTGATGATCGGCGTGTCCGTGCTCCAGGTCGCCTGCAACATCGGGGCGGTCCACTACGGGGCGCGGACCGCGGCCGCGCTCGGGCGGGACGTCCGCGCCGCCGTCTTCGACCGGGTGCAGTCCTTCTCGGCCCGGGAGGTCGGGCACTTCGGCGCGCCGTCGCTGATCACCCGGACGACCAACGACGTGCAGCAGATCCAGATGCTGGTCCTGATGGCGTTCACCCTGATGGTCTCCGCGCCGATCATGTGTGTCGGCGGCATCGTCATGGCGCTCGGTCTGGACGTGCCGCTGTCGGCGGTGCTGATCGCGGTGGTGCCGGTGCTCGGCATCGCCGTCTCGCTGATCGTGCGCAGGATGCGGCCGCTGTTCCGGACCATGCAGGAGCGCCTGGACACGGTGAACCGGGTGCTGCGCGAGCAGATCACCGGCAACCGGGTGATCCGCGCCTTCGTGCGGGACGACTACGAGCGCGAGCGGTTCAAGGGGTCCAACACCGAGCTGACCGACGTGTCGACGGCCACCGGCCGGCTGATGGCGCTGATGTTCCCGACCGTGATGACGGTCGTGAACGTGTCGTCGATCGCCGTCGTGTGGTTCGGCGCGCACCGCATCGACAGCGGCGGGATGGAGATCGGCGCGCTGACCGCCTTCCTCGCCTATCTGATGCAGATCGTCATGGCCGTGATGATGGCCACCTTCATGTTCATGATGGTGCCGCGGGCCGAGGTGTGCGCCGAGCGCGTGCAGGAGGTCCTGGCGACCGACTCCAGTGTGGTGCCGCCGGCCGAGCCGGTGCGCGAGCTGCGGCGACGGGGCCATCTGGAGATCAGGAGCGCGGACTTCCGGTACCCGGGGGCGGAGGAGTCGGTCCTCAAGGACGTCGGGCTGGTCGCCCGGCCGGGCGAGACCACCGCGATCATCGGCTCGACCGGCAGCGGCAAGTCGACGCTGCTCGGGCTCGTGCCCCGGCTGTTCGACGTGACCGGCGGAGAGGTCCTGGTCGACGGCGTCGACGTACGGAGCCTCGATCCGGCCCTGATGGCGCGGACGGTCGGGCTCGTCCCGCAGAAGCCGTACCTCTTCTCGGGGACGGTCGCGACCAATCTGCGGTACGGGAAGCCGGACGCGACCGACGAGGAGCTGTGGCACGCCCTGGAGGTCGCCCAGGCCAAGGACTTCGTCGCGAAGCTGGAGGGCGGTCTGAACGCCCCGATCGCGCAGGGCGGCACGAATGTCTCCGGCGGTCAGCGCCAGCGGCTCGCGATCGCGCGGACGCTGGTGCAGCGGCCGGAGATCTATCTCTTCGACGACTCCTTCTCCGCCCTCGACTACGCGACGGACGCGGCTCTGCGGGCCGCGCTCGCCGAGGAGACGGCCGACTCGACGGTGGTCATCGTCGCCCAGCGGGTGTCGACCATCCGGGACGCCGACCGGATCGTGGTCCTCGACGAGGGCCGGGTCGTGGGCACCGGACGGCACCACGAGCTGATGGCGGAGAACGAGACGTACCGGGAGATCGTGCTCTCCCAACTGACCGAGGCGGAGGCAGCCTGATGGCCGGACCACGTATGCCCATGGCCGGGGGCGGCCCGGGTGAGCGGTCGATGGACTTCAAGGGCTCCGGCAAGCGGCTGCTGAAGCAGTTGGCGCCGGAGCGGAACGCGCTGTGGGTGATGCTGGTCGCCGGCGTGCTGTCGGTGGCGGCCTCCGTGATCGGGCCGAAGATCCTGGGCCGGGCGACCGACCTGGTCTTCGCGGGTGTGGTCGGACGGGAGATGCCCGAGGGCACCACGAAGGAGCAGGCGCTGGCGGCGCTGCGCGCCGAGGGTGACGGCGGGATGGCGGACATGCTGTCCGGGGTGGACTTCACCCCGGGGCAGGGCATCGACTTCCCGGCGGTCGGCGAGGTCCTGGGCCTGGTGCTGGCGATCTACGTACTGGCCGGGCTGCTGATGCTGGTCTCCACCCGTATGTCGATCAAGGTGATCAACCGGACGATCTACCGGATGCGCGAGGATGTCCAGGCGAAGCTGGCGCGGCTCCCGCTGTCGTACTTCGACAAGGCCAAGCGCGGCGAGGTGCTGTCCCGGGCGACCAACGACATCGACAACATCGGGCAGACCCTCCAGCAGTCGATGGGCCAGCTCATCAACTCGCTGCTCACGATCGTCGGCGTGCTCGCGATGATGTTCTGGATCTCGCCGCTGCTCGCGCTGGTGGCGCTGGTGACGGTGCCGGTGTCGGTGGTGGTGGCGACGCGGATCGGCAAGCGCTCGCAGCCGCACTTCGTGCAGCAGTGGAAGTCCACGGGCCGGCTCAACGCCCATGTGGAGGAGATGTACACCGGGCACGCGCTGGTGAAGGTGTTCGGCCGGCAGGAGGAGTCCGCGAAGGACTTCCACGAGCAGAACGAGGCGCTGTACGAGGCCGGGTTCAAGGCTCAGTTCAACAGCGGTGTGATGCAGCCGGTGATGTTCTTCGTCTCGAACATCAACTACGTCCTGGTGGCCGTGGTGGGTGGTCTGCGGGTGGCGACCGGCAGTCTGTCGATCGGTGACGTGCAGGCGTTCATCCAGTACTCGCGGCAGTTCTCGATGCCGTTGACGCAGGTCGCGTCGATGGCGAACCTGGTGCAGTCGGGTGTCGCGTCCGCCGAGCGGATCTTCGAGCTGCTCGACGCGGAGGAGCAGGAGCCGGACGCGCCGGTGAGCGAGCGGCCGCGGGAGCTGAAGGGGCGGGTCGCGCTGGAGCGGGTGTCCTTCCGTTACGAGGCGGACAAGCCGTTGATCGAGGACCTGTCGCTCGCGGTGGAGCCGGGTCAGACGGTCGCGATCGTCGGCCCGACCGGGGCCGGGAAGACCACCCTGGTCAATCTGCTGATGCGGTTCTACGAGGTGACCGGAGGCCGGATCACCCTCGACGGCGTCGACATCGCGAAGATGTCCCGCGAGGACCTGCGCTCCGGCATCGGCATGGTCCTCCAGGACACCTGGCTCTTCGGCGGCACCATCGCCGACAACATCGCCTACGGCGCCACGCGCGAGGTGACCCGGGCGGAGATCGAGGAGGCCGCCAGGGCCGCCCACGCCGACCGCTTCATCCGCACCCTCCCCGACGGCTACGACACCCTCCTCGACGACGAGGGTTCGGGCGTCAGCGCGGGCGAGAAGCAACTGATCACCATCGCGCGGGCGTTCCTGTCCGACCCGGTGATCCTGGTGCTCGACGAGGCGACCAGCTCCGTCGACACCCGCACCGAGGTCCTCATCCAGAAGGCCATGGCCCGCCTCGCCCACGGCCGTACGTCGTTCGTCATCGCCCACCGGCTCTCCACCATCCGGGACGCCGACGTCATCCTGGTGATGGAGAACGGCTCGATCGTCGAACAGGGCACGCATGAGGAGCTGTTGGCCTCCGGCGGGGCGTACGCCCGGCTGTACGCGGCGCAGTTCGCGCAGGCGGTGGTGGAGGTCGACTGACGGAGGGGTGATCCATGCCGCAGGATGTGCGGCATGGATCGCATAGCGAAGGTCACCGGCCACTGGGTGCCGTCGGTCACGCTGCGCCTCGACACGGGCGGCGCGGAGCCGGCAGCTCTGCTCCTCGGCGCCTCCGGCCGGGTCCGGGGAGACGCGGATCTCGTCTTCCACGGTCAGCCGGCGCATCCGTCGGGTGCCGTCCTGCTCGGCCCGTCCGGGCTCGTTCTGGATCTGAACGAGGTCGAGCCGGCGCTCGAGCGGATCGTGATCGCCGCCTGGACCCGGCAGGCCGGTTTCGCGTCGATGCCCGCTCTGAGGGCCGTCGCGCCGGACGGGACAGAGGTCGTCGCGTACACGGTGGCGGAGGAGCCGGGCGTGTACGCGGTCGCTTTCGGCGTCTTCTTCCGGGAGGCGGGCGGCTGGAAGTTCGACGGCTTGGGGCAGGGGTACGGCTCGGGGCTCGCGGGGCTCGTCACGGAGTACGGGATCGAGGTGGCCGACGCCGACCGGCCCTCGGTCCTCGCGGGGCCGGTGCCGCTGTCCGGCGTGGTGAAGATGCCGGGTCAGGCGCCGCCCGAGGAGGGCGCGTACGTGCCGGGGCTCTTCCCGCCGCCGGAGCGGCCGTACCGGCTCGTGGAGGGCTGGGAGTTCGGGCCGGTCTTCGAGCCGTTCACGGCCGAGGGGCACGGCAGCCAGGTGGTGACCGTCGCCCCGGGACCGCCGCCCGGGCCGGTCCTCGTCGAGGTCGCCCACGAGGGCGAGGGGTACGTCGCCCTCTGTCCGCTCGACGAGCGCAACAAGGACGAGGAGTACGTCTTCACCGGTTCGCTGCCCGACTTCCGGGGCAGCCGGGCCGTCCACGCGCCGAAGGGCAGGCCGCTGCGGTTCCGGGTCGTCGCCGAGAACCGGTGGATCCTGCGGGTGAAGCCGATCGCCGCCGCCCGCCGACTGGAGGGGGTCCTGCACGGTTACGGCTCCGAGCTCCTCATCCATCCGGGCAAGGGCGTCGACCTGCGAGTCGACTTCCAGGGCGGTCCCGGCCACAACGGCGGCTACGTCGGCGTCCGCGCCCACGAGGTCGCCGGCCACTACCGGATGCGGCTCGATCCGGCCCATCTGCTCAGCGACTCCGGGGCGCTGCGGCGGACCGTTCCGATCATGGACGGCCCGGTGGTGGTGGACTACCACGCGGACGGCCCGTGGACCCTCACCGTCCGCGAAACGGGGCTCTAGTCCAGATAGCCGCGCAACTGGTCCGCGTAGGCGTGGTCCCGCAGTTTGGCGAGGGTCTTGGACTCGATCTGGCGGATGCGTTCGCGTGTCACGCCGAAGAGCTGTCCGATCTCCTCCAGGGTGCGGGGCCGGCCGTCGTCGAGGCCGTAGCGGAGCTGGACGACCTTGCGTTCGCGTTCCCCGAGGGTGGAGAGCACGGCCTCCAGGTGTTCGCGCAGCAGCAGGAAGGCGGCGGACTCGACGGGGGAGGTGGCGTCGCCGTCCTCGATGAGGTCGCCGAGGGCGACGTCCTCCTCCTCGCCGACGGGGGCGTGCAGGGAGACCGGTTCCTGGGCGAGCCGCAGCACCTCGCCGACCCGTTCGGGCGGCAGGTCGAGATGGGCGGCGACCTCTTCGGCGGTGGGTTCGTAGCCGCGTTCCTGGAGCATCCGGCGCTGGACGCGGATGACGCGGTTGATGAGCTCGACGACGTGCACGGGGACGCGGATGGTCCGGGCCTGGTCGGCGAGGGCCCGGGACATGGCCTGGCGGATCCACCAGGTCGCGTACGTCGAGAACTTGTAGCCGCGCGCGTAGTCGAACTTCTCCACGGCTCTGATGAGGCCGAGGTTGCCCTCTTGGACCAGGTCGAGCATGGTGAGGCCGCGGCCCACGTACCGCTTGGCGACGGAGACGACGAGCCGCAGGTTCGCCTCGATGAGCCGGCGTTTGGCGATCCGTCCGAGGACCACGAGCCGGTCCAGGTCGTGCGCCAAACGGGAGTCCAGATCGGGGGTGTTGGCGAGTTTCTCCTCGGCGAAGAGCCCGGCCTCGACGCGCCGCGCGAGCTCGACCTCCTCCTCGGCGGTGAGCAGCGGGACGCGGCCTATCTCGCGCAGGTACTGGCGGAACAGGTCGGACGAGGGCCCGTTGCCGCCGAGGTCGGCGGCCGCCCGTCGGCGCTGGGGCGGGATCTCGGGCACCTCGGGGTCTTCCTCGGCGGCCCCGAGCTCGACCGGGGAGAGCTCCACGGGGGACGGTTCCTGGGAGACGGACAGGGTCTGGGTCTGGGTCTGCACGGGGGGCGACCTCCAGGGCGGGTGATCGCTGCCGGTTCGGGGGGCGTAGGGGCAGCGGGACGGCACCGTGTCCCAGTGTGGGGTACGACACATCGCCGCCACGAGGGGCGTGCGGTGACTTTTTGAGTCCGGTACGTGACCGAGCGTGGCTCGGCCCGGGCCGGCGGCCCGGACCGGGATCAGAGCGCGGCGGCGCCGTGGTTGCGCAGCGACTGGCCGTACTGGGTGAGCACCCACAGCTCGTTCTGCACGGCCGCGAGCCGCTCCGGGTCGGCGTGGGCGCCGAGGCGGGCCAGGGTGCCCTGGACGTCGCGGATGCGGCGGTCGACGGCGCGCAGCCGGACGGTGACGAGCTGGTCGCCCGCGTACGCCTCGTCGACGGTCTTGGCGAAGATCGCCTCGACGGCGAGTTCGGTGACGAGGGCGCGGACGGTGTCGTCGGGCGCGGCCTCGCGGACCGCGTCGAGGTAGTCGGCGGGGGCGCCGGTGGCGCCGCCCGCGTCCTGGATGCACTGGCGGACGGCCGCGTAGGGCGGGGCGGTGAACTCGTCGACCCCGTACGCGTCGAAGGCCGGGGAGACCAGTTCGGGGCGCTGGAGGGCGAGCTTGAGGAGCTCGCGCTCGGTGCGGTGGGCGGGGCTGCGCAGGTTGAGCGCGGGTCCGGCGGGCGCGGTGGGCGCCTGGATCTCGTAGCCGCGGCGGCGCGGTGCGGCCTGCTCCGGGCCCTTGGCGCCGCCCTGGCGCTGCCAGCGGGCGATCTGGGCGACCCGGCGGACCACGAACTGGGTGTCGAGGATGCCGAGCATGCCGGCGAGCTGGACGGCGACCTCGTGCTGGGAGGCGACGTTCTTGATGCGGGCGACGATCGGGGCGGCCTCGTCGAGGGCGGCGGCGCGGCCGGAGGGGATCTCCAGGTCGTAGCGGCTGACGATCTGGCGCAGGGCGAACTCGAAGAGCGGGGTGCGGGGCTGGACGAGGTCGGCGACGGCCTCGTCGCCCTTGGCGAGGCGGAGCTCGCAGGGGTCCATGCCGTCGGGGGCGATGGCGATGTAGGTCTCGGCGGCGAACTTCTGGTCGTCCTCGAAGGCGCGCAGCGCGGCCTTCTGGCCGGCGGCGTCGCCGTCGAAGGTGAAGATCACCCGGGCCGAGCCGTTGTCCATGAGGAGGCGGCGCAGGATCTTGATGTGGTCGCCGCCGAAGGCGGTGCCGCAGGTGGCGATGGCGGTGGTGACGCCGGCGAGGTGGCAGGCCATGACGTCGGTGTAGCCCTCGACGACGACGGCGCGGCTGACCTTGGCGATGTCCTTCTTGGCCAGGTCGATGCCGTAGAGGACCTGGGACTTCTTGTAGATCGGCGTCTCGGGCGTGTTGAGGTACTTGGGCCCGTTGTCGTCGTCGCGGAGCTTGCGGGCGCCGAAGCCGACGACGTCGCCGCCGACGTCCTTGATGGGCCACATCAGCCGGCCGCGGAAGCGGTCGATGGGGCCCCGGCGGCCGTCCTGGGAGAGGCCGGAGAGGATCAGCTCGCGGTCGGTGAAGCCCTTGCCGCGCAGGTAGCGGGTGAGATGGTCCCAGCCGGCCGGGGAGTAGCCGACGCCGAAGTGCTCGGCGGCGGCCTGGTCGAAGCCGCGCTCGGCGAGGAACTTCCGTCCGATCTCGGCCTCGGGGGAGCCGAGTTGCTCGGCGTAGTACTGGGCGGCGACCTGGTGGGCCTCGACCAGGCGGGTGCGCTCGCCGCGCTGGTGGCCGGGGTTGTAGCCGCCCTCCTCGTAGCGCAGGGTGATGCCCGCCTTGGCGGCGAGGCGTTCGACCGTCTCCGAGAAGGAGAGGTGGTCGATCTTCATCACGAAGGCGATGGTGTCGCCGCCCTCCTGGCAGCCGAAGCAGTGGAAGAGGCCCTTGCTGGGGCTGACCTGGAAGGAGGGCGACTTCTCGTCGTGGAAGGGGCACAGGCCCTTGAGGTTCCCGCCGCCTGCGTTGCGGAGCTGGAGGTACTCGGACACGACGGCGTCGATCGGGACCGCGTCCCGGACCGCCTTCACGTCGTCATCGTTGATCCTGCCTGCCACGCGTCGATTCTACGGGGGCGGGGGTCGCTCCCCGGTGCCGCGCGGGGGCGGACGGCGCCTCCCCGGCTACTCGACGAGGCTCTCCAGCGGGACGGACGGGTCCGCCAGGGCGTCCCGGTCCACGACCTGCCGGGAGCGGATGAGCCGCTGGACGGCGTCTGTGACGTCCCACACATTCACGTTCATGCCGGCGAGGACCCGGCCCTCGCTGAGCCAGAAGGCGATGAACTCCCGCTTGCCGGCGTCGCCGCGCAGCACGACCTCGTCGTACGAGCCGGGCGGCGCCCAGCCCGAGTACTCCATGCCGAGGTCGTACTGGTCGGAGAAGAAGTAGGGGGTCCGGTCGTAGGAGACGGGCTGTCCCAGCATCGCGCGGGCGGCGACCGGTCCGCTGTTCAGGGCGTTGGCCCAGTGCTCGACGCGGATGCGCTGGTGCAGGAAGGGGTGCTGGGCGGCGGCGACGTCGCCCGCGGCGAAGATGTCGGGGTCGGAGGTGCGCAGCGCGTCGTCGACGGCGATGCCGCCGCCGTCGGCGCGGGCGGCGAGGGCGAGGCCGGCGTTCTCGGCGAGGGCGGTGCGCGGGGCGGCGCCGATGGCGACGAGGACGGCGTGGGCCGGGTGCTCCTCGCCGTCGTCGGTGCGGGCGGCGAGGACGATGCCGTCCTGTCCGGTGATCTCGGTGAGCCGGGCGCCGAAGTGGAAGCGGACGCCGTGCTCGGTGTGCAGGTCGGCGAAGAGCTGGCCGAGTTCGGGGCCGAGGACCTGGTGGAGCGGGGTGGGCGCGGATTCGACGACGGTGACCTCGGCGCCGTACGTACGGGCCGCGGCGGCGACCTCCAGGCCGATCCAGCCGGCGCCGGCGATCACCAGGTGGCCGTTGTCGCGGCCGAGGGCCTTGAGCTCGTCGCGCAGCCGCTCGGAGTGGGCGAGCCGGCGCAGGTGGTGCACGCCGGCGAGTCCGGTGCCGGGGATGTCGAGGCGGCGGGGCTCGGCGCCGGTGGCGAGGAGCAGCTTGTCGTAGCGGATGACGGTGCCGTCGCCGAGGCGGACCGTGCGGGCCTCGCGGTCGACGGCGGTCACGGGCTGGCCGAGGTGGAGCTCGACGTCGTGCTGCGCGTACCAGGCGGGCTCGTGGACGAAGACGGAGTCCCGCTCGTCCTTGCCGAGGAGGTAGCCCTTGGACAGGGGTGGGCGCTCGTAGGGGTGGTCGCGTTCGTCGCCGATGAGGATCACCCGGCCGTTGAACCCCTCGGCGCGCAGCGTCTCCGCCGCCTTGGCCCCGGCCAGGCCACCGCCGACGATGACAAAGGTCTGATCTGCGTCGACCACGTTGATTCCTCCTCGTTGCGACCGGTTCTCTACGCTACGCCCCCGGCCCGGGCCCGAGCCGCACCGCCTCGGGACGCCTCGGGCCGCCTCGGGACGTGCATGCGAGGGTCCCGCACGGGCCGGGATGACGAAAGAGGGCGAACGGGCCGGGGGGTGCCCCCTACGTGTGCGGGGTGCGGAGGCGGGCGTGGAGGGTGCGGGCGGAGGCGTCGGTGAGGGAGGCGATCTGGTCGACGATCACCCGCTTGCGGGAACGGTCGTCGGGGGCGCTGACGAACAGGGCGCGGAACTGGGGTTCGAGGCCGTCGGGGGCGCGGGCGGCCAGTGCCTCGACCAGCTCGGCGAGGACGATGCGCTGGTCGGCGCGGAGGGCTTCCTGCTCGGCCCGCTGCATCACGTACCGGTCGGCGACGGCCTTGAGGACCGCGCACTCGTTGCGGGTCTCGCGGGGGACGACGAGCTCGGCCCCGTAGCGGGTGAGGCGGCCCGATCCGTACGCCCGGCGGGTGGCGCCCTCGGCGGCGAGGCAGAAGCGGCCGATGAGCTGGCTGGTGGCGTCCTTGAGCCGGGCCTGGGCGACGGCCGAGCCGTCGTAGCCGTGCGGCCACCACTCCTGGTCGAGGAGCCGGTCGAGGGCCTCGGCGAGCTCCTGCGGGTCGGTGTCCTCCGGTACGTAGCGGCCGAGGGCGACGGCCCAGATGTCGGCGCGCTCGGGCTCGGCGAGCAGCATGTTGGGGTCGATGTGCCCGGCGTGCAGGCCGTCCTCGAAGTCGTGCACCGAGTAGGCCACGTCGTCGGACCAGTCCATGACCTGGGCCTCGAAGCACTTGCGGTGCGCGGGGGCGCCCTCGCGGATCCAGGCGAAGACGGGCAGGTCGTCCTCGTAGACACCGAACTTGTTCGAACCGGGGTCGGTGGGGTGGCCGCCGCGGGTCCACGGGTACTTGGTGGCGGCGTCGAGGGTGGCGCGGGTGAGGTTGAGGCCGACGCTCAGCGGGTCGCCGGTGGCCGGGTCGGCGATGAACCGCTTGGGCTCGATGCGGGTGAGCAGCCGCAGCGACTGGGCGTTGCCCTCGAAGCCGCCGCAGTCCTTGGCGACGTCGTTGAGGGCCTGCTCCCCGTTGTGCCCGAACGGCGGGTGCCCCATGTCGTGGGCGAGGCAGGCCGCCTCGACCAGGTCGGGGTCGCAGCCGAGGGCGGCGCCGAGCTCGCGGCCGACCTGCGCGCATTCGAGGGAGTGGGTGAGCCGGGTGCGGGGGCTGGCGTCCCAGGCGTGGCTGCGGGTGCCGGGGGTGACGACCTGGGTCTTGCCGGCGAGTCTGCGCAGCGCGGCGGAGTGCAGGACGCGCGCCCGGTCGCGCTGGAAGGCGGTCCGTCCGGGCCGTTTGTCGGGCTCGGCGGCCCAGCGTTCGGTGGCGGCGGCGTCGTAGCCGGGGGTGTTGTGGCCGGGGGTGTCGGTGCCGTTGCCTGTGCCGTTGCCTGTGGTCGTGGGTTCCGTGATGCCTTCCATGCACCGAAGGTAACGGGCGGGACGGACAAACGGGACCGGGACGCGTGGGTGTTGCGGGATCAGGGCCGGATCCCGTGGACGAACTCGTAGGAGTACAGGCCGCGTTCGCCGACCGCGACGAGCCCGCGTCCGTCGGGCAGCCAGGCGCACGAGGCCAGCGGCGTCTCGGCCCGGACACCGGCGACGGTCCGGCCGGCGGCGGCCTCCCAGACGCGGAGCATGGTGCCGGCGGTGGCGATCCAGCGACCGTCGGGCGAGACGGCGAGGTCCTGGACCGGGCCGTCGGGGTCGGTGAAGGAGGAGAGGAGGGTGCCGGTGTAGGGGTCCCAGAGGGTGACGGTGCCGGTCGCGGAGGCGGTGAGGAGGCGGGTGCCGTCGGGGGTGATGGCGAGGGTGTTGACCGTCCCGTCATGAGGGAGGTCATGGGTGACGGGGGCGCCGGACGCGAGGAGGGACACCTGCGCCCAGGACTCGTCCTCGGTGCGATCAGAGGCCCGCCCGCGCCTCAGCACGGCGAGCCAGGTGGCGTCCGGAGCGATGAGCACGGTGTCGACGCGGCCGATGCCGCCCGGCGAGGCCGGCAAGGTGACGGTCCGGCTCCCCGTCGCCAGGTCCCACAGGTAGACCTCGCCCGCCGAGTCGGCGACGGCGAGCCACGTGCCGTCGGGGGCGACCGCCAGCGCGACCGCACGCGCGGAGCCGCTCAGCCGGAACCAGTCGGGCGCGGTCCCTGACACCCGGCCGTGGACCTTCACCGCCCTGTTCACCGTGTCGCCAACGGCGTACCACGCGCCGTCCGGAGAGAAGGCGACCGGCGCCCATATCGGCACTTGGTACGACGCCTGTGGCACGGCCCGGTCGTCCGCCCGCCACTCGAAGAGCCTCGTCGTTCCGTCGTGGTAGGCGACCAACAGCCGCCTGCCGTCGCCGACGACCGTGACCGCTCGCATCCCCTCGCTGTCGCTCGCTCCGGGAAGCGCGGGATCTTCCCCGTGCTGCTGCCATATCCGTACCGTGCCGTCCTCACCGGTGCTGATCAGACGTTCGCCGTCGGGGGTGAACGCGACCGCGTGGACGGGGCCCCGGTGACCGTTGTAGCGGGCCAGGCAGGCCGCTGTTTCCCGGTCCCAGAGCGCCACGCTGCCGTTCTCGCCGCCGCTGACCAGCCGTCTGCCGTCCGGAGAGATCGCGACCGCGGTGGCCGAGCCGCTGTGTGCGGTGATCCGATCTCTGCTGCTGCGCGTCGTCTCCTCCCAGATCCTGAGCACACCGTCCGTTCCGGCGGAGACCACCCACCTGCCGTCCGGAGCGACGGCGACGGCGTTCACCGGGTAGGAGTCGGCCTCACAAAGTTCTTCGCGGGTGAGCTCCGTGGACATCACGGTGACGCCCCAGCGGCCGCCGACGGCCAGCCACCGACCGTTCGGGTACAGCGCCACACAGGTGTAGTCCGTGGCCGACCACCCCGTCATTCCGGCGATGTGCTCCCCCGTGACGGCGTCCCAGACGTCCAGGTCGCCGTCGGTGGCGACGGTCACGACCCGGCCCCCCTCTTGCGCCCCCGAGAACGCCAGGGCACGCACCGACGCTCCGCGGTCCCCGACCGGTCCGATGGCCTTTGTCGGGAGGGTGGCCCGGTCCAGGGACCACAGGTGGACCGTACGGCCCGAGCCGCCCGTCGCGAGCCTTGTACCGTCCGGGGAGATCGCGAGGGCACGGAAGCGGTCCGGGCCGCGGACGTCCACGGTGAGCCGGCCGCCGCTGTTCGGGTCGAGTCCGCGGGCCATGCCGTCGGCGCCGATGGTGACCAGTGAGCCGTCGGGCGAGACCGCCACCGACCGCACGGGTCCGGTGTGGCCGAGGAAGGTGCGGATCAGGGCCGGATCGGGGAGATCCGGTGGCGTGCGCCGATTGCGCAGGTGGGGCCGGGGCACGGAACCGGCCCGGCGTTGCGTGACCCGGTCACACCACAGCGGGAGCGACTCCAAGCGACTGTGCAGGACGTTCGTCAGGAGCTCGGGCGGGTCGGTGGGGGTGAGGAGGTGGGCGGTGCGGGTGAGGTCATCGGCCCGTTCGGCCGCCGTACGCGTCGGGACGGCGGCCAAGTCCGCCCAGGGCGCCATGGGGCCCCGCTGGTGCAGCCGGGTCTCGATCCAGCGCAGGTCGCTCGCGACGCGCTCGGCGTCGTCCGTTCTTCCGGCCGCGAGCAGGTGCTCGATCGCGTGGTCGAGGACGTATCCCTGGAATGTCGGGGCGGGCTCCCACGGGGCACCCATGGCGTCGACGAGCGTGCCGTGCAGGGCCGTCACGTCCGCCTCGTCCCACTCCTTGAGCAGATAGTCGCGGAGCACGTCGTGCATCGTGATCCGGCCGCCGTGCTCGGCCGTGAGCGACACCAGGGACAGCCGGTCGAGCTCGCCGCACAGTGAGCGGGTCGCCTGCTCGGTGAGGCCGCCGGTGGCCTCCCACAGGCGGGCGATCAGCGGTACGGGGACGGACTCGTCCTCGGCGAAGACGGCCAGCTCGGCGAGGCGCCGGCCGCCGCCGGGCGGGAGGAGGGTCCGGGCCGCCTCGACCGTGGCCCGTACGGCCCGGGCGCGGCGGACCGGGTCGTCCAGGTCGAGCGCGGCCGGGTCGGCGTCGACGACGGCGGGGCCGTTGGCGACGAGATCGCGCAGGGCCTCGGCCGCCGCTTCCTCCGGAACGGTGCCGGTGGCGATCCGGCGGGTGATCAGCCGGTTGGTGAGGCGCAGCAGGAGGGCCCAGCGGCCGGTGGCCTCCAGGAGGTCCCGGACGAGGGTCTCGGGGAGTTCGGGCAGTTCCCAGGTGAGGACGGCGCGGGCCTGGTCGGGGGACATCTCGTCGACGCGGACCCGTTCGGTGCCGCGCGGCAGGGCGCCGGGGACGCGGGTGGTGACGAGGCGTACGCAGCGCTCGCCGGCGCGCAGGAACGGTTCGAGCTGTTCGGCGTCCCAGACGTCGTCGAGGATCAGCAGGGTCCTGGGCCGGAGGTCGAGGAGCCGGCCGAGGTGGTCGCCGGCGAGGCCCGGGTCGTCGAAGGCGGTGGTGTCGCCGGTGAGGAAGCGGGTGGCTTCGGCGACCTTCGCGGCGATCGCCGCCCGGCCGCGGACGTCCCGGCCGATGGTGACGGTGTAGACGCGGCCGCGGAAGTACCTGCGGACGCGCGGGCTCGCGGCGACGGCGTGGGCGAGGACGGTCTTGCCGAAGCCGCCGGCGCCTTCGAGGGAGGTGGTGAGGGCGACCGTACGGCTGCCGTGGCCGGACCGGGTCCGGGCCCGGCGGAGGCGGCCGAAGCGGCGGGGGGCCTCCAGGGGGCGGGCGGCGGTGACGGGACGGCCGCGTCGGGAGCGGCGGGTGCGGCCGGCGCGGCACACCGCCTTGACCGTACGGGCCCGTTCGCCGCGGTCGACCACCCAGTCCGGGACGGCCTGGGGGGCCGGCGGGGGCGGGTCGCCGGCCACCGCGGCGCCGCGTTCCTGGCGCCAGGCGACGACGACGGCGACGAGGACGCCGAGGGCGGCGAGTCCGGCCACCCACCACCAGGGCTGTTGCCGGATCCGGTCGAGCGCGCCGGGCCAACGGTCGTCGGACGTGGCCGCGTTGGCCGCGAGCGAGGCGAGTACGGCCACGGCGGCCGCGGTTCCGGCGAGCGACGCGCCCCGGACGGCACCGCGCATGCCCCGCCTCCCGTCCCTGCTGCCCCCATGGCACCAACGGGCCGACGATAGCCGGGGGTTGGCGGGCGGGTAGGGGGTTTCGGCCGGACGTGGCCGGGCTCACCGGCTGCCGGCGAGCTCCCGGGGCGGGGTGGACGGGGCGGCGGTGCCGGTCAGGGCCTGGTCGTAGCGGCGCAGGATCAGCCGGGCGAGGGCCGGGTGGGCGCCGAGGGGGTCGGCGGCGATCCAGGGCGCGTGGGCGGCGGCGCGGGTGGCGAAGAGGCCGGGGGCGGTGAAGCAGGAGGCCACGGCGACGCGGTGGCGGCCGCGGGCGGCGAGGGCGCGGACGGCGTCGGGGACGGTGGGCGCGGCGGCGGAGGCGTAGGCGGGGACGACGGGCACGCCGCCGAGGCGTTCGCGGAGTCCGGCGGCGATCCGCCGGATGTCGGCGGCGGAGTCGGGGTCGCGGGATCCGGCCGAGGCGAGGACCACGCCGGTGGCGGGCGAGGTGCCGTCCTCGGGGGTCCAGCCGGCCTCGGCGAGCCGGTCGGCGAGGGCCTCGACGAGCAGCGGGTGCGGGCCGAGGGGGGCGGCGATCCGGGCCCGTACGGCGGGGGCGGCGGCGGCCGCGGCGGGCAGGTCGTGCTTCACGTGATAGCCGCGGGCGAACAGCAGCGGTACGAGGACGGCGCTGCCGGCGTCGCCCCGGGCGAGCTCCGCGAGGGTGTCGCCGAGCAGCGGCGCGTTCAGCTCGATGTGCGCGAGCCGCACGTCGAGTCCCGGCCGCAGCTCCCGCACCCGCGCGAGGAGCCCCTGCAGGGTGGCGGCGGCCCGGGGATCGCGGCTGCCGTGGCCGACGGCTATGAGGGTGGGGGCGAGGGGGTCCGTCGGCGGGTTCTCCCCGGCCCCGGCCGGCGTGGGCGTGCTGTCGCCCCTCTTCCCGCCGGCGGCGGCCGGCGGATACGGCCGGCGCAGCCGGTTCTGGGCGCGGCTCACGATCCTGCCGAGCAGCTCGGCGGCGCTGCTGTCGCACGTGGGGTCCGGCTCCTGCGTCGTCATGCGCCGATCCTGCCGGGGGCACGTTGCCTGGCCGTTTCGCGCGGGTCACGGGTGTTTGCCACCACCCTCACCGCCCTCGCGCCGCCGCGCGGCGCCGCGCGGCGCCGCCGGTGCGACCGGGTGCGGTCCCAGGTGCCGTGTCCCGGGAGCCCGGGTCCGCTCGGCCCGACGCACCGGCGGTCGTGGCCTCGCGGTCCGGAGCCGGGAGCCGGGGATCGGACGCCGCTCACGCCGGCGCGCCGACGGACGCGAGCGGCAAGGGCCCAGCCACAGGGCCCGAGCCGGCGGCCGGCGGTTCCGGGCCTGCGCCCGGGCCCGGGCCCTCGGGCCAGGCCCTGGGGCCGGGCCCTGGGGCCGGGCCCGCCCGCCCCCGCGCGGCGCGCGCCTACGCGTCCAGCCAGATCCTGAGCGGGCCCACCGGCTCGAAGCCCTCCGCCAAGGCCGCGGCCAGGTCGTCGCCCGACTCGTAGCCGACGACCGGGCGGTCGGGGGCGGCGGTGGTGAGGGCGGCGGACCAGGCGGAGGAGAGGGGGACGTCGCCAGTGGCGAAGAGGTTGGAGACGCCGGTGACGCCCGCGCTGTCGGTGAGGACCGCGCCGGCGAGGACCCGGCCGTCGGGGGCGTGGCAGGCGAGGATCGTGGTGGCCGGGTCGGCGAGGAGCTCGGGGCGGAAGAGGGATGCCTCGTCGGCGTCGCCGCCGCTCCAGGCGAGGGCCCAGGCGGCGAGTTCGGCGGGGGTGCGGACAGGGCGCGCACCGGTGGGGGCCGGCGGGGCCGGCAGGCCCGGGGCGCGGGCGATCCACTGGGCCTCGAAGAGCAGCCGGAAGCCCTCGGCGGCGAGGTCGAGGCGGGCGTGGCTGTCCTTGACGGAGGCGCCGGGGGCGGTGCGGTCGATGCCGGCCAGGACGTCGCCGGCCTCGGCGTCCTCGGACAGGGTCACGGCGTCCGGGTAGTAGAGCGGGGTGCGGCGCGGATTGGTCCAGGCGCGGGGCCCGAAGGCGCCGGGGAGCCCGTGGGCGCGGCACATGGTCTCGCACCAGTCGGCGTTGTTGCGGACGGCGGCGTCCCGGAGCAGGGCGGCATCAGTGATCACCCGCGGATCCTACGGAGAGGTCACCCCTTCCCTCCCCTCTTTTTTCGTTCCGAATCACGGAATATCTTTTCCGCTATGAGAATGTCCCCCGCGTCGCTCCCCCGGCGTGCCCTCGCCGAGTTCACCGGCACCGCCGCCCTCGTCGCCGTCATCGTCGGATCCGGCATCCGCGCCGACTCCCTCAGCCAGGACATCGGCGTCCGGCTGCTCGCCAACGCCGCCGCCTCCGCCATCGGCCTCGGCCTGCTCATCGCCCTGATCGGCCCGCTCTCCGGCGCCCACTTCAACCCCGTCGTCACCCTCTCCGAGTGGTGGTCCCGGCACCCCCGGAGCGGCGGCCGCGACGCCCTCGCCTACATCGGCGCCCAGCTCGCCGGCGCCGTCGCGGGCGCCCTGCTCGCCGAGGCCATGTTCGGCCGCTCCCCCGGCGCCGTCCTCGCCACCGAACACCGCGCGCAGCCGCACCTCCTGCTCGGCGAGGCCGTCGCCACCGCCGGCCTGGTCCTCGTCGTCCAGGGCCTGCGCCGGGTCGGCCGCCCCTCCCTCGCCCCGGTCGCCGTCGCCGGCTACATCGGCGCGGCGATCTGGTTCACCTCCTCCGGCTCCTTCGCCAACCCGGCCGCCACCGTCGGCCGCGTCTTCTCCGACTCCTTCACCGGCATCGCGCCCGGCTCCGTCCCCGCCTTCGCCGCCGCGCAGGTGCTCGGCATGCTGATCGGCATGGGCCTGGCCGGTGTGCTCTACGGAACAGAGCGGGCCGCCGCCGAACCGAACGCCGCCGACGCGCGTCGGACGGTGTGACAGACCACTCCACCGCCGAACCGCACCCCGGAGGTTCCCGCATGCGCGGCGTCCGCCTGCCCCGCCTGCCCCGGCTCTCCCGGCCCCGGCTCCCGCGCACCACCCGGGGCCGCCGCCGCGCCGTCCAGGCCGTCATGCTCGGCGCCGTGCTCGCCCTCACCCCGGCCACCTGGATGCACGTCACCGCCCAGGACCGGCTGCGCACCACCGCCGACGTGCCGGCCGAGGACGTCGCCGTCGTCTTCGGCGCCGGGCTGTGGAAGGGCCGCCCCACCCCGTACCTCGCGCACCGGCTCGACACCGCCGCCGAGCTCTACCGCACCGGCAAGGTGAAGGTCCTCCTCGTCACCGGCGACAACAGCCGCACCGCGTACGACGAGCCCAGCGCCATGCGCCGCTATCTGGCCGACCGGGGCGTGCCGGACGACCGGGTCGTCAGCGACTACGCCGGTTTCGACACCTGGGACTCCTGCGTCCGCGCCAAGAAGATCTTCGGCGTGGACCGGGCCGTCCTCGTCACCCAGGACTTCCACATCGAGCGGGCCGTCGCGCTGTGCGGGGCGGCGGGCGTGGAGTCGTACGGCGTCGGGGTCCGCGAACCCCACGACGCCACCTGGTACTACGGCACCACCCGCGAGCTCGCCGCCGCCGGGAAGGCCGCCCTTGACGCGGCCCTGCGGCCCGACCCGCGGTTCCTCGGCGCGCGCGAGGACGGCGTGGCGAAGGCCCTGGCCTCACCTCCCGACGCCCCCTGACCTGAGCGCAGAGCATCGCGCTTGTAATGCGGCGCGACCCCGCCCGTAACACGGCCGTCGCATCCTCGGGTCATGTCAGAGGTCACCACCGTCCCCACGCACTGCCCCTACTGCGCCCTCCAGTGCGGGATGAACCTTCGTCCCGCCACCGGTCCCGCACCGGAGCCGCCCGCCGAGGTGGTCGACCGCCCTGACTTCCCCGTCAACCGGGGCGCGCTGTGCGGCAAGGGCCGCACCGCCCCCGCCGTGCTCTCCTCCCGGGTCAGGCTCACCGAGCCCCTGGTCCGCTGCCCCGACACGGGGGCGCTGAAGCCCACCACCTGGGAGGAGGCACTCGCCGCCGTCGCCGACGGGCTGCGTCGGACCCGCGCCGACCACGGTGCCGATGCCGTGGGGGTCTTCGGCGGCGGCGGCCTGACCAACGAGAAGGCGTACACCCTGGGCAAGTTCGCCCGGCTGGTGCTCGGCACCTCGCAGATCGACTACAACGGCCGCTTCTGCATGTCCTCCGCCGCGGCCGCCCACCAGCGCGCCTTCGGCCTCGACCGGGGGCTGCCCTTCCCCCTGGAGGACATCCCGAAGACCGGCTGCGTGATCCTCGTCGGCTCCAACCTCGCCGAGACCATGCCGCCCGCGCTGCGCTATCTCACCGAGCTGAAGGAGAACGGCGGCAAGCTGATCGTCGTCGACCCGCGCCGCACCCGCACCGCCGAGCACGCCGACCTCCACCTCGCCCCCCGCCCCGGCACCGACCTGGCGCTCGCCCTCGGCATGCTGCACCTCGTCGTCGCCGAGGGCCGGGTCGACGAGGAGTTCGTCGCCGAGCGCACCGACGGCTGGGCGGCCGCCCGCGCCGGGGCGATGTCCCACTGGCCCGAGCACGTGGAGCGGATCACCGGCGTCGCCGTGCCGCACCTGCGCGAGGCGGTACGGATGTTCTGCGAGGCCGGCAGTGGCATGGTGCTGACCGCGCGCGGCCCCGAGCAGCAGTCCAAGGGCACCGACACCGTCGGCGCCTGGATCAACCTGTGCCTGGCCACCGGCCGGGCCGGCCGCCCCTACAGCGGCTACGGCTGCCTCACCGGCCAGGGCAACGGGCAGGGCGGCCGCGAGCACGGCCAGAAGGCGGACCAACTGCCCGGCTACCGCAAGCTCGACGACCCGGCCGCGCGGGCACACGTCGCCGGGGTGTGGGGGGTCGACCCCGATACGCTGCCGGGGCCGGGGCGCAGCGCGTACGAACTGCTCGACGCCCTCGGCGGCGACGTGAAGGCCCTCCTCCTCATGGGCTCCAACCCGGTGGTCTCCGCGCCGCGCGCCGCCCACGTCGAGGAGCGGATCCGCTCCCTGGACTTCCTGGCCGTCGCCGATGTCGTGCTGTCCGAGACCGCCGCACTCGCCGACGTCGTCCTGCCGGTGACCCAGTGGGCCGAGGAGACCGGCACCACCACCAACCTGGAGGGCAGGGTGCTGCTGCGCCGCCGGGCGCTCACCCCGCCGCCGGGGGTCCGCAGCGACCTGGAGGTGCTGCACGGGCTCGCGGCCCTGCTCGACTGGGAGAAGGGCTTCCCGACCGACCCGGAGGAGGTCTTCGAGGAGCTGCGGCGCGCCTCGGCGGGCGGTCCGGCGGACTACGCGGGGATCAGCTACCGCCGGATCGAGGAGGAGCAGGGCGTGTTCTGGCCCTGCCCCGAGACCGGGCCGGGCGAGCCGGAGCACGCGGGCACCCCGCGCCTCTTCCTGGACCGCTTCGCCACCGCCGACGGGCGGGCCCGGTTCGTGCCCGTCGTGCACCGGGCGGCGGCCGAGGAGACCGACGACGCCTACCCGGTGGTCCTGACGACCGGGCGGGTCGTGTCCCAGTACCAGTCGGGCGCCCAGACCCGGCGGGTCGACGAGCTCAACGCGGCCGCGCCGGGCGCGTTCGTGGAGCTCCACCCGCGGCTCGCGGAGCGGATCGGGGTGGAGGAGGGGCAGCCGGTCGCCGTGTTCTCGCGGCGCGGCAAGGCGGTGGCACCCGCCCGGATCACGACCGCGATCCGCCCGGACACGGTCTTCATGCCCTTCCACTGGCCGGGCGAGGGCCGGGCCAACACGCTGACCAACCCGGCGCTCGACCCGGTCTCCCGGATGCCGGAGTTCAAGGTGTGCGCGGTCCGTCTGGAACGCGGTTGAAGCGGCCGGAGCGGCCGGAGCGGCTGAAGTCGAACCAGTCGCCGCTCGCGATGACCGGCCCGGGCCGCACGCCCGGCGCCGCCTCGTACACCCAGGCGCGCACGGCCGCCCCGTCCCGCAGCCGCAGCACGTCCCGCGCGCTGCGCTCGTAGCCGGCGGGCAGCTCCATCCGGTCGAGTACGTCGAGCAGTTCGCCGTACGCGCCGGGCGCGGCCGTCAGCAGCGCGCCGGTGACCCGGCCCTCGCCGGGGACGACGTACGGATACCCGGGGCCCTCGTGGAGGACCGCCCCGGGCAGCACCGCGTCCTCCTCGGCGGCGGTGCGGCCGAGGAGGTAACGGTCGTGGTTGTACGCGCCGGGGCGCAGCGTCCCGTACACGAAGAACGGCAGCTCGCGGGTGGTCGTCATGGGACCGGCGTGGTCTCCCGCTCGACCCAGGCCGCGTAGTCCGCGCTCACCCGGACCGCCGGCGTCGCGACGATCTCGGGGGTGTCGTAGTCGTGGGCGGCGAGGAGATGGGTCTCCAGGGCGGGGTAACGGGCCTCGGTGGTCTTGAACACCACCTGCCACTCCTCGGCGGTCTCGACCTTCCCGTCCCAGTGATAGACGGACGTGACCGGCCCCGAGATCTGCGCACACGCGGCGACCCGCGCCTCGACGGCCCCGCGCGCCAGGGCCTCGGCCTTGGCGCGGGCGTCGGTGGTGGTGAGGACGGTGAGGATCATCCGCCCACGGTACGACAGGGCGGGGGGCGGGGGGCGCCGTTGCTACGCCGCCCCTTGGGCGAACTGGGCCGCGTGCAGCCGGGCGTAGGCGCCGTCGGTGGCGAGGAGTTCCTCGTGGGTGCCCTGTTCGGCGATCGTGCCGTTCTCCATCACCGGGATGACGTCGGCGTCCCGGATGGTGGAGAGCCGGTGGGCGATGACGAACGACGTACGGCCGTGGGCGAGGCGGGCCATGGCCTTCTGGATGAGGACCTCGGTGCGGGTGTCGACGGAGCTCGTCGCCTCGTCGAGGACGAGGACGGCGGGCTCGGAGAGGAAGGCGCGGGCCAGGGTGAGGAGTTGGCGCTCGCCGGCGCTGAGGCCGCCGCCTTCCTCGTCGAGGAGGGTGTCGTAGCCGTCGGGGAGGGTGCGGATGAAGCGGTCGGCGTGGGCGGCCTTCGCGGCCTCCTCGATCTCCGCCCGGGTCACCTCGCGGGTGGCGCCGTAGGCGATGTTGTCGGCGATGGTGCCGCCGAAGAGCCAGGTGTCCTGGAGGACCATGCCGATGCCGGAGCGCAGGTCCTCGCGGGA
>NZ_JBEXQW010000009.1:0-207915 GCF_040612775.1 Streptomyces sp. NPDC006339
CGCTGTCGGAGTCCGAGCAGGCGGCGAGCGAGAGGGGAAGGACGGCGGCGGCGGCGACGGCGATCGCGCCACGACGGATGCGCAGGGTGTTCATCTCTGTTGCTCCTAAGAAGAGTTGGTGCTCTGGATCGGAATCGCGGTGTGGTCTCTCCGGGCCCGGGTTGGGGTCCGGTGGTTCAGTGGTTCAGTGGTTCGGTGGTCCGGTGGTCCGGTGGTTCAGTTGCTCGGTGGTTCGGTGGTTCAGGTCACGGTGAGGAAGACGTTGTGCCGGCCGCTCGCCCCGTCGGGAACGGTCCGCGTACGCCGTTCGGTCTGGACCTGTCCCGTGCCGTCGGTGGCGCGGACGGTGACGGTGTGTCCGCCGGGGGTGGCCTGCCAGCGGTAGGACCACTGGCGCCAGGTGTCGACGGTGTCCTGGGCGGCGAGGTCGGCGTCCTGCCAGGGCCCGTCGTCGATCCGTACCTCGACCCGGGTGATGCCACGACGCTGGGCCCAGGCCACTCCGGCCACCGTCACGGTGCCGGCGGCGGGGCGGGCGAACGGCCTGGGGGTGTCGATGCGCGCCTGGGTCTTGACCGGCGCCCGGCGGGCCCACTTCCGCTTCACCCAGTAGGGGTCGTAGGCGTCGAACGTGGTGAGTTCGATGTCCTCGATCCACTTGCAGGCGGAGACGTACCCGTAGAGGCCGGGAACGAGCATGCGGACGGGGAAACCGTGGTCGAAGGGAAGCGGTTCGCCGTTCATGCCGACCGCGAGCATCGCGTCACGGCCGTCCATGACGTCCTCGACCGGGCTGCCGAGGGTCATGCCGTCCACGGAGCGCGCCACCAACTGGTCGGCCTCGCCGCCCCGCGAGGGCGGACGCACTCCGCACTCGGCCAGCAGATCGGCCAGGCGCACCCCGAGCCAGCGCGCGTTGCCGACGTACGGCCCGCCGACCTCGTTCGACACACAGGTCAGCGTGATGTCCCGTTCGATCAGCGGGCGCGTGAGGAGCTCGGCGAGCGTGTACGTACGGGGGCGGGTGACGCCCGTGCCGTGGATCCGCAGCCGCCATGTGCCCGCATCGACGCGGGGTACGACGAGGGCGGTGTCCACCCGGTAGAAGTCCCGGTTCGGCGTGACGAACGGGCTGATCCCGGACACCTCGAGCCGGGCTCCCGCCGGAACGGGAGGGGCCGGTGACGCCGGAGCGGGCAGTACCAGGCCGGCGCGGGAGGCGACCGCGCCCTGTCCACGCCGCTGCGACAGCACGCGCCCCAGCACGCCCGCCCCGGTGGCGGCCACGGCCGTGGCGGTGGCCGTGGTCAGAAACCCCCGCCGGCTCCACCCGCCCCCGGTGCCCTCGTCGGCGCTCGGGGAGCCGGCGGGGGTGGCTCTGCCCGTGAGGAGATACAGCACGGCGGCTCCCGCCACCGCCCCGGCCATGGACGGCAGGGCGTCTCCGGCGCCCGCGGTGTCCGGGCGGCTCAGAGCGGCGGCCGCCCCGACGACCCCGAAGAGCAGCACTCCGGCCGCTCCCAGCCGTCGGCGCCGGAGCGCCGACACGCCCAAGAGGATCGCGAACAGCGCGAGCAGGAGCAGGATGCCCAGTTGGAGGACGAGCTTGTCGTCCTCACCGAACGTGCGGATCGCGAAGTCCTTCACGGGGGCCGGCGTCCGGTCGATCACCGCACCGCCGACCACCGTCACCGGCCCGGCGGCGGGCCTCACCAGGGCGGCGGCCAGTTCCGCGACGGCCAGCGCGGTGAATCCGGCGAGCAGGCCGGCCAGTGCTCCCGGGGAGAACCGGACGATGAGGGTGCGGAGGGTGGTCACACCGGGCATTCGGCGGCACTCGCCCGGTGGATTGGTCCGCCACCCGAAAGAGTGAGGACGCCGGTCGGACGGGGGCACTCCTCGCAGGTGGGGGCCGACTGGACGGCTCGACGCCGCGGGCGTGGCCATAGGGGCTGTGGCGACCGGCTTCGGGGCCGTGGCCGATCGGCGGCCGGCCCGCTTCATGGCCGGTCCGGGGAACCGGGGCCACCCCGGCGGCGGCCCGTCGCTGCGGGGGCGAGAGGCTGAGGCATGGCTCCGACACGAAAAGCGCGCGGCGCGCGCACGGCCCCGGCACTGGCCCCCGTCCACGACCGTCGCCCGCCGCGGCGGGCACGGGCCGCGGTCCTCGTCCTCCACGGCGGCCGGGCGGACGCCCTGGAGGCGCCGCCGCCCCTGAACCTTCCCGCCCTGCGGATGCGGCCCTTCGCACGGGCCATCGCGCGGGCCACCGCCCACGACGACGTCCTCGTCGCCCACGTCCGCTACGAGCGTCGGGGCTGGAACGGCGACCACGCGCACCCGGTCGCCGACACCCAGCGCGCCCTCGCGGAACTGCGCGACCTCGTCGGCCCGGTCCCCGTGGTCCTCGTCGGCCACTCCATGGGCGCGCGAGCGGCGCTGCGCGCGGCGGCGGATCCGGGCGTCACGGGGGTGGTCGCCCTGGCCCCTTGGTGCCCGCCGGCGGAACCGGCCGCCCACCTGCGGGGCCGCACGGTCTGCGCCTTCCACGATGAGGCCGACCGGATCACCTCCGCCGAGGACACCTGGGCCTACCTGACCCGTGCCCAGTCGGCCGGGGCGCGGGTGAGGGGTCTGCGCATGCCGCACGGTGGGCACGCGATGCTCCGCCAGGCCCGCCGCTGGCATCGCCTCACCGCGGAGACCACGGCGGCCCTGCTGGGCGTCGCGCCGTTCCCCTCCGCTCTCGCCGAGCGCCCGGTCTGGAACGGCAGCCCGCCACGCTGCACACGGCCGGGCGAGGCCACCGCGCCAGGGGTTCGTTCCCATCCGGCCGGCCGGACTAGCCTGGACCCGTGCGCATCGGTGCCCTCGCTTCCGTCAGCGGGGTGCCGGTGAAGCGGAGGGAGTTCGAGGAGTTCGGCCATGCTGCGTGCGGTGTGGAACGGCAAGGTGATCGCTGAGTCCCGGCGGACGGTGATGGTGGAGGGCCACCACTACTTTCCGCCGGAGTCGCTCGACCGGCGGTACGTCAGGCCGAGCCGGACCAGGTCCTGGTGCCCCTGGAAGGGCGTGGCCCGGTACTACAGCCTGGAGATCGACGGGCGGACGAATCGCGATGCCGCCTGGTACTACCCCGGGCCGACCCCGCCGGCCCGGAAGATCAAGGACCATGTGGCCTTCCGGCGGGGCGTGCGCGTCGAGGGCGCCCCGGAGCCGGACGGGCCGCGCTGACCCACGCGTCCCGCGCGGCCGCGCGCCGGTGGTCTACAGGTGGGACAGCGCGAAGGCGGACAGGAATCCGACCACGGTCACCAGCCCCGTCAGCAGGTGCACCTTGCTGTACGCCTCGGGGACCATCGTGTCGGCGATCATCGCCAGGATCGCCCCTCCGGCGACGGCGGTGATCACCGCCATCGTCGCGTCGGAAGCCCCGCCGAGCAGGGTGTACCCCGCCAGCGCCGCCAGCCCGCTGATCACGGCGATGCCCGACCACAGGGCGAACACGTAGGTCCGGCTGCGTCCGGCGCTCCTCATGCCGGACGAACTCGCCAGCCCCTCGGGAATGTTGCTGATGAAGACCGCTCCCACCGTCGCGACGCCGAGGTGCCCGCCGCCCAGTAGGCTCGTCCCGATCACCACGGACTCCGGAACGCCGTCGAGGAGCGCCCCCAAGGCGATGGCGTTGCCCGACCCCGGTGCCTCGGCCTCGGAGGGCTGTTGGTCCCCCGAGCGCTTCCGGTGCTGCGCACCGCGCCGCGCCAGCAGCGCGTTGGCGCCCGTGTACACGGACGCGCCCCCGACCGCTCCCGCCACCACCGGCCAGATCCCGGAGCGCTCGTAGGCGTCGGCGATCAGCTCGAAGGACACCGCGGCCAGCAACACGCCGCTGCCGAAAGCCATCACCAGCGCGATCAGCCGTGGCGGGACGCGCACCAGCGAGCCGACAGCGGCCCCGATCAGCAGGGCCGCCCCGGCGAACAGGCCCCACCCTCCCGCCGTCAACGCTCCACTCATCGGCGCCCCTCTTCCTCTCCGCTGCTGACCTGTGATGCCCTCGTACCCGGCGAGCCGCGGCTCAACGGTCCGTCCGCGTGATCACCGCCGTGGAGCGGCGGCGGGTGCCGGCCCGGGACGCCCCTCATCGGGTGGCGGTCCGGTCCCGGTCTCGGCGCTGCCACGCCGCCAGCCACAGGAGCTGGAAGACGGCGTCGACGAAGTAGACCGGGCGGATCCGTCCCCGCGTCGCGTAGACGACGTCGATCGCGATCAGGGTGAGGGCGGTCATGGTCCCCAGTCGTCGGGCGGCCTCGGGCCCGTGGTCGGTGGAGGCGGCGCGGATCTGGGTCCAGCCGATCGTCACGAGGAGCCCGGAGACCGTCTGGAGCAGCCAGACGTCCGTCTTCGGACCGGTGATCCCCTCGAAGCTGCGCCGGTGGACGAGCGGCCAGGCTCCGGTCACGAGGTGGAACCAGCCGTGCGCCCGCGCGATCCCGGCCGAACTCGAACGCGTCATCGTGCTCCTTCGCACCCCTCGCCGCCCATTGTCCTCTCACCGGGAACGGAGCACCACGGAGCCGTCACACGAGCTCGCCCCCTCGGATCATGAGCTGGGCGACGACCATGCCCGCCGCCACCACCGCGGCGCGGAAAGGCCACCGGCCGCCCTCCCGCCACCGCGGGACCGTCCCCGCGGCGGCGGCGCACACCGCGGCGGCCGCGCACGCCCAGCCGGACGTTCCCGGGGCGCCCGGCGGTCCCAGGGTCACGACCGCGACCGCCGCGAGCAGGACGGCCAGGGCGAGCCGGCGGCTGAGCAGGGCGCCGAGACGCTGCGGCAGCCCGCGCACGCCCGCCGCGAGGTCGTCCTCGATGTCCGGGAGCACGTTCAGCCCATGGGCGCCGACGCCCAGCAGCGCGCTGGTGACGACGGCCCACCACGCGGGCCACGGGTGGCCGGGCAGGCCGAGCGTGACGAAGGCCGGCAGCGACGCGAACCCGACGGCGTACGGCAGGGGCGAGAGCCTCGTGCGCTTCAGGGCCAGGTTGTAGGCCCAGCCGCCGGCCACCACGCCCGTGAGGTGGGCGAGCGCCGCCGGCACGCCACTGAGCAGGGACAGCGGCACGCAGACGAGCAGGGCCGCCGTGGCCGCCACGGCGACCGTCCGAGGGGAGAGGGCGCCGGCCGCGACGGGTTTGTCCGGTCGGCCGGCGGCGGTGTCGCGGGCCGCGTCCACGGCGTCATTGCACCATCCGACCGACAACTGGCCGGCCAGCACCGCCGCGGCGACCGCCGCGGTGCCGCTCGCTCCTCGCCCCGACGCCGCCGCCAGGGCCGTGACGAACACGGTCACGGCCAGCGTCGGCTCCGGGTGACACGAGCGCAGCAGGGCGGCCGACCGGTGTGTCGCGCGCACCGGCACGGCGGAGGGGTATAGAGACACGGGTGCAAGGTAGTCCCGTGACCGGACGTGAGGAGACGTACGGCATGCGTGTCCCCACGACCGGTCCCGTCGCACCCGCCTCGCCCCCGGCGGCGGGCCGTGTCGAGCCGGCCCGGGCCCGTGGCGTCCGGTGACGGCCGTGCGGCCCGGCTTCCGCGTCGAGTCCGTCCTGCCGCGCTGGTGAAAGGCCGAGGATCATGCTGTGGTACGCCCTGCTCGTGGGCGCCGTCGCCGGCGAACGTCTCGTGGAACTGGTCGTCGCGCGACGGAACGCCGCCTGGACCCTGGCCCGGAGCGGTGTCGAGTACGGCCGCGGCCACTACCCCGTCATGGTGGCCCTGCACTCCGCTCTCCTCGCGAGCTGCCTGATCGAGCCCTGGCTGGCCCGTCGGGCGTTCCTCCCGCCGCTCGGCTGGACGATGCTGGTCGTGGTGCTGCTGGCCCAGGCCCTGCGCTGGTGGTGCGTCGCGAGCCTGGGGCCGTACTGGAACACCCGGGTCATCGTCGTCCCGGGCGCCCGTCTCGTGCGCGCCGCCGGGCCCTACCGCTTCCTGCGCCACCCCAACTACGTCGCGGTCGTGGCCGAGATCGCGGCGCTGCCCCTCGTGTACTCCGGGTGGCTGACGGCCACCGTCTTCACCCTGGCCAACGCGGCGCTGCTCGCCGTCCGCGTGCGGTGCGAGAACGCCGCGCTCGGCCGGGCGGTCGCGGCGTGAGCCGCACGCCCGATCTGCTGATCGCCGGCGGCGGCCCCGCGGGACTGGCCACGGCCCTCCACGCCGTGCGGGCGGGATTCGACGTCGTCGTGGCCGAACCGCGCGGCGCGCCCGTCGACAAGGCGTGCGGTGAGGGGCTGATGCCCGGGGCGGTGCGGGAGCTGCGCGCACTGGGCCTTCAGGTGCCGGGCCAGCCGATCGCCGGCATCCGCTACCGGCAGGGCCCGCACCACGCCCAGGCCGAGTTCCGGCGGGGTCAGGGACTCGGGGTACGGCGCACGCTCCTGCACTCCGTCCTGCACACCGCGGTCGTCGCCGCCGGAGTGCCCGTCCTGCCGCTGCGCGTACGGGACGTGCGCCAGGACGCCACGGGTGTCTCCGAGAGCGCGACGGGCGTACGGGCCCGCTGGCTCGTCGCGGCGGACGGGCTGCACTCGCCGGTGCGACGCTCCCTCGGCCTGGGGGCGGCGACCGGCCAGGACCGCTCCCGTTACGGCCTGCGGCGGCACTACGCCGTCGAGCCGCCGTCCTCGTACGTCGAGGTCCACTGGGGCCCGTACGGCGAGGCGTACCTCACGCCGCTGGGGCCGCGGCTCCTCGGCGTCGCGCTGCTGACCTCCCGGCGCGCGCCGTTCGACGAGCAGGTGGCCGCCTTCCCCGGGCTCGCGGCGCTGCTGCCTCCCGAGGCGGCGGTGGGCGCGGTGCGGGGTGCGGGTCCCCTCCGGCAGCGGGTGCGTGCCCGCGTACACGGCCGCGTCCTGCTCGTGGGCGACGCCGCCGGATACGTCGACGCGCTGACCGGGGAGGGTGTCGCCCTGGCCCTCGCCGGCGCCCGGGTGCTGGTCGACCAGTTGCGGCGCGGCACCCCCGCCGCGTACGAGACCGCCTGGCGACGGGCGACCCTCCGGCACCGGCTTCTGACCCACGGCCTGCTCCGGGCCCGGCAGCAGCCGCGGCTCGCGGACCTGATCGTGCCCGCCGCGGCCCGCATGCCCCGGGTCTTCACCCTCGCGGTCGACGCCCTCGCCTGAAGGCGCGCGAGCCACGATCCGCGCCCGCCCGGCGTGGAACATGGCCGCGGAACGTGGCCGTCATCCGGGTGAAACGCGGAAACTCCCGCGCCCCTCGGCGTGTCGCGGGGGACGAATGGTTCCCGAGGTGCTCGTACGACACCTCGTCGCACCGTGTGGCGTGTGCCCACGGCAGGAAAGGAGCCCGTTGTGAAGAGCAACCGTCTGGCCACCGTCGCCGCCCTCCTCGTGGCCACGTGCGCGATAGCCGTGCCGCAGGCCGCGGCGGCCCAGGTGGGCGATCAGGACGCGACGTTCCTGAAATCGGCGCACCAGGGGAACCTCGCGGAGATCGCGGCCGGCCGGGACGCGCAGAAGAACGGCATCAGCGCCTGTGTGCAGGAGGTCGGGCGGGTGCTCGTCCGCGACCACACGAAGCTGGACGCCGACGGGAAGGCGCTGGCGGCGAAGCTGGGCGTCGCGCTGCCCGCGGAGCCGACCGCCGAGCAGAAGGCCGAGCTCGCGGCGGTCCGGGCCAAGGCGGGTACGTCCGGCTACGACGCCGCCTGGCTCACGGCCCAGGACGCGGCGCACACCAAGACCCTCGCCCTCATCGACACCGAGCTCGCGTCCGGCGACGACAGCGAGGTCAAGGCCGCGGCGCGCGCCGCGCGCCCGGTGGTGGCGATGCACCTGGACATGGTCCGGGGCGGCGTCTGCCACGCGGCGAAGCACCCGGGGACGGTGAAGGCCGGCAGCGGCGGGCACCTGGCGGCCTCTGACGACGCGCGCACCATGACCGGGGTCGCCGCTCTGGCCGGCGGCGGCGTGCTGGCGGCGCTCGGCGGCGTGTGGTTCGTCCGGGACCGCCGTACGCGCCGGGCCCGTTGACCCGTCTCGGGCGACGCGCCGGTGCGGCCATCGTGATGCTGCTCGGCGCGGGACTGACGGCGGCGGGGGCCGCCCGCCTCGCCGGTGGAGGCGTGGAGGCGTTCGGGGACCAGCGGGTGGACGGGTCGACGAGCGTCGGCACGTCCGCCCTCCCCGCGGCCGGCGGCGTGCACCAGCCCTCGCCCCCGCTCGAACTGCGGGGCCCGGACGGCCTCCGGGTGACCGTACGCCCCGTGGGCGCCGACCGGGACGGCGTGCTCGACCTCCCCGAGGAGGCGGACGTCGCCGGCTGGTGGGCGCTCGGTGCCCCGGTCGGCGCCGCACGCGGAACCACGCTCCTCGCGGGCCACGTGGACACCCCGTCGGGACCGGCCCCGTTCGCGGCCCTCCACGACCTGCCTCGCGGCACCCGGGTGGAGATCCGCGCGGCGAACGGCCGGACGTACGCCTACCGGATCGTGTCCCGCCGTCTCCACGCGCAGGGCGCCCTGCCCACGGACCTGTTCACGGCCGACGGGGCCCATCGACTGGTGCTGGTCACCTGCGGGGGCCGCTGGGACCCCGACGAGGGGCGGTACGACGGCAACCTCGTGCTCCAGGCCACGCCGGCCTGAGGTCGGCCTGAGGCCGCCTGAGGTCCGGGGCCCGGTTGCCGAGCGTCCCCGGGCCGGGCCCCGCTCCGTACGGTCATTCGACCGGCACGACTCCGAGCAGCGCCGCGGTCACCGGGTGGTCGGGGCGGGCGAAGATCTTCGCCGTGGGGCCCTGCTCGACGGCTCGTCCTTCCGACAGGACCAGCATGCTGTCGGTGCGGTCCGCGACCAGGCGGAGGTCGTGGCTGATGAGGACGAGACCGAGGTTCCGTCGGACGCGCAGGTCGTCCAGCAGGTTCATGACGGAGTCGGCGGTGTCGGCGTCGAGGGCGGAGGTCACCTCGTCGCACACGAGGATGTCGGGGTCGGCCGCGAGGGCGCGGGCTATGGAGGCGCGCTGCCGTTGGCCGCCGGACAGTTCGTGGGGGTAGCGCGCCGCGAAGTCGGCGGGCAGGCCCACCTGTTCGAGGAGTTCGGCCACGCGATCGGCTGCCTGCGCGCGTGGCGCCCGGCCGTGGAGGACGAGGGGGCGGCCGATCGCCGAGCCGACGGTACGGCTGGGGTTGAGGGTGCCGAGGGGGTTCTGGGGGATGAGCTGGAGGCGGCGGCGCTGCTCGCGGGTGCGGCGGGTCGCGGAGGCGTGCAGCGTGGTGCCGTCGAGGGTGATGGTGCCGCCGGTCGGGCGGTGCAGGCCGACGACGGTGCGCATCAGGGTGGTCTTGCCGGAGCCGGAGGCGCCGACGACGCCCAGACTGCCGCCGGCCGGGACGGTGAGGTCGACGCCGTGCAGTACGGGTGTGCGGCGCCCGCGGTGGCCGAAGGCGGCCGTCAGTCCGGTGACGGTCAGCATCGGGGCGGCGGCGGTGGCCTGTGCGGGGGCGGACCGGGGCGCGGGGATGCGCGGGGGTGTCGTGGGCGAGGTCCGGGGGCGGAGTTCCACGATCTCGTCGGCGAGCCGGGTGACGAGGTCGGCGTCGTGGCAGGACAGGGCGATCGCGATGCGGTGCTGTTCGGCCAGGTGGCGCAGCAGTTCGCCGATCTCGTCGCGCAGGTGCGCGTCCAGGCCCGCGGTGGGTTCGTCGAGGAGGAGGACGGCGGGGCGGCGGGCCAGCGCGCGGGCGAGGGCGACGCGCCGCTGCTGGCCGCCGGAGAGGGCGCCGGGACGCCGGTCGGCCAGGTCTCCGTCGGTGGGGAGCCGCACTTCGGTGAGGAGGGCGCGGAGGGCTTCCGGGCTCGGGTCGACGGCGACTTCGGCGAGCAGGCGGCGCACCGTCATCCGGGGGTTGAGGCCGGAGCCGGGGTCCTGGCCGACGTAGGCGAGGCGGTGGCGGCGCAGGGCGCGCAGGGCCGTGTCGGGCAGGGCGAAGGGGTCCTGGCCGAGGACGTCGATGTCGCCCGCCGTGCGCCGGGCACCGGGAGGCAGGACGCCGGCGACGGCGCGGAGCAGGGTGGTCTTGCCGCATCCGGACGGGCCGGTGAGGGCGACGACCCGGCCGGGGCGCAGGGCGAGGTCGCCGCCCTCCAGGAGCGGTCGGCCGTCGGGCCCGGTGAGGGTGAGGCCGTGGACGCGGACGGCGGCCCGGCCCTCCGGTGGCTGGTCCTCGGCTGGCCGGCCATCCGGTGCCTGCTGCTCCGGGTACCAGTGGGGCATGTGGTTCACAGGACGGTCACCGCCTTTCGGCCGCTGTCGGGGACGAGCGTCGCGGCGGCCAGGTTGACGCTCATGGCCAGGAGACCGATGGCGATGCTGGGGGCCAGGACGGCCCAGGGGTTGAGGAGGATGCCGCCGGCGTTCTCGCGGATCATCAGGGCCCAGTCGGCCGCCGGGGGTTGGGGTCCGACCTGGAGGAAGCCGGCGGTGGCGACGACGTACACGGCGGCGACGAACCGGAGCCCGAAGAGGGCGAGGAGGGTGGCGCGCAGATTGGGCAGGACGTCGCGTACGACGAGGTACCAGAGGCGTTCGCCGCCGGCTGCGGCCGCCTCGATGTAGCCGGAGGCGACGACGGGCGCCGCCGCGGCGGCGGCCACGCGCACCGCGTAGGGCACCCCGAGGGCGTAGGCCGCGACGATCAGGGCGAGGCGTCCTCCGGCGGGCCAGGACAGGGCGATGAGGAGGATGCCGAGGACGGGGGGCAGCAGCATGAGGACGTCGGCGGCGCGGTCGACGACCCGGCCGACGCCGGGGCGCAGGGCCGCGACCGTGCCGAGGACGGCGGCGGTGGCGGTGATCAGGGCGGTCACGACGAGGGAGGTCGTGATGAGGTCGCGGCCTCCCGCCAGCAGCCGGGTCAGGACGTCGCGGCCGAGCTGGTCGCCGCCGAGGAGGGCGCCGTCGCCGGCCTCGGCGTAAGGGGCGGTGACGGGCGCGTCGATCGCGTGCGGGGCCAGCCACGGCCCGGCCACGGCGAGCAGGACGAGGAGCAGCGCGGGCAGGGTGGGGAGCACCGTGCGGCGGCGGGAGCGCGTGCGCGGGGTGAGGGGTCCGGTCCGGGTGGCGGTCACAGGCTTCCTCCGGATGCCCTGGCCCGTACGAGGTCGGCGAGGAGGAGCACGCCGGTGATGACGGCTCCGGTGACGGCGACGACGCCGGCGATGACGGGGCTGTCCCGGTCGGTGACGGCTCCGGCGAGAACCGCTCCGATGCCGGGGTAGTTGAAGATGGTCTCGACGACGACCGCTCCGCCGAGGAGCATGCCGGTCGAGGTGGCGAGGCCGGCGGCGATGGCGGGCAGGGCCCCCGGCAGGACGTGGTGGGTGAGGACGCGGTGGCTCGGCAGCCCGTCGAGGACGGCGGTCTCCACGTGCGGGGCCCTGGCCTCGTCGGCGAGGGCGGCCCGCACGATGCGGGTGTTCCAGCCGATCTGCGGGATCGACAGCGCGACGACCGGCAGGACGAGCATCTGCCAGGACGCGGGGGCGCCGTCGCTGTCGGACAGGGTGACGGCCGGCAGCCAGGCGAGGCCCTGGGCGAAGACAAGGACGAGAGCGACGGCGACGACGAACTCCGGCAGCGCGAGGATTCCGGTCGCGGTCGCGGAGATCACCCGGTCGACCCGGCCGCCGGGCCGCAGCGCGGCCCATCCGCCCAGGGCCAGCGAGGCGAGGAGCGTGACGAGGAGCGCCAGGCCGCCCAGGAGAAGGGTGTTGGGGAAGGGACGGGCGAGCAGGTCGACGACCGGTTCGCCGCGCGCCGACATGCCGAGGTCTCCGGTGGGCAGGCCGGTCATCCAGTCGGTGAACCGTTCCATGACCGGCCGGTCGAGGCCGAGGAGAGCCCGTCGCTCGGCGATGTCGGCCGCGCTCTCCCCCCGGTCGGCCGTCGCGGTCGCCGCGTCGCCGGGCAGCAGCTCGATCGCGGCGAACAGGACGGCGAGGAGCACGGCGAGCAGCAGGGCCCGGCGCGCCAGAACGCCGAGTATCCGGAGCGCCGTGAACAGCCCGGGCCGGGACGGCGCGGAGGTCTCGGCTCCGCGCGCCCCGGTGCCCGGCCGGTTCACGGTGTCCGTCAGCGGTTCAGCCATGCCCGCTCGAGCTGGACGCGGCCGTAGCCGGGAAGCGTCGGCAGGCCGCGTACGGCCGCGGTGGCCAGGTCGATGCCGTCGGCCATGCCCCACAGCAGGTAGCCGGACGCCTCGAACTGGATCTTCTGCACCTCGTGCAGCAGCGTGGCCCGCGCGGCGGGGTCCTTGGTCGCCATGGCCTTGCGGTACGCGGCGTCGAAGGCGGGGTTCTTCCAGCCGGTCTCGTTGGTGCCGCTCTCGGAGACCATGACCTTGCTGGCGAAGAAGACGACGGAGTCGTTGGTTCCCCAGTACGTGGTGTACAGGTCGCCCTTGAGCCAGGTCTTCTCCCAGAAGGCGCCCGACTCCTGCTTCGTCACCTTGATCTTGACGTCGGCCTCGCGGACCTGCGTGGCGAAGAGCGTGGCCATCTCGGCGAGACCGGGGACGTCCTCGGTCGTCACGAGCTCGTACGTCTTCGACAGGTCGAAACCGGCCTGCTTCAGCAGCGACTTGGCCTTGGCGAGGTCGCGCGGCCGCTGCGGGATGTCCTTGGCGTACACCGGGTCGCCGGTGCCGAGGATGTCGTTGGCGACGGAGCCGTAGCCGGAGAGCACCTGCTTGACCATGGCCTCCCGGTCGACGGCCAGGCGCAGCGCCTCGCGGACCCTCGGGTCGGCGAAGGGGGAGCCGGGGGCGGTGCGCATGACGAGGGGCATCGCCATGTCGTTGGGCCGGCGCACGATCTGGATGTCCTGGCGCTTCTCGGCGGTGCGGGCCGCGACGGCGCCGACGTTGGAGGCGACGTCGATCTGGCCGGCGAGGAGGGCGTTGGACAGGGCCTGCGGGGACTCGAAGATCTTGACTTCGACGGCGTCGAGGAGGACCTCGCCGCCGTACCAGTCCTCGTTGCGCACGAGGCGGGCGTTGCCGGCGCGGAACCACTCCAGCTTGAACGGGCCGGTGCCGGGGGCCTTCTCGATGTCCTTGTCCGTCGTGCCCTTCTTGATCACGAAGGTGGTCAGGCGCGTCAGGAGCGGGAGTTCGGCGTTGGCGTAGTCGGAGACGAGGACGACGGTGCCGGTGCCTTCGGCCTTGATGTTCTCGGCCTTGATGCCGGGCAGGCGGGACGCGCCGGAGGGGGTGCCGCGCAGACGGCGCAGCGAGTAGACGACGTCCTCGGCGGTGACCGGGGTGCCGTCGTGGAACGTCGCGCCCTTGGCGAGGGTGAAGCGCCAGGTCTTCAGGTCGTCCGAGGGGGTCCAGGCGGACGCGAGGCGGGGAAGCGTGTTGGGCTTGGCGCCCGGAACGGTGAGCGTGTCGTAGACCAGCGAGAGGATCAGGTAGTCGCTCTCGTTGGCCTGACTGCCGTGCGGGTCACGGGTGATGGCGTTCGCCCGGCCCAGGGCGCCCACCCGCAGGGTGCCCCCGCGCTTGGGCTTGGCCGGGGAGTTCTTGCCGGTGTCGGGGGACGACGTGTCGCCACCGGCGCCGCAGGCGGCCAGCAGGGCCGTCGCGCCGATCCCGCCGGAGGCCCACAGCAGTTGCCGTCGATTCAAGTCCACGCGTCCGTCCTTGCTTGATCCAGGGCTGAAAACCATTCCTACTAAGGTGTGCCTACCCTAAGCGTCATGTCCCTGGCAAGGGGTCGGTCACACCTGGCGCGCGATGTCCGATATGCCCCCGGCATTGGCCTTGACCAGGACATTTAACAGTGAACTAACCGCAGGTAAGGCGCACATGCGTACTCGAAGTAAGGATTGCCTCACCTAAGAACCGCTGCTACGTTCACGTCGGCTGCTGACGCGGCCACGTCACTCCGGCCACCCCGTTCCCGTCTTCGCGTGGCCGTGACCACCCATGCCGCCTCCCCGGCATGACCCGCTTTCCACCCGCACGTACCGCAACGGAAACGGAAGATCCCAGCCATGACGTCGGCGCCCGCACCCGCTTCTGTCCGTGAGCTCGACCGCTTCGCGGTCGACGAACTGACCCGCGCGGCCCAGAAGATCCTCGACGAGTTCGGAAGCCCGGCCACGCGGCCGGAGCTGCTCGCCCGCGTGGCCGACACGGCGGCCGGCCTCAGCGGGCGGACCCGTCACCACTGCCGCCCCGTCGACACCGAGGACGGTCTCTTCGTCCTGCGCGGTCTGCCCCTCGACGACGCGGACATCGGCCCCACGCCGCTGAGTTGGGCGACCGCCGAGGACAGCGGCGCGCTCTGGGACGTGCTGCTGCTCCTGCTCTCGACCGTGATGGGCAACCCCCTCGCCTGGGAGGGCCAGCAGAACGGCCGGTTCGTGCACAACATCGTTCCCAGCCCCGGCCACGAGCAGGAGCAGACCGGAGCCAGCAGCGCCGTCCTGCTCAGCCCGCACACCGAGGACGCCTTCCACCCCGGCCGCGCGCACCTGCTGATGCTCGGCTGCATGCGCAACCACGACCGCATCGCCACCACCGCCGCCAGCATCCGCAAGGTGCGCCTCGCGGACGCCGATGTCGCGCTGCTGTCCCGCCCGGAGCTGCCGATCCTGCCCGACGACGCCTACACGGAGGCGCGGGGCTTCGAGGCGCCGCCGCCGAAGGTGCCCACGCTCTGGGAGTCCGAGGACGGCCTCACCCTCCGCTTCGACCCCGCCTACACGCCGCTCGACGACGCCTCCCCCGAACACCGGGCCGCCTACGGCCGGCTGGAGGACGAACTCGCCCGCGTCTCCATGGCCGTCCGCCTGGAGCCCGGTGACGTGCTGGTCGTCGACAACGACCTCGTCGTCCACGGCCGGGTGCCCTTCCAGGCCCGCTACGACGGCACCGACCGCTGGCTGAAGCGGGCCTCCGTACGGGTCCCCGGCCGGCGCACCCGCCCCGCCGCCGAGGCGGAGGAACACGGCTACGGCCAGGCCGCGATCCAGGCGTACGCGTAACCACCCGGAGAAGACGGAGAGACAGCCATGACCGAGCGCCTCGAACTCGCCGACGACACCAGCCTGTGCGTGCTCAGCACCACCGACGTCGCGGGCATCGACATCACCTTGACCGACGTCGTCGACGTCGTCGAGCAGGCATACCGCACGCTGGCCGACGGGCAGTCGGACAACCCCCGCAAGCTGACCGTGAAGCCCGCCGACGGCCACTCCGTCTCGTACGCGATGCTCGGCCGTGACGGCGTGCGCAACGTGGTCGCCATCAAGACCTCGTACAAGCACGGACTGCACGAGGAGCGCGACAAGCAGCACTACTACACGGCGCTCACGCTCTACGACGACGTGACCGGCCTGCCCGTCGCGATGATGGACTGCGGACGCGTCGGGTCCCTGCGCACCCCGGCCGTCTCCGCCCTGCTCGCCCGCGAACTCGCCGCACCCGGCAGCCGGACCGCGCTGGTCATCGGCACCGGCACGCAGGGCCGCCTGGCCCTGCCCTTCCTCCTCACCACCATGCCCCAGCTCGACCGGCTCCTGGTCTTCGGCACCCACCCGGACGGCATACGCGCCGTCCGCGAGCAGCTCCACGCCCACTTCCCCGACCGGGAGGTGGAGATCGTCGACGACCTGCGCGCCGCCGCCGGCGCGGCCGACGTGATCATCGCCACCGCCGGCCCGAACACTCCGGCGGAGGTCGAGGCCGACTGGCTGAAGCCGGCCGCTCTGTGCATCCTCGTCGGCCACGGCATCGCACCCTCCACCCTCCACCGCGCCGACCGGGTCATCGCCACCAGCGCCGCGCAGATGAAGGTCACCGGCACCGACATGGCCGACGCCGACGGCGAACTGCGCGAGGTCGACGCCGAGTTCCCCGAGGTCCTCGCCGGCCGCGCGCCGGGACGCACCGACGCGGGACAGAGCGTCTTCGCGTACAACAGCGGGCTCGTCGTCACCGACATCGCGCTCGGCCACCGCTTCGCGCAGCTCGCCCTCGCCCAGGGCCTCGGGACGCGGGTGCCGGTATGGCGGTGACCTCCCCCCTCAGCCTGCCCGCCCACCCCGACCCCGAACTCGACGCGATCCTGCGCGGCGGGCTCCCGCAGGAACTGGCGTACGGCTTCGGCGGCCCGTTCCACCTGCTGCTGCCGGACCGCTTCGACGCCAACGTCGCCGCCTTCCGGGCCGCCCTCGACGAGGCGGGCGTCGACGGCCACGTCTACTACGCCAAGAAGGCCAACAAGGCCGCCGCCTGGATCGAACGCGGCGCGGTGAACGGCACCGGGGTCGACGTGGCCTCCGCCGGCGAGCTGCGCGAGGCGCTCGGGCACGGCGTGCGCGGCGAGAACATCGTCGTGACCGGACCGGCCAAGGCCGACGAGCTGCTGCGCGTGGCCGTCCTCCAGGGCTGCCTGATCGCCGTCGACGCCCTCGACGAGCTGGAACGGGTCATCGCGCTCGCGGCGGCCGGACCCCCGGCCCGCGTCCTCCTGCGCCGCCTTCCGCCCGCCCAGCCCCACAGCCGCTTCGGGCTGGACGACACCGAGCTCGCCACCGCCCTGGAACGCTGCGCGGACGCCGCCGACGCCGTACGGATGGAGGGCTTCTCCTTCCACCTGTCCGGCTACGCCACCCAGCCCCGCGCCGACCTCGCGGGGGAGCTCGTCGAGCTGTGCCTCAAGGCCCGCGCGAGGGGCCTGCCCGCCGACCGGATCAGCATCGGCGGCGGCTTCGCCGTCGACTACGCGACCGCCGAGGACTGGGCGCGGTTCACCGCCGAGCAGGGGCCCGGCCACTACCACGCCGGCAAGACCTTCACGACGGGCGACTTCTACCCGTACCACTCCCCCGTCGCCGGCGCCGACGCGCTGCGCGAGATCCTCGCCGCCCGCCCCGGAGGCACCGGCGCGCCGCTCGCGGAGCGCCTGCGCGCGGCCGGGGTGACGCTGCTCCTGGAGCCCGGCCGGGCGCTCCTCGACCGGGCGGGCTGCACCGTCTTCCGCGTCCAGGGCGTGAAGGACCGCGGCGACTACGCGATCCTCACCGTGGACGGCACCAGCCTGAGCCTGTCCGAGCAGTGGTTCAACAGCGAGTACCTCCCCGACCCCGTCCTCCTCGGCTCCGGCGACGACCTCGACGGCGGCGGTGACGACGGCGTGGACGGCCCGGCCGTCGCCGCCTGCGTCGGCGGCGCCACGTGTCTGGAGTCGGACATGCTCACCTGGCGGAAGGTCTCCTTCCCGCGCCGGCCCCGTCCCGGCGATCTGCTGGTCTACCCCAACACCGCCGGATACCAGATGGACTCCAACGAGTCGCCCTTCCACGACCTCTCCCTGCCTCCGAAGGTCGTCCTCGAACGCACCGGCGGGCGCACCCGCTGGCGGCTGGACCGCCGCCCGCCCGTCTGACCGTCCCTCCCCACCTGGAGCCCCTCATGGACAAGGCCCTCCTGCGCCCCGCCGTCGTCAGCCGCGTCTCGGACCTGATCGGCTACACCCCGCTCTTCGAGCTGTGCCGCACCGAGAACGGCAGCCGCCTGCTGCTCAAGCTGGAACAGTTCAACCCCACCGGCACCGCGAAGATACGGATGGCCCGCGCCATGGTCGACGCCGCCGAGGCCGCCGGCGAACTCCGCCCCGGCGGCCGCATCATCGAGTCGACCTCCGGAAACACGGGCCTCGGCCTCGCCGTCATCGCCGCCGAACGCGGCTACACCTTCACCGCCGTCGTGGACAACCACGCCTGCGCCGACAAGCTGCGCGGCATGAAGGCCCTCGGCACCGAGCTCGTCTACGTCGTCGACGACGGCACCGAGGAACTGGCCACCGCGGCCCGCGAGGAGCTCGCCGAGAAGATGGCCGAAGAGGACGACACCGCCATCTTCACCGAACAGCACAACAACCCGGCCAACGCCGTGGGTTACCACCCCGTCGGCCGCGAACTCGACGCCGCCCTCGACGGCCGCGTCGACGTCCTCATCGGCGCCGTCGGCACCGGCGGCGGCCTGTGCGGCACGGGCCTCGAACTGCGCCGTACGGTCCCCGACGTCCGGATCGTCGGTGTCGAGCCGAAGGGCTCCATCGCGTTCGGCGGCCCGGCGCACGACTACTACCAGTCCGGCACGGGCACGCCCGAGGGCGCCACCATCGGCGCGCTGGTCGACTTCGACCTCATCGACGAGGGCGTCAAGGTCGGCGACATCGAGGCGTTCGCCACCGCCCGCGTCGTGGCGCGGCGGACCGGCCTGCTCATCGGCGGCTCCGCCGGCGGTGTCGTGTACGAGGCGCTCACCCGGATGAACACCCTGCCGCCGGAGACGACTATGGTCGCTCTGCTCAACGACGGCGGTGAGAAGTACATGGACACCGTCTTCGACGACGACTGGATGCAGGCTCGTGACCTCGTCGACCCCACGGTCGAGCGCGAGATCGACGAGATGCTGACCAAGCTCCGCGGGAACTGAGACATGCCGACATCGATGCGCACCCTGCTCCACGACAGCCGGGCCCTGGCCACCCTGGCCGTTCCGCTGGCCCTCACCCAGCTCGCCCAGGTCGCCCTGACCACCACCGACACGGTGATGATGGGCCTCATGGGCGCCGAGGCCCTCGCGGCCGGCGGCCTCGCCATGGTCATCTTCAACCAGTTGCGCACCATGGGCGTCGGCATGGTCACCGCGGTGGGCAACCAGGTCGCCGCGGCGGCCGCCCGGGCCGAAGCGGCCGACACCGACGCGGCGCGGACCGAGGCGGACGAGGACGTACGCGATCTCGTCCGCGGCGCCCTGGCGCTGGCCACCCTGGCCGGACTCGCCGGCGCCGTGCTCATGATCCTCATCGGGCACGCGGTGGCCTGGCTCGGCCAGGACGCGTCCGTCGTGGCCGCGGCCCAGCCCGTCCTCTACGCCATGGCGCCCGGCCTCGTCCCCTGCCTGTGGTTCCAGGCCGTCCGGCAGTTCACCGTCGGCATGCGCCGCCCCCAGGCACTGCTCCGGATCACCATCGCCTCCATCGCCGTGAACGCCGCCCTCAACTGGGGCCTCATCCACGGCACCTGGATCCTGCCCGAGCTGGGCCTGCCGGGCATCGGAGTCGCCACGTCCCTGGTGTACCTGCTGTCCTGCCTGGCTCTGTACGCCTCCACGGCGCGGGACCGCACGCTCGCCCCGCTCCTGGACATCCGCGTCTGGAAGACCCGGCCGGCCACGCTGCGCAGGCTGACGGGCCTCGGCACCCCCATCGCCGCCACCTACGGCTCCGAGGCCGGCTTCTTCTTCGTCGTCGCCCTCATCGTCGGTACGTTCGGCAGCGCGGCCCTCGCCGCCCACACCGCCGTCAACCAGCTCGTCTACATCGTGTTCCAGATCGCCGTCGGCCTCTCGCACGCCGCCTCCATCAACGTCAGCCGCGAACTGGCCCTCGGCGACATCGGCGCCGCCCGGCGCCTCAAGAACACGGCGCTGGCCTGCGCCGCCGCCGTCATGGCCGTCGTCGGAGCCGTGTACGTCCTCGCCCCGGAGCTGGTCCTGCGCCCGTTCCTCTCCCCGTCCGAGCACGAGGCGATCTCCATCGCCACGAACCTGCTCCTGATCGCCGCCGTCCTGCAGTTCTTCGACTGCACCCAGAACATCGGCGTCGGTCTCCTGCGCGGACTCGACGACACCAAGGGCGGTTTCCACGTCACCCTCATCGGCTACTGGCTCATCGGCCTCCCGGCCGCCTGGATCCTGGGCCACTTCACCGGCCTCGACACCACCGGCGTCTGGCTGGGCCTCATCACCGGCCTCGCCGCCACCGCCCTCCTCCTCCTCCGCCGCTACCACCGCGGCCTCGCAGCCCGCGCCGCCGCACCGACGGCACCCGCCGAACCGGCGACGGCGGTGTGACCACCTCGCCGTCCTCGGACAGACCGCCGTCTCCGGATGCTCAGTCGACCGCGACCACGACGCCCAGGAGGGCGAGCACGACACAGAACGGAGCGTAGACCCGCCGGTTCAGCCGGTTGTAGCGCCCGTTGCCCTTGCCGGCGGAGGCGAAGGGCTCGACCAGGCCCCGCAGGGCCATGACCACGACCAGGCCCCAGATGCCCACGCGGTACAGCCAGTCGGGGGCCAGACGCAGTCCGTCCCAGTGGGCCGCCAGGGCCACATACGCGGCCCCGGCCGACAAGGCCGCGACCAGGGCGGTCAGCAGGCGCGGGATCTCCGCCGCGTCAGGCGTGGCGTTGCGGGCCAGGTCCTCCTGCGACGTGGCCGGCCAGGAGACGCCGACGGCCCAGAGGACGTGGAGCACGCCGACCCCGAGGAGCGCGGCGGCAAGGAGGAGAGTGGCGGCGTCGGTCATACGGCGCTCCGGCCTTCCGTTCGATCAGCAGGGCACGGCCTTCGTCTGACGGGCCCGACGATAGCCCTCGGCTCACAGGGCCGGTTCATCGCCCCGACCGACGGGCCGGTCCCGGGCAAGCGGCCGGCGAGGGAGGGACCTGCGCCTGCGGCCCTGGTTACCTGTGAGTTCCGCACATACGGAAGGTGACAGCGGCGACTGTCGGGGCTCGTGGGGGACATGACAGCGTCGTGTCCGTCACCGACCGAGGGAGTGCGCAGTGAACAAGGGGTACGCGGTCTTCTGCGACGCCGACCGGCACTTCTACGACGCGCCGCACCGCCTCGTCTTCGCCGAGGCCGGGAGCGGCTCCCTCTACCGGGCCGCCACCCTCCCCGTACCCGAGGGCTGGACCTCCCACCGGACGGGCGACTGGCTCGCACTGCGTCCGCTGGAGCGCCCGCTCCCGTCGCAGGGCTGGAAGATCCACGTCTCGGCCGGTCTCGACAACGCGGAGGCGGTCCTCGCCACGGTCCGGGACTACTGCCTGCGGCGGGACGTGGCCTTCAAGTTCGTCCCCAGCCGCTACCTGCTGCACCAGCGCAACGCCAAGTACGCGGACCGCTCGGCGAGCGGCAAGTTCATCACCGTCTACCCGGCCGACGACCGGGAGTGCGAGCGCGTGGCCGGCGACCTGGCGGAACTCCTGGACGGCGAGGCCGGCCCGTACATCCTGAGCGACCTGCGGTGGGGCCGGGGCCCCGTACACCTGCGGTACGGAAGCTTCACGCGCCGCCACTGCTACGACGAGGACGGGGAGTTGCGGCCGGCCCTGGAGGACGGATCCGGCAGGCTCGTACCCGATCGGCGCGGTCCCGTCTTCCACGTGCCCGACTGGGTGACTCCGCCCGCCTTCCTGCTCCCGCACCTCGCGGCGCGGGCCGCGGTGACCGTGGGGGACCTGCCGTACGAGATCGAGAAGGCGCTGCACTTCTCCAACGGCGGCGGGGTGTACGAGGCCCGGCACCGGCCGACCGGTCGGCGGGTCGTCCTGAAGGAGGCGCGCCCGTACGCCGGGCTCGCCGCGGACGGGGCGGACGCCGTGACCCGGCTGCACCGCGAACGCGCCGCGCTGGAAAGGCTCTCGGGGCTCGCCTGCACCCCGGAGGTCCTCGACAGCTTCACGATCGGCGACCACCACTTCCTGGCGCTGGAGTTCGTGGAGGGCAAGCCGCTCAACACCTTCTTCGCCCGGCGGCATCCGCTGATGGAGGCCGACCCGCCGGCCGAGAGGCTCGCCGCGTACACGGAGTGGGCCCTGCGGATCCACGGGCTCGTCGAGCGGGCCGTGGCCGAGGTGCACGCACGCGGGATCGTCTTCAACGACCTGCACCTGTTCAACATCATGGTGTCCGAGGACGAATCCTCGGTGGTCCTGCTGGACTTCGAGGCGGCCAAGCCCGCCGCGGAGGGCGGTCGCCAGACCGTCGCCAACCCGGCGTTCGTGGCACCGGCCGACCGGCGCGGCTTCGACGTGGACCGCTACGCCCTCGCGTGCCTCCGGATCGCCCTGTTCATCCCCCTCACGAGTCTGCTGGCCGTGGACCGGGCCAAGGCCGCGCACCTCGCGGAGGCCGCCGCGGCGCGCTTCCCCCTGCCGCCCGGTTTCCTGGACGAGGCGGTACGGGAGATCCTGCGCGAGCCGGCCGGTGACCGGCCCGGCGAGGGTGCCCGGGTGTCCGATCGCCCCTCGGGCCGCGCCCGGTTCCTGCCCGTGGAGCCGGGAGACTGGCCGGCGAGCCGTGACTCCCTGGTCCGCGCCATGCTCGCGTCGGCGACGCCCGGCCGGGAGGACCGGTTCTTCCCCGGCGACATCGCCCAGTTCGCCACCGCCGGCGGGGGCATGTCCGTGGGGTACGGCACGGCGGGAGTGCTGCACGCCCTGCGGGAGAGCGGGGCCCCTCGATGTCCGGAGGCCGAGGACAGACTGCTGCGGTACGCCAAGGAGCCCGACTCCGGCACGCCGCTCGGCTTCTACGACGGGCTCACCGGCGTCGCGTGGACCCTCGACCGGCTCGGGCACACGGCCGCCGCGCTCGACCTGGCCGCCCTCGTCCTCGAACAGGACCACGACGCCCTCGCCCCCGACCTGCACGGAGGGACGGCCGGCATCGGCCTCGCCCTGGACGCCCTGGCCACCGCCACCGGCGAGAGCGGCCTGCGCGCGGCGGCCCTGCGCTGCGCCGAGCTGACGGCCCGCCCGCTCCGGTCCTCCGCCCGGACGGCAGGGGCGGGGTCGGGTACGGCGGGGTCGGGTACGGCGGGGTCGGGGCCGGGCAAGGTGCGCACGGGGCTGCTGCACGGCGGTGCCGGACGGGCCCTGCTGTTCGTACGGCTCTACGAGCGCACACGGGACACCGCGCTGCTCGACCTCGCCGCCGAGGCACTCCACGACGACCTCTCCCGCTGCGTCCGAGGCGCCTCAGGCACCCTGCAGGTCGACGAGGGCTGGCGCACGATGCCCTACCTCGGCGCGGGCAGTGTCGGCATCGGCATGGTGATCGACGACTACCTTCTCCACCGGCACGACGACGCCCTGGACCGGGCCCGCCGCGACATCGTGCGGGCGGCGCAGGCCACGTTCTACGCGCAGCCGGGTCTCTTCCGGGGCGTCGCCGGAATGGTGCTCCACCTCGCCCGGACGAACGCCGGCGGACCCGGTACGACACCGGAGGACGTACGCCGCCAGATCGGATGCCTCACCTGGCACGCCATGTCCTACCAGGGTCATCTCGCCTTCCCCGGTGAGCAGATGATGCGCCTCTCCATGGACCTCTCCACCGGCAGCGCCGGCGTCCTGCTGGCCCTCGCGGCGGCGCTGGACGACCGCCCCGCGCACCTGCCGTTCCTCCCGCCGCTTCCGCGGCCCCACGAACCGGCCCCATGACGGGGTCGTCCTCGCACCACCGTCCCCCTACGAAAGGAAACGATCATGAACCTGTTCGACCTTCAGTCGCTGGAGACCCCCAAGGACGAGGCCATCGGCGACGTCGAGAGCGGCAGCCGCGCGAGCCTTCTGCTCTGCGGCGACAGCAGCCTCAGCGTGACGACCTGTAACTGACCCGATCCGGCTTCCCGCCCGGCGCCCTGTGCGCCGGGCGGGGTCACGGTGCCCCTGGAGCGCTGCTCCCGGGGCACCGGCCGTCGGGGCCCCGCGGGGGGCGTCCCGGTACGAGAAGAGAGGGGGATCGGATGGCCGCGACGACCGGTTCCGACCGGCTGCTCCTCGGCGCCGTACGGCACACCGCGGGCCTCACCGCGGCGTTGCTGCTCTGCTCCGTCGTCGGCGCCGCCTGCTCGCTCGCCGTCCCCGCACTCGCCGGCCGGACCCTGGACCGGCTGCTGCGCCACCAGCCCGGGGCGGAGACGTGGCTGATGTGGACCGCCGTGCTGCTCGCCGCGGAGATCCTCGCGGAGTCCGGCGCCGTGCTCCTGACCCAGCTCGCCAACGCCCGCGCCACCGCCTGGATCCGGATACGCGCACTGGCCGGCCTGCTCGGCACCGCGCCCCACCGGGCGGCGCCCCACTCGGGCGGTGACGTCGCCGCCCGGCTGTGCGTCAACGCCACCGACAGCGGCACCGCCCCTGCGGCCCTCGCGACCTCGGTGTCCTCCGTCCTCGTGCCGGTCGGAGCGCTCGTGGCCCTGGCGGTCATCCACCCCTGGACGGCGGTGGTGTTCGCCGCCGGCCTGCCGCTGCTCCTGCTGCTGCTGCGCGCGTTCGCCACCCAGTCCTCCGACTCGGTCGGCCGGTACCAGCGGGCGCAGGGCGCCATCGCCGCCCGACTGGCCGAAGCGCTGGGCGGTGCCCGTACCATCGCCGCCGCCGACACGGCACGCCGGGAGGAGGACCGCGTCCTCGCCCCGCTGCCCGAACTGACCGCGCACGGCACCCGCATGTGGCTCGTCCACGGCCGTGCCGTGGCCCGCAGCGGGATCCTCCTCCCGCTGCTCACCACGGCGGTCGTCGCGGTGGCGGGCGTCGGCCTCGCCGCCGGTGACGTCACCGTGGGCGAACTGCTCGCCGTGTCCCGGTACGCGGCGCTCGCCGCCGGGATCGGCGGCATCGCGGCGCCCCTCGGCACCCTGGTCCGGGCGCGCAGCGCGGGCCACCGCACCGCCGAACTCGCCCATCTGGCGCCGATGACGCACGGCTCCGCCGTCCTGCCGCCCGACGGGCCCGGCGATCTGGAGCTGCGCGGGGTGCGGGTGGTGCGCGGGGGTGTCCCTCTGATCACGGACGTGACGCTCGCCGTCGACGGCGGGTCGACGGTCGCCGTCGTGGGCCGCTCGGGTGCGGGCAAGTCCACGCTGGCGGCCGTCGCGGGCAGACTGACCGACCCCGATGCCGGACGCGTGTTCCTGGACGGTGTCGACCTGGCCGACCTGGCCGCCGCGCAACTGCGCGGGGCGACCGCGTACGCCTTCGCGCGTCCGGTCTTCGACGGCGGCGCCACCGTCACGATCGGCGCGGCGCTGGCCGCCGGGACCGGGCCCGGGCAGGGCCCCGCCACGCCGGAGAGGATCAGGGAGGCCGCGACGGCCGCCTGCGCCGACACCTTCGTCCGGCTGCTGCCCCGGGGTTACGAGACCCCGGTGGACGAGGCTCCGCTGTCCGGCGGAGAGGCCCAACGCCTGGGGCTTGCCCGGGCCTTCCTCGGCCAGGGGCGTCTGATGATCCTCGACGACGCGACGTCGAGCCTCGACACCGCCACCGAACGGCAGGTGGAACGCGCCCTCGCCGCGTCACCACGGCCGTGCACCAAGCTGATCGTCGCCCACCGGGTCTCCACCGCCGCCCGAGCGGACCGGGTGGTCTGGATGGAGGCGGGCCGCGTGCGGAGGACCGGACCACACCGTCTGCTGTGGGAGGAGCCGGACTACCGCGCGGTGTTCACGGCGGAGGCGCCGGCATCGGCGGCTCCGGCAGAGGCTTCGACGCCGACGGCCGGGGCGGAACCCCCAGCGCCTCCCGCCGGGGCAGGGTCCGCGTCGCCTCCCGCCGGGGCGGGGTCCCTGCCGCCGGCTCCCGGGTCCGGAGCGGAGGTGGGCGCGTGACGGCGGCGCCGCGTACGGCGAAGGCGAAGGATCCGACGGGGCGGACCACGGCAGGCGCTCCGGCGCCGGCGACGGCGCCGGCCTCCGGGGAGGCGGCCACGGCCCGGCGCGCCACGGCACCGATCCGGTCCCTCCTGCGCCGCCGCAAGGCCGTTCTGGGGAAACTGGCGGCATGGTCGGCCGCCGAGTCCGCCCAGACGTTCCTCGGCGGCTACTGCGTGGCCCGCTCCCTCGACGACGGCTTCTTGAAGGACTCCCCCGCGACAGGACTGCTCTGGCTGGCGGGGGCCGCCGTGGCCATCCTTCTCGGCGCTCCCGTCGTCCGGGGAGTCTTCGCCCAACTCCCCCACCTCACCGAATCGTTGCGGGACGATCTCGTACGGGGGTCGGTCGTGCGGGCCCTGCGCTCGGCCACCGCCCCGGGCCGGGGCGTGGACACCACCACGGTGTCCCGGCTGACGAGCCAGACCGAGATCGCGCGGGACAGCTTCGCCGGACTGGTGCTCGCCGCCCGCTCCTTCGTCTTCGTCGCCGCGGGAGCCCTCGCCGGACTGGTGTCGCTCGCGCCGCAGTTCCTCCTCGTCGTGCTCCCGCCCCTGGTCCTTGGCCTCGTCCTGTTCACGGCGTCCCTACGGCCCATGGCTCGGGCCCAGCACCGCTACCTCGACGCCGACGAGGCTGTCGGCCGCCGCGCCGAGGTCACCCGTACCGCCCTGCGCGACCTCGTGGCCTGCGGCGCCCAGGAGGCGACGGCGGCGGCGAACCGCCGTGCCGTCGAGGAGGCCGCGGCCGCCCAGCGGGCACTGGCCCGCTGGGCGTCCCTCCGCACGCTCTCCGTGGCGACGGCCGGGCAACTGCCGGTGTTCCTGCTGCTCGCCGCGACCCCGTGGCTCCTCCGCCAAGGCGTCACCGCGGGCGCCATGGTGGGGGCGCTCACCTACGTCCTCCAGGCGCTGCTCCCCGCCCTGCACACGCTGATGGCCGTCCTCGGCGCGGCAGGCGCGCGGCTGTTCGTCATCCTGGACCGGCTCACCCGACCGTTGCCCGCCACCCCTGGCCCCGCTGCCCCTGCCCCCGCAGCCGCCCCTGGCCCCGCAGCCGCCACGACCGGTCCCCGCCGGGCGCCCCCGGCCCTGGAGCTGCGCCGCGTACGGGTCGCGTACGGCCCCGGGGCCCGCGCCGTACTGGACGATCTGGAACTGACCGTCGAGCGGGGCGAACACCTCGCGGTCGTCGGTCCGAGCGGCATCGGCAAGTCGACCCTTCTGCACGCGGCGGCGGGCCTTCTGACGCCCGAGCAGGGGGAGGTACGGCTCTTCGGCCGCGCGATCGGTGCCTGCCGGCCGCCGGACCTCGCGGCCCTGCGCGTGCTGCTTCCCCAGGAGGCGTACGTCTTCACGGGCACGCTGCGGGACAACCTGCACTATCTGCGGCCCGGCGCCGACCAGTCCGACGTCGACGGGACCGTGGAGGCGCTGGCCCTGCGGCCGCTCGTCGACCGGGTGGGCGGTCTCGACCGTACGCTGACGCCCGACACCCTGTCCCTCGGCGAACGCCAGCTCGTCGCCCTGGGACGGGCCCATCTCGCCTCCGCCCCGCTGCTGTTGCTGGACGAGGCGACCTGTCACATGGATCCCGTCGCGGAGGCCACGGCCGAACTCGCCCTGCGGGCCCGGCCCGGATGCCTGGTCGTCGTGGCCCACCGGCTGTCGTCCGCGCTCCGGGCCGACCGCGTCCTCGTCCTCGACGGCACCCGTGCCCAGTGCGGCACGCACGCGGAGCTGCTGGAGCGTTCGGCTCTCTACCGTGACCTCATGGGGCACTGGGGCGAGGTCGGGGGGTGAGCCGCCCCGGCCGCGGCGGCGTCACGCGGCCGCCGGTCAGGTCCACCCGGCGCCCTGGGCGATCCGGATGGCGTCCACGCGGTTGCGGGCGCCGACCTTGCGTATGACGCTCGCCATGTAGTTGCGGACGGTGCCCTTGGACAGGAACAGTGTCGCGGCGATCTCGGAGATCGGCGCTCCATTGGCGGCGAGCGACAGGACACTCAGCTCACGCCGGGTCAGGGGCATCTCCGTCGCCTGGAGGAACCCGAGCGCCAGCGTGTCGTCGATGAAGCGCTCCCCTCTGGCCAGCCGGTGGACGGCCTCCACCAGCCGGCACTTGGGGCTGTCCTTGTCGACGAAGCCGGCCGCTCCCGCCGCGTGGGCCCGTCTCAGCACCCCCGGCCGCTGCCCCGGGACTAGGGCCAGGAGCACCGAGCGGCCCGCCGCGCCGGCTCCGGACGAGGGTAAGCAGGCGGTCGCGGGGACGAGGGAGGGCGGCAGACATTCGGCGTCGGCGACGTACACATCCGTCTCCGACCGCTCGGCGGCCGGGCCGTGCGGCCAACGGGGCAGCGAGGAGACCACATGCATCCCGCTCGACCGCAGCAGCTCCTCGAGCGCGGTGCGCAGGAGTTGTGCCTCGTAGACCACCGTCACTCGTATCATTCCCAGCCCTTCGGTCCGGCGCCGTGCCAGGGGTGCACGACGCGAGCAGCCACCCCCACCCCTCTGCCCTTGCCGCTCCGTGAGGAACGGGTCACCGGGCGCAAGGGGGGCGCACTCCGAAGCGTCCCGGCCGGATCCGATCCCTCCCCGCCACGGCGACGCAGGCCGACGCCCTGCGGTCCCGGCCGGCCTGCCCGGGGATTGTCCAGATCCCACCCCATCCCGCCCGCGCACGGCTCGCCCCGAGAAGCCCTTCCTCGGCAGTTCCCCTTTTATAGGCAGCCGGACGCAGGGCCCGGTGAAGGACCGCGTCAGCGCACGCGGCCGCGGGCCTTCAGCGGGGTCGGGGGGAGCTCCGGAGCGGAGAGGGGGGCACCGTCGTAGCCCTTGACCTCGCCGAAGCGGGTGCCGGTCATCCAGTCCTCGCGGGCCTGGCGGGTCTATCGACCGGACGTCACATACGCGGACTGTGCCGGTGCGCCCGAAGCGCCGGCGGGGGAAGGGACTGCACCGCGGAGAATGGCCTGTTCGGCGGGGGTGGCCCGGCGGATCCACGCGGGCGCGAGCGCCGAGTAGGTGGTGACGTCATGCCATCGGCCCTGCGTGTGGAACAGCTCCCGCAGCGTGGCCTCGGGCTGCAGCCCGGCCGCGAGCATCACCTCACGCATCCGGGTGTGATCCGCGCGGTGTCCGGCCCAGATGCGGTGCAGCCCCAGGGGTCCGAACCCGTAGGCCATCAGCAGGCGCCCCGCTTCGTGCCCGTGGCCCCGCACCGGTGCGTCGGGAAGCAGGACCAGGCCGGTGAGCATGGCGTTGCGCCCGTAATCCTCGACGAGCAGCCCCATGGTGCCGACCATGACGTCCTGGCCGGGCGGACAGACGGCCAGGGTGTGCTTGCGCCGCGGATGGGTGTAGGGCTGGGCGAGGTGCTGGGCGAACGCGTCCTGGGCCTGACGGGCATCCATGCGGTCGACCCCGAGATAGCGGGTGAGCAGAGGGTGGGTGTGGATGCGTTCGAAGGGAGCCAGGTCGGTGGCCCGCAGCTCGCGCAACCACAGGTGTTCACCATGGAGTTCGGGCAGGTGGCTCACCGGGCCGCTCCCACGGGGACACGCTCGGCCTCGACGGCGCCGATGATCTCTTCGAGGTCCGTGTAGTAGCGGCCTGAGGCCACGGGCGCGCCGAGCAGGATGCGGCGCGCGGTGTCGGTGACCAGGGCGGCGCCCAGCGTCACCCCGCTGGCCAGTTGCGGCCAACTGGACAAGGAGTGCCCGATCCGGCCGAGAGCATCCTTCATGGCGGGACTGAGCCGGCTCTCGTCGCAGATGCGCAGCAGGTAGGCCATGGCGTCCGCAGGGGTGAGACGCCGTACGTCCTCGGCACTCAGGTCGCCGCCGCGGCCGTGGAACAGAGGCCGGTCCGGCTCCAGGTCGAAGCGCTCGACGTCCAGCATCCCCCGGTCGTTGGTGTCCATCAGCACCGGGACACCGTGCCGTCGTGCATGCTCGCGAGCGGCGGTCTTCACCCAGGGGGTGTCGCATTCCTCGATCACGAGGTCGAGCCGACGGTCCGCAGCCCCGAAGAACGCGTCGATGGTGTCCTCGGTGAGTCCCTCCTGCCACAGCTCGATGTCGAGGTAGGGGTCGATCTCGTACATCTGCCGTGCGCACAGCACCGTTTTGGGCAGCCCCAGGTCGTGTACGCCGGCCCGCAACCGGTTGAGGTTGCCGAGTCCGAGAGTGTCGAAGTCGGCCAGGCGGAACGAGCCTGCGACACCCTCCATGGCACAGGTGAGCGCCGCACTGCTGCCCACCGACAGGCCGATCACCCCGATCCGCCGCGCGAGCAGCCGCCGTTGCTCAGAAGTGGTGATCTTGTCTCGGTTGCGGTCGGTACGAACCCGCCGGAACTCCTCACGAGGCAGCACGTGCACGAGGCGCCCGGACCACGGGAACCACGCCCATGTTCCGTACCGGCTGAGTTCGGCGCCCCCGGTCACCTCTGCCACGGCCTCTGCCAGCCGGCGTCCCTCGAGGGCTTCTTGAGGGCGCTCGCAGCGCACCAGTTCGGCAAGCTGCTCGTCGATACGGTCATGCCGCTCGCGTACGCGGCCGGAGGCGAGCAGGGCGTCGAGGGCGGCCCGGTCGTCCTTCTCGGCGGGTCGTAGCAGCGTGGGCCGGACGGAGACCTCCCGCCCCACAGGCGTCGGCATGGGGTTCTGCGGGTTGCCCGGACTTTCGGGAAACGAATTGATCACGAGGCCGGAAGCTACCAGCGCGCGATCTTGGAATCCCGCAGCTCGAGGGGGCGTGCGTGGTCGAAATCGTGCGCGGGTCTTCACCACCTCACGCCCCCCTACGCCGACGCGCTCCCGAAGGCCACTTCGGCCAGGTGGCACAAGGGATTTCACCCCTGCACACCCATGGCGGCGAACGTCCTACCGGACGTGGCAAACGGGTGGCTGCCAAGGAAAGTCATCTCTTCCGATCGCGTCGGCCCGCGCCCTACAGGGGTGGCTCACCGCCGGCCGCCCAGGCGAGCATCTCGCCGGGGTCGGCATGGGCGGCCTCGCTGCGGTACGACTCATAGGTACCCGCACCCACCAGCCTGCGCGCCATGGCCTCACCCGCCTCGCGCAGCGGTGCCACGTCCGGAGCTCCGCGCTGCGGATGCCCCACCGCGTCCCACAGCCGCTGGCCCGCGCCGGACGCGAGCGCCGCGGAAAGACCGTTCCCGTTGGCGGAGAAGGCAGCGGCCAGCATGTCGAGCCCCAGCGCGATGCCGAAGGTGTCGCCGATCCGCTGCTTCGCGTGCAGCATCGAACGGGCGTATGTCAGGGCCAGTTCACTGTCCTGCGCCCGCAGCGCGATCACACACATCTGGTAATCGGCGTACGAGCGGATCCAGTGCTCGCCCATGGCGACACACTCCGCGCGCAGCGCCATGGCCGACTCCCGGCTCTCCTCCAACTCCCCGAGCCCGGTGAGGGCGAACAGGCGCAGCATCCGGCACATCATCACGGCCTGGCGCGCGGGCTCGTCGCCCGTGTCCGTGCTGTGTGCCTCCGCGTTCCGCAGGGCGTGTTCCAAGAGATCCAGGCTCGGCCGGGGATTGCCCTGCAGGAGGTCGCTCATGGCCTGCAGGTAGGCGGCCCGCAGCAGCGCCGTCGCGTCCTCGGTGACATGGGCGTTCTCCAGGCACTGACGCGCCAGATGCGTGCCCGTGGCGTGATTTCCCTGCAGGAGATGGGTCAAGCCGAGTGCCCACACCGCTCGTTGCCGCATCGGCCCCTGGCTGTCGCAGGCATTCAGCGTGCGCGAGAGATAGAGCTGCGCGGTGTGCGCATGTCCGCAGCAAGTCCAGTAGAAGCCCGTCAAGGTGGCGAGCTCGAGCGCCGCGTCGACGTCGTGGGCGAGCAAGTGGTCCAAGGCCGCACACAGATCGGGGTGCGCCTCCTTGATGGTGCGGTACCAGCCGGTCTGCTCGGCGCTCGTCCACGTGGCGTCCGCCTGCCGCGCCAGGGTCAGGAAGAACGAGGCGTGCCTGTTCGCCATCGCGTCCAGTTCGCCGAGCTCGGAGAGCCACAGGCGCCCGTACTCACGCACCGTGTCGAGCAACAGGTAGCGCCCGTGGCGGCGGGTCACGACGGACTTGTCCACCAGCCCGGCCAGAGCGCGGCCCACGTCGAAACCGGAGAGCGGCCCACCGGAACACAAGGCCACGGCCACGGCCTCGTCGAAGTGCCCGTGGACAACGGACAACCGGGCCCACAACAGGCGCTCCGCAGGGGTGCACAGTTCATGGCTCCAGCCCAGGGCCGTCCGCAGCACGTCGTGCCGACGGGGCGCCAGAGGGCGCACCTCATCCTCCCCCCGGCTCAACTCGTGTCGCGGGCGCCGCAGAAGATCCTCGATGCCGCAGTGCCGCATCGCCCCCGCCGCCAACTCCAGTGCCAAGGGCAGCCCGTCGAGGTAGGCACACAGCTCGGTGACCTGGTTCAGATTCCCGGGCGCGGGCACGTGCCCCGATTCCGTGGCACGCCGCAGAAACAACTCGGCGGCATCCGTGGCACACGGAAGCGGCTGGACGACGGTGACGAACTCCTCGCCCAGATGGAGAAGTTCGCGGCTGGTGGCCATGATCCTCAGATGCGGACACTTCTCCAGCAGCACCCGCACCAGGCTCCGGCACGCGGTCAGCACATGCTCACAGGAATCAAGAACCAGCAGCAGCTCGCGGTCGCCGATCCAGTCGCAGATCACATCCACCGGCATCCTCGGGGTGTGGTCGGACAGACCGCACGCATCGGCCACGAGCGCCGCGAGCAACCCCTCATCGCGCAACTGCCACAGATCCGCCCAGCAGGAATCCTCCGCTGCGGAGATCAGGCCGAGGTCCACCAACTGCCGCGCAAGCCGCGTCTTGCCGACGCCCGCGACACCGGTCAAGGTCACCAGCCGGTTGTTCTTCAACGCGGCCTGCAGCTCAGCCAGTTCATTCTCGCGTCCTACGAACAAGGATCCGTCCTCCCACGCCTGTGAACAGGCTTCCGGCTTGGCGCAACGGCCTCCTGCTTGCCGACGGGCTGCACAGGTCACAACACATCGCGTGCCGTGCGGCAAGGTGCCGGAGCCCGGGCCGCGCCGAGAAGCAAAGCGTGCACGCATCCTGGCAGCCGCGGCCTGATCACGGAATACGAATGGCAAAGCGCGAACCGGCCATGTCGACGCTCCGCGAGGCACCGGCCGACGCCCGCGAGGGCGAGCAGAAACCGAGCAGGTGGGGGGCGCGTACGCGGTCATGATCGAGCAGTTGGCAAAGGAGACGGACCCGCCATCACCCCGTCACGGCAACGGTCCGTCGCATGCCCGCTGTTGCTGCCAGACCCCGGCTACCCCTCCGCGAGGACGCCGGAGCCCGCGGGCGCACGTATGGGGTGTCGTGGGCATCTCCTACTCTGCCGCGCGACGCGGTGGAGTTACCGCGTTTGTCGCACACAAGGTGTTTGGGGATGTGTCGGCGCCAGCGTCCAGCGCGGCCGGCCACGCGTAGAACGTCGGCAAGCATGTGGAGCGATTCACTTGGAATGCCAGTGTCTGGCGGCACAATCGGAAGCAAGATATCAAGAACTGGCGAAGGGCGTGGGCCAAGAACTACAGGCCCTATAGCAAATGGCGGGGGAAATGGGGAAGCCGTCTGGGCCCTTACCGCCTTCTACGCTATCTTCAACGAGCATCACTGAATCATGAAGGACGTCGAGACTACGTATTCCTCGTAGTCAGCATTCTGCTCATCGCAGACGCGGGCGGGCTTCCTCCTGGGGTGCCGTGCAGAGTGGGCCGGGTGCGGAGGTGCCCCTGGCGGCGTGCTGTGTGGGGTGAACCCCGGACCCGGTAGCGGGACGGTAGAAGCCGGGTCCGGGGTGGCTCTGTGGGGTTACTTCACGGCGCCGGCGGTGAGGCCCCGTGTGAGGGAACGCTGGAAGATGAGGAAGAAGACGATCATGGGGATGACGCCGAGGAGGGCCGCGGCGCTCAGGGAGGTGGGGTCGCTGGAGTACTGGCCCTGCAGGACGGACAGGCCGAGGGGGACGGTCTGCTTATCGTTGGAAATGAGCAGGACGAGGGGGTAGAGGAACTCGTTCCAGCTCCAGACGAAGAAGAACACGCACATCACCGACAGGGTGGGCCATTTCATGGGCAGGACGATGCGCCACAGGATGGTCCAGCGGCCGGCGCCGTCGAGGGAGGCGGCTTCGATGAGTTCCTTGGGGAAGCTCGCAAAGACGGAGGAGAGCAGGTAGGTGCCGAAGGCGCTGTAAGTGATGCCGACGAGGACGGTGTAGCCCAGCTTCCCGTCGTACAGGCCCATTTCCTTGAACAGGTAGTAGATGGGGTAGACGAGTCCTTCTTGCGGCAGGACGTTGATGCCGAGGAAGAAGACGAGGAATGCGGTGCGCCAGCGACCTGCTCACACACGAGCACGCCGCAGAAGCACACCCCGCCGGCTGCGCCACCGAGAGAGGGTGCGAAACCATCCCTCCCGGCGGCACGCCGAAAGTCGGAGGCACAGCCGAGCAAGCCTGCTTCGGACATCGGCTGCGAGGAGGAAACCCCAGGTCAGCGCACCCTCCCCCGCGCCTTCAGCGGGGTCGCCGGGACCTCCGGGGCCGGGAGCGGGGCGCCGTCGTAGCCCTTGACCTCGCCGAAGCGGGTGCCGGACATCCAGTCCTCGCGGGCCTGGCGGATCTCGTCGTCCGTGCGGCCGACGAAGTTCCACCACATGACGAGCAACACGCATCGCCGCAGGTCAGCGGCTTGCGAGTCTCGGAGGTCAGCAAAAGTCAGCATAGGCGGCAGGAGGTGGCCGATGCTGATCTTCTTCGTATGACGATGATGTGGAGAACTCAGTCGGTGGCATCGTAGCTGGGGCTCGAGGCCGCCGACCGCGTTTCTCACTCGCGTCCTGAGACAGGCCCGGCGCGCGAGGTACCGGTTTCCAGGACCGGGGCTCCTCGCGCTGTCCTCGCTCGCCGACGTGAGAGGCTGTGCCGTCGTGTCCGTCCTGGCCGATCGGCGCACGGGCTGATGGGCGCCATGATCGCCTTCACCTCGGCAGCCCGCCTCCCGCTCTCCCCGGTCCCAGGCACCGACCCGGGGGCTCGCTGATGACCGGGCCCGGAACGCCTTCGCGGTCCTGCTTGCTCTCCTGCACGTCATCCATGCCAAAGCTCGGCACCACGCCCCCGTGGTGTGAGCTCAGCTCGGAACGACCGTCACGATGTCAGGGGCGATGTCCAGCACCAGGAGCGCCGCCGCCACATGGGTCGGGTTGTCCTCCACCTTGACGGCCGAGAGCTCGTTGGCGCGTGAGACGCGCCGTTCGACGGTGTTGCGGTGCGCGTAGAGGTCGGCGGCCGCCCGGGTGGTGCTGAAGCCGCACTGCACGTAGGTGAGCAGCGCCTGCCTCAGGGCTGTGTCGGCTTCGGCCAACGGCCCGAGGGTGTTGACGACGAACCGACGCGCGCCGGGCCGGTCCTTCGTGAGCGCGTCGATCAGCTCGACGTCGGCGTAGGCGGTGAATCGCCGGTCGGAACCCAGCCGGATCACGAGCGCCTGCGCCGCGAGGGCGTCCTGGTGGCTGGAGCGGAATCCTTCGAGACCGCGACCCGGCCGTCCCACCGCCGCGCGGACCGCGTCGGTCGCCGCGAGGTCCTTCTCCACGTGGTGAAGGTCCGGGACGGCTTCCCCCGAAAGCCAGATCCACCGCGACGTGGCGCTGGCGCGCGCCACCAGGGCGCTTCGACCTCCGGCGGAGCAGCGCACAGCGGCGATCGCCTCGTCCAGGGCGTCGGCCTCCTCGGGATCGTCGACCCAGAGGACGAGGCCCACGTGCCACCGCGCCATCCGGTAGCGCAGGCGTCCTTCGGCAAGGTCCTCCGCCATCGGCGCCCCACTGGCGATGAGCTGGATCAGCGCGATCCCCTCGGCATCCGTGTTCCCCATCGCCGCGGCGAGGCCGGCTTGCCGCAGGGCCGCGACGGAGTCGAGGGCGTATTGCACCAGCGACTGCGCCGTCACGTCCAGGACCCCCACGAGAAGATCGGGGTCCGCGCAGTCCGCCACGCATTCCTCCAGCCATCGCCGCCAGCCGATCCCCAGGGCCACGCGCCAGGCCCCGGCGAAGTCGGGCGCGATGCCCCGGGAGACGAGGTCGTTGATGTACGCCGTGGTCCTCGGACTGACGTAGGGCTCTACCCTCCGCCCCGGTTGCTGGACATTTGCGGTCAACCACTGGACCACCTCAGAGCGGTTGAGCGCGCGATCCTCCTCGACCAGCGATGCGTCCGCGAGGAGAGCGGGGTCGTTCTGGGCGACGAGAGAGGGCCTTGCGAAGGCGTCGATCAGGGCGTCCGTTTGCGTCAGCAGGCGCTGACACAGGGACCTGATCGCATCGGCGACCTCACGCGAGGGCGGGGGCCACAGCTCTTCCATGTTCTCAGTGTCCCTCTGCTCTCGGGGAGCCGAGGCTCCCGACATGCCGTGTCCTGGACAGGTGAGGGGCTCGTCGGCGACCTGGCCGCCGACACAGGCGCGGACCCTCGACTGCTGTTTACTACCACTAAACGGCGGCAGGTTTACCACGCCCTCACTGGCGCCACAAGGGGTTCGACGCCGTCGCCCCCTCCGCGGGGGCGCACCGACCGCCCCTGGCGCGCATGCCTTAGCCTCGTGCCACGGAGAGGACTCGTCCGGGTCGGCCCGTCACCTGACAGGTATACGACCTCGGCCTCGGGACGGGCGGTGAGCACACCATGTCCATCGGTGACGGCGGGAGGGCAGATGGAGCGGAATGGGGCGCCGCCGCCCTCGAAGCGTCCGCGGGTGCGCGGCTGCGGAAGGTCAGGCTCGACCGCGGCTTGTCGTTGACGGAGGTCGCCCACCGGGCAGAGGTCACCAAGGGCTTTCTGAGCCAGTGGGAGCGTGGGCTCACCAGCGTGTCCGTCCCGACGTTGCTGCGCGTCTGCGAAGTGCTGCGGGTCGGGGTCGGGGAGCTGTTCGCGTACCCCGACGAGCACGTCGTGGACGGCGGAAGCCGGATCGACATGGGCGGTGAGGGCGTGGCCGAGTACCTGCTCACGCCCGCCGACACCACGGCGTTCCAGGTCTTCCGCTCCGTGATCGAGCCGGGCGGGGGTACCGGAGGGCCCTATCGGCTCGACACCGCCACGGTCTTCGCGATGGGGCTGAGCGGTTCGACCCGTCTGATCGTCGGGGGCGAGACCCGGATGCTGTCGGAAGGGGCGTCCACGTCGTTCTCCGGCCAGACGCTTCACCAGTTCGACAATCCGGGTACGACGGTGAGCGAGGTCCTCTGGGTCCTGTCGCCTCCCCTGCCGCGCGCCGCGCGAAGGCCCGCCTAGATCCTGTCGTCGCATGCCTGGCCCGCATCCGGAGTGATGCCAGGGCGGCGGCTGTTTCGCAGGACCCGGCGGTGTTGCCGTAGCGGATGGCGATCTCACACCGCGCCGTCACGGAGCAGGCGTCGCCCGAACCCTCAGGAGCCCCCGCGCCTGCCACGGCGGAGCGCCCGTCGGGCCCGTGTCCTGCTGCCGTTGAAGAAGTCGTTGAACCGGTCCAGCCCCCAGACGGCTCGGAGGACGAACGGCTGCAACAGCAGCGACATCGACGGCGAGTACTTCGAGGCGTCCGACCAGATACCGGCGAGGTCCTCCGGCATCTCACCGTCGACGATGTAGTCGGCGAGCTGATGGGTCACGTACGGCACCTGGCAGAGGCCGTGGCCGTTGCAGGCCATCGCGTAGAAGACGTTGTCACCCACCTGCCCGGCGACCGACAGCCAGTCCGGGCTGATGCCGATCCAACCGCCCCAGGCCCGCTCGATGGCCACGTCGGACAGCGACGGGAACCGGTTGGCCAGGTCCTTCCCCATGTCCCGCACGACAGCGGGGTCCGGGACCCGGTCCGGGAGCGGATAGGTCTGGCCTCGCTGCGCTTTGCGGACCCCGCAGACGATGGTGTTGCGCTCGGTGAGCCGGTAGTGGGTCATCAACTGGTGCTGGGTGATGATGCCGGACCGACTGGTCCAGTTGAGCGCGGCGAGCCGCTCCGGCGCGATGGGTTCCGACTCGATCTCGATGACGTACAGCGGCGTCGCGAGGTTCTTGGGCGTGATGTCCCACTCACCGGCGTAGACGCTGGTCGCGAGCAGCACCTTGTTGGCCCGCACGGTGCCGTGCGGTGTCGTGATCTCGACGATGCCACCCGTCCGCCGGACATCGCTCACCCGCGTCCGCTCGAAGACCTTGGCCGAGGAGGCGAGCAGCGCGCGGCGCACACCACGAGCGAGCTTGCCCGGGTTCAGCATCCCGCCGATGGATTCCCGCATCCCGCCCACGAAGCCGGCGGGGAGGCCGAGCTCCTCTCTGCTGCCGACGGTCCCGCCCCCGCCGAAGGCGCGCAGGATCGCCGCCTGGGTACGCACCCTGAGCATCATGAGGGGTGAGACCGCACCCCACACCAGGCCGTTCGCCACGTAGTCGCAGTCGATGTCGTGCCTCTTGATGAGGTCTTCCACATAGCGGCCCGCGTGCTCCGCCAGTTTGGCCATGACCGGCATCTTCTTCGGGGACTGGAGGCTGAGCATCCGCAGGTCGCCGCCCGGCGCCCCGGCGATCTGACCGCCGTTGCGCGAGGCCGAGCCGTAGCCGCAGAACTCGGCCTCCAGCAGGACGACGTCCTGGTCGCGCTCCGCTAGGCGCAGGGCGGCCGCCATGCCGCCCATGCCGCCGCCGATGACGGCGATGTCGCAGGTGAGGTCGCCGTCCAGCGCGGGCTGCACGTCGTCCGGCGGGTCGATCCAGCCGGTGAAGCTGGTGTACTTCGTGCTGTCGGTCCTCATGCTGACCCGATCTCCTTCCAGGTGGGGCGTCCGCCCCACTTCGTGCTATCTCAGTCCTGAGAAGTCGTGGCCCCGAGTGAGGCCCGGCCCGCTCGCCGCTCTCCCTTGGCCGCGACCGAACGGGCGGGCAGGTCCCCCATCGTCAGGAGACCGGGACGTGCCTCGACGACCGCGGTGGAGGCGTTGACCGCTGCCGCGACGGTGCTGAGGAAGGAATCGAAGCCCACGGAGGAACGGAGGTCGACGATCTGCTCCTCTCCGACGATCCGGTAGTCGTCGCCCGCGGCCACCTCGTCGGCCGGCTCGAAGAACCCGAACGTGATCTCCAGATCGATCACCACCTCGCCCTTGAGCACGCCCCGGGCGGCGTGAGTGACCGCCGCGATCTGCCCCGGTTCGATGCGCAGGTGGTCCCCTACGCGCGGCGAAGTCGTCACGACAGCGGGTTCGACCTCTCCCACGTCCACCGAGTCGAGATCCCATCCGAGCCCGGCCGCGAGCGCCCCAATGGCCTGCTCGAAGCCGTGGTGCCCGACGACCTCGCCCCGGCTGCGAGCCGTCGCGAACTCGCGCGTGGTCAGACCGAGGCCGAACTTCGACAGAATCGCGCCGTAGCGTGACATGTCCGTCCGCCGGCGGATCCGCACGCTCTCCACACGCTGGGTCAGTGCGGTCAGGAGGAGGGGAAGGGTGTCCATCAGGACGCCCGGGTTCGCCCCGCTGCCCAGGACGGTCACGCCGTGCGCCTTCGCCGTGGCGTCGAGCCGCCGGGCCAGATCGGGGTGGCTCCGCCATGGATGGGCCAGCTCTTCGCAGATGCTCAGGACGTTGTACGAACGTTCCAGCAGCGGCAGCAGGACGTCGGCCGCCCTGCGCAGATCCGAGACGGTCGCCACGATCGCGAGGTCGGCGGCGGGCAGCTCGGCCGGGTCGCTCACGACGACGACACCGTTCTCGACGCCACCGAGGAGCACTCCGAGGTCCTGACCGACCACGCGGGGGTCCCGGTCCGCCGCTCCCACGATCTCCATGTCCGCGCGTCGCAGCAAGGAAGAGGCGATGGCCCGGCCAGTGGCACCGAGCCCCACCACGACAGTCCGATTCTTCAACGTCACTCCCTCGGGCGCCTCGGTCGGCCCGCCCACGACACGGTGCACGGCGGGACGGGGCTTCGCCGGTGGCGGTTGCCTGGTACCCCACTGTCACAGGCCACGGCCGTGGTGAGAACGACACTGGGCACCGGCTTCCTCGGGGGGCGGTGCACGGTGCACAGACCGGCCGCGCCCTTGCGGCTCATGAGCTGACCGGCACGTCGCTCAGAGGCGCTCGTAGACAGCCGGTCGGCGCGCGCGCAGGACGAGGGCCTGCACCGCGCCGGCCACGGCCGAGAGGGCGACGAGGCCGCCGATCACCCAGGCACCCGTGGTGGTGCCGACAAGAAGCGGGAAGTTGGCGACCATCATGCAGACCACGCAGGCCAGGCCGAGGAAGGCGACGGCCGGGGCCACGACCGTCCGCCACACCGGCTGCCGCCCGTCGGCGCGCCGGAAGAAGCCGATGACGGCGAGGCTGGTGGCCGCCATCAGCAGGACGATGCCGAGCGTGGCGGCGCCGGAGAACCAGGCGTAGAGGTCCCCGATCGGGTCGAGGCCGAGCGAGGCGACGACGAGCGTGGTGACGAACGCGACCGCCGAGGCGACGGTCGAGGACGCCGACGGTGCGCGGTGCCGGGGGTGGACGACGCTCAGCGACGCCGGAAGCGCGCCGGCCCGGGACAGCGCGAACTGGTAGCGCGTCACGACGTTGTGGAAGGCCAGTACGCAAGCGAACTGGCTTGTGATCAGCAGGAGTTGCATGGCGTCGGCCCAGACGGACCCCACGTAGCTCCGCGTCAGCGTGAGGACCAGGCCCTCGGGGTCGGCCTGCGCGGCTCCGACCACCGAGTCGACGCCGGCCCCCACCACGATCGCCCACACGGTGAACGAGTAGAAGGCTCCGATCACCAGGATCGCGACGTATGTCGCCCGCGGGACCGTGACGTCGGGGTCCTTCGCCTCGTGGCGGAACACGGCCGTCGCCTCGAAGCCGATGAACCCGAAGAGGGCGAACATGACGCCGAGGCCCAGGGAGCCGGTGCCCACGATCGAAGGCGACACCGGCTCGGCCGTCAGGCCGTGGGCGCCGCCGTGGCCCACGATGCCGAGGTCCAGGACCAGGAGCAGCAGGGATTCCAGCACCAGCACGGCACCGAGCACCTTGGCGCTCAGTTCGATGTCGCGGTAGCCGAGGAAGGCGATGGCAGCGAGCGAGACGAGCGCCCAGGCCCACCACGGGGAGCCGACGTCGGCGTACCGCTCGATGACGTTGCTCGTCGCGACCCCGACGTAGGCGTTCACCCCGACGAGAAGCAGCGTGTAGGAGAAGAGCGCGAGGGTCGCTGCCGAGAGACCGGGGATCCGGCCCAGCCCCGCCTGGACGTAGGCGTAGAAGGCCCCCGCGTCGCGTACCCGTCCGGCCATCAGCGTGAAGCCGACCGCGAAGACCAGCAGCAGCACGGTGGACAGCGCGAAGTACAGCGGCATCCCCGGGCTGCCGCTCATGGCGAAGGCGAGCGGCACCCCGCCGGCCACGAGGCCGAGCGGTGCCGCCGCGGCGACGACCATGAACACGATCTGCGACACGCCGAGCCCACGGTGGAGCGGGTTGCCCGATCCCGCTTCACCGCCGGGTGCTTCGGCGTGCCCTGTCTTGGAGAGGTCGGTCATCGCGATCACCTTTCGGCTCACGGGCCGGTTCCGGCTCGTCATGGGTGGGTGAAGGGAGTGCGTGGAGCGGTACGCCTGCGCGAACGAACGGGTGCGGATCCCTCGCGGTGGCTGGGCCGGAGCGGCAGGAGGTGGCTCCTGCCGCCCGAGAAGACGTGGCCCCACAGCGTCCGGGGCGTCGGCCGTTGCCGCTCGGCCGCGATCGCGGGAGTGACGGCGGCGGTCCCTCTGCGGCTCGATACGCCCGTGGGCCCCGCTACGCGGGGAGGCCGTGACGACAACGGGTTCGACCTCTGCACACGACCTCGACCCCGCTGTTTAGTACCACTAAACAGCGGGAGCAAACCTCTACCCCCCTCGGTCTTGCTCCCGCAATGGCCGCGGCAGCAAGAAGCCGCTGGACGGCCGTCTCCGGCCGCCCTCCCGGAAGGGCCGGGCCCCTGGCTCCACCGGGGCCTCCGCCCGAACGTCGGACACCGTACGAGCGCAGCGGCCCGGTCCGCCTGTGCATCGTGCACCGAGCCCTGGCGAAGGAGGTGCCCGCTGTCGTTCTCGCAGGCGGTCCTCGCTGGCGACAGTGAGGCAACCGCCACAGGAACAGCGAGGAAACGCCATGACAGCCGAGGTGTTGGACGCCGTCGAGGAATTCGACGTGGTGATCATCGGAGCCGGGATCTCCGGGATCGGCGCGGCCACCTATTTCAGCCGGGAGCTGCCCGACAAGTCGCTCGCCGTACTGGAAGCGCGCGACGACATCGGAGGCACGTGGGACCTGTTCCGCTATCCCGGCATCCGCTCGGACTCCGACCTCCACACGTTCGGATACGCGTTCAAGCCCTGGCGCCACGAAGCCGCGATCGCCGACGCCCCCCTCATCAAGGAGTACCTCCACGAGACCGTCGAGGAGAACGGCCTGGAGCGCTTCCTCAGGCTCGGCCACCGGGTCGTCCGCGCGGAGTGGTCCACGGCGGACTCACGGTGGACCCTCACCGTCCAGACCTCGGACCCCGCGACGGGAGCGACCCGGACCAGGACGATCCACGCGGGATGGGTCTTCGCCGCCACCGGCTACTACCGGTACGACGAGGGGTTCTCCCCGGAGTTCCAGGGACGGGAGGACTTCGAGGGCCAGATCGTCCATCCGCAGCACTGGCCCGAGGGCCTCGACTACAGCGATAAGAAGGTCGTCGTCATCGGCAGCGGCGCGACCGCGATCACTCTGGTGCCGGCCATGACCACCGGGGCGGGCGCCGCCCGGCACGTGACGATGCTGCAGCGCACCCCCACCTACGTCATGGCGCTCCCCCGCGTCGACAAGGTCGCCCTGGCACTCACGAAGCTGCTCGGGGAAGAGCGCGGGTATGCCGTGACGCGGTTCAAGAACATCTGGACCGAACACGCCGTCGTGAAGGGCCTGCGGACCTTCCCCAAGGCAGGACGGGCCTTCATCCGGCGCGAGAACGTCAAGCGCCTTCCCAAGGGGTTCGACGTCGACAAGCACTTCAACCCGCCGTACGACCCGTGGGACCAGCGGGTGTGCGTGGCGCCGAACGGCGACTTCTTCGACGCGATCAAGGAAGGAAGGGCCTCCGTCGTCACCGACGCGGTGGCGAGGTTCAGCAAGCGCGGCATCGTCCTGGCGTCGGGTGAGGAGCTGGAAGCCGACATCATCGTCACCGCGACGGGGCTGAACCTTCGGCTCTTCGACGGCATGCCCATCGTGGTCGACGGGCACCAGGTCGACATCGCGGACGCGCTCTGTTACCGCGGCATGCTGCTGAGCGGGATGCCGAACTGGGCGATGGCGATCGGCTACACCACCTCGTCCTGGACGCTCAAGGTGAGCCTGATGTGCCGTTACTTCATCGACCTGGTCAGGCACATGGACGCCCGCGGATACGACACGGTGGTTCCGGTCGCACCGCCGGGAACGAACCGCAGGCCCGTCATGGACCTCCAGGCCGGATACGCCAAGCGCGGCGAGAAGTTCCTGCCCAAGCAGGGCCCCGAGAAGCCCTGGCGGATGGCGATGTCCTACCCCGAGGACGCCAGGGCGCTGCGCGGCCCGGTGGCCGACGAGAACCTCCGGTTCGGCGCCCGCCGGGCGGCCGCGCCGGTTCCCGGCGGGAGGCGAGGCACCCGTGTCTGAGACGAGCGCCGCCGGGGGCGGCGACCGGTACGCGACCCTGCCGTCCGGGGTGACGATCTGCTTCCGGGACCACGGCGACAAGGACGCCCCCGCGATGCTGCTCATCGCGGGACTGGGCGAAGACCTCACCTTCTGGACCGACTCGTTCGTCGGCTCCCTCGTCGCCCACGGTTTCCGGGTCGTCGCGATCGACAACCGTGACGTCGGCCAGTCGACGTTCGTCGCCTCGCCCCCTCCCGGGCTCTGGCGTCAGATCGCCGCGCGTCCGCGCGGCGACGCGTACACGCTGGCCGACATGGGCCAGGACGCCGTCGGCGTACTCGACCATCTCGGGATCGCGCGGGTGCACCTGGTCGGGCGGTCGATGGGAGGGATGATCGCGCAGACGATCGCGGCCACGGCGCCCGAGCGGGTCCTGTCGCTGGCCTCCCTCTACTCCACGACCGGGGCGCGCAAGGTCGGTCAGCCGGCCCTGTCGACGATCCGGCTCCTCGCCGCCCCGCCGGCGAGGAACAGGACCGCGGCGGTCCGCGCCCACCTGAGGCTCACCCGGCACATCGCGGGAACGGAACATCCCATCGACGACGCGGCCGAGGCGGCCATCGCGGCGCGCGGCTGGGACCGCAGCGCCGGCGACCCGGCGTCCGGCACAGCGCGCCAGATCCAGGCCATCCAGCGCTCCGGGGACCGGACGGCCCAGTTGAGCCGGATCACGGCCCCGACGCTGGTCATCCACGGCGACCGGGACCTGCTGGTGCATCCGAACGGCGGCGCCGCGACGGCACAGGCGATCCGCTCGGCCCAGCACGTGGTCATTCCCGGCATGGGCCATCACCTCCCCGAGTCCCTCGTCGGCCCCATCACGACCTACATCGCCCAGCACGCGAACCGCGTGGGTGAAGGAGGCAGCCATGTCCGGATCTCGTGAGCCCCGCTCCGGGAGCACCACGGTCGACGTCGTGGTCGTCGGTGCCGGTTTCGCCGGTCTGAGCGCGGCGGAGCGACTGGTGAGCACGGGGCGGTCCGTCCTGGTCGTGGAAGGCCGCGACCGGGTCGGAGGCCGCTCGCTCTCCGGCGAGGTGGCCGGTGTGAAGGTCGACCTCGGAGCGACGTGGGTGGCCCGGCGCCACACGGCCGTCCGGGACCTCGCGAGCCGGGTGGGGTGCACCACCACCGACCAGTTCGCCCAGGGGCGCAACGTGCTGTGGATGGCGGGCCGGCGCCGTACCTACAGCGGGACCATTCCCAAGGTCTCCCCCGCGGCCCTGGTGGACATGGCGCGCATGCAGGCGGCGGTGAACAAGCTGGTCGCGACCGTCGACGTGGACGCGGCGTGGGAGACGCCGGGGGCCGGCCGGCTCGACGCCGTCTCGTTCGGCGAGTGGCTCGACCGGAAGAACGCGCTGCCCGGCACCCGCGCGCTGATGACCGTGATCAGCAAGGTGCAGTGGGGTTGCACGCCGGGAGACGTCTCCCTGCTGCACGCACTGCGCTACATCCGTTCGGCGGGCGGGCTCGATCACATGCTGGACGTCGAGGGCGGTCAGCAGCAGGACCGGATCGTCGAGACCACCCAGGAGATCGCCAAGCGGGTGGCGGAGCGGCTCGGTGACCGCGTGCGCTTGGAGACACCGGTGCGCCGCATCACGCAGGACGACGACGGCGTCACCGTCCGCACCGACTCCGGCGAGATCCGCGCCCGGTACGCCATCGTCACCGCCTCGCCGGCGCACCGCGCCGCCATCGCCTTCGAGCCCGCTCTGTCCGAGCAGGGCGAAGGGCTCACGCGGACCTGGCGCATGGGCGTGCTGAGCAAGGCGTTCGTGGCCTACGAGAGGCCGTTCTGGAGGGCGGAGGGCTGTTCCGGTGAGGCGGTGACCGACACCGGGACCGTGTTCATCACCTTCGACGTGTCCCCCGCCCCCGGCGGACCGGGCGTCCTGATGGCCTTCTGCGATCCGCGCGTCTTCGACGGCTTCAGCCCCGAGACACGGCGCGACCGGGTGGTCCGGCAGCTCGCCGACCTCTACGGCCCGCAGGCGCTCGCCCCGATCGACTACGTGGACCACTGCTGGGGAGCGGAGCCCTTCGCCCCGGGCGGCCCCAACCCCGCCGTCGCTCCTTACGCGACCACGAGCTTCGGCAAGGCGCTGAGCGAACCCCACGGGCGCGTCCACTGGGCGGGCTCCGAAACCGCCGGCGAATGGGCCGGAACCATGAACGGCGCGGTTCTGACGGGCCAGCGCACCGCCGAGAGCGTCCTCACCCTGCTGACCCGCGACGTCCGAGAGGGGGCGTCCCGATGAAGGAGACGCTGTTCCTGCTGGCCGACCTGTGGATGATCTTCGCCGGTTACTTCTACGGCTGGAAATTCATCCGCCGCTACGGCAACTACCTCCTGGGCCTCGAATGGATGGTCGTCGCCACGTCGGGCACCAACTTCCTGCTCTGGTCGCTGCTCGGGGCCAAGAGCGACAGCGTCCTGTACGACCTGGCGTACTTCTTCGACGCGTTCTCCAGGTCGGTCGGCATCACGCTCATCCTGGTCCTGGGCCTGATGAAGGTCACCCATCGCTACAAGCCGAGCCGCGGCGTCGACGTCGCCGTGTTCGGGGCCGCGATCGTGGCCGCCCTGTTCCTCCGCCCCTTCCACGGCGCGGATCTCGACACCGACCGTGGTGCGTTCTGGGTCTCCGTGTTCTACGTCGTCGTCAACCTGCTCACGGCCGCGTTCCTCTGCTACTTCGTCAAACGGCTCTGGAGCGCGGGCGCGAGGTGGCCGGCGGTCTGGACCGGACTGGTCACGGCCGCCGGGACCACCATCGCGATCACGTACGACTTCTTCCCCCTGCCGTTCGACGACGCGAACCGCACGATCTTCTACACGGCCGCGCTGGCGACCTGGGGCACCCAGGGATTCGTCTACTTCCGCGCCTACCGCGCGCTGCACGACCGCGACGCGGCTCTGGACCCGTACCCGGCCCGCACGGCCGGGGCCCCCGCATGAACCCGAATCACGACGAAGGAGTCAGCATGGTGAAGCGGCACGTGTACGCGGTGGTGGATCCCGCCAGCGGCAAGCTGGTCAAGGAGTACCCCACCGCGACGGACGAGGTCGTCGACGGGGCGCTCGACGCGGCGGCGAACGCCTACGCGCACTGGTCGAGGCAGACCTCCGTGGAACAGCGCGCCCAACTGTTGAACGCCGTCGCCACCCTGCACAGCGAGCGCAGCCGGCAGCTCGCCGAGATCATCCACCGGGAGATGGGCAAGCCGGTGGACGAGGCCGTCGGGGAGGTCGAGTTCAGCGCCTCGATCTACCGGTACTACGCCGAGAACGCGGAGAAGTTCCTCACCGACGAGCCGATCGAGCTCCTGGAGGGAGAGGGCACCGCCTTCATCCGCCGCCAGCCGGTCGGCGTGCTGCTCGGGATCATGCCCTGGAACTACCCGTACTACCAGGTGGCCCGGTTCGCCGCGCCCAACCTCGCCCTGGGCAACACCATCGTGCTCAAGCACGCGTCGCAGTGTCCGGAGTCGTCCGCGGCTCTCCAGCAACTGTTCACGGACGCGGGCTTCCCCCAGGGCGCTTACGTCAACGTCCACGCCACCCGCGAGCAGGTCGGTCGCGCCATCGCGGACCCCCGCGTGCAGGGCGTCTCCTTCACCGGTTCGGAGCGGGCCGGCGCGGAGGTCGCCGAGCAGGCCGGGCGCAGCCTCAAGAAGGTGGTGCTCGAACTGGGCGGCTCGGACCCGTTCATCGTGCTGTCGACCGACGACCTCGACGCCACGGTCCAGGCGGCGGTCGAGGCGCGGTTCGAGAACGCCGGGCAGGCGTGCAACGCCGGGAAGCGCTTCATCGTCGCCGAGGACCTCTACGACGCCTTCCTCGACAGGTTCACCGAGAAGGTGCTCGCGCTGACCGACGGACTGGCGCCGCTCTCCTCGGTCGCCGCCGCCGAGTACGTCGAGGAACAGGTCGGGCGAGCCGTCGACGAGGGGGCGACCTTCGTCTCCGCACGGCAGCGCGAGGGGGCGTACTTCCCGCCCGGCGTGCTGACGGGCCTCTCCCCGGCGTCGCCGTCGGCCGCCGAGGAGCTCTTCGGTCCCGTCGCGACCGTCTACCGGGTCGCCTCCGAGGACGAGGCCGTCGAGCTGGCCAACGACACCCCGTACGGGCTTGGCTCCTACGTGTTCACGACGGACGCCGAGCAGGCGCTGCGCGTCGCCGACAGGATCGACGCCGGCATGGTCTTCATCAACGGCGTCGGCCTCGAAGGCGCGGAACTTCCCTTCGGTGGCGTCAAGTTGTCCGGCTTCGGCCGCGAGCTGGGACGGGCGGGCATCGACGAGTTCGCCAACAAGAAGCTCATCCGCACCGCTCGGACGTGACCGCCCCACCACACGGAAGGAAGACCTCCATGACGATCGAGTTCGACGCCGCCGTCTTCAGGACGCCGAACGAACCGCTGACCATCGAGCGGGTGACGATCCCCTCGACGCCTCCGCCCGGCGAGGTGCTCGTGCGGCTCCGGGCGAGCGGGGTGTGCCACAGCGACCTCCACGTCCTCCTGGGCGAATGGGAGGTTCCTACGCCGATGATCCTCGGCCATGAGGGAGCCGGGATCGTCGAGAGCGTCGGAGAAGGCGTCACGACGCTCAAGAAGGGCGACCACGTCGTACTGTCCTGGACGCCCTCGTGTCGCCGCTGCCGCTACTGCATCAGCGGCAGGCCCGTCCTCTGCGACATGGTGAGCGAGCACTCGGCGAACCACCTGTCGTTCGACGGCCGGCCCCGGATCACGTCCGCCGACGGGGGCGACGTGCTCAGCTTCGCGGGCCTCGGAACGTTCGGCGAGTACGCCCTCGTGCCCGAGTCGGGTGCGATCGCCGTCCGGGACGACGCCCCGTTCCCGCAGGCGGCCCTGGTCGGATGCGCCGTCACGACCGGTGTCGGCGCGGCCGTCAACACCGCCAACGTGCGGCCGAGCGACACCGTGCTGGTCCTCGGCTGCGGCGGCGTCGGCCTGAACGCGATCCAGGGTGCCCGGCTCGCCGGCGCGCGGAAGATCATCGCCGCGGACATCTCCGACGAGAAGCTGGAGCAGGCGCGCGTCTTCGGCGCGACCGACCTGATCAACAACGGCCGCGAGGACTTCGCGGACCGGGTGCGGCAGCTCACCGACGGACGCGGTGTGGAGATCGCCATCGAGGCCATCGGGCTGCCCCGCACCATCGAGGCGGCCTACGAGGTCCTGGCCCGGGGCGGCACGGCGGTGGTCGCCGGGCAGGTGGCGGACGGCCTGAAGGTCTCCATCGACCCCTTCGTCATGTCCGATCAGGAGCTCTCGCTCATCGGCTCGAACTACGGCTCCAGCAAGCCCGCTTCCGACTTCCCGCTGCTGATCGACCACTACATGAACGACCGCATCGATCTCGACTCCCTGGTGACGAGTGTGATCGGTCTGCAGGACGTCAACGAGGCGTTCGACCAGATGAAGCGCGGCATCGGCATCCGCTCGGTGATCACGTACTGAAAGGCAGGGGCGATCTCATGGCCCTGGAATCATCACGCTCGGCCTTCGAGCGAGCCCGCCGCAGCGTCGGCGGGGGTGTGGGGTCGGGCCTGCGCGCCGCGATGCCACCCCATCCGCTCTTCGTGCGCGAGGCGCGGGGCGCGCACGTCTGGGACCTGGACGGCGACCGGTACGTCGACTACGTGATGGCCTGGGGGCCGCTCGTCCTCGGTCACGGTGACCCGCGCGTGCTGTCAGCGGTGTCCGAGGTCGCGACGAAGATGCAGGTCGTCGGCACCGGCCACCCGCTGGAGTACCTCGCGGCGGAAGCGGTCCTCGAAGCCGTGCCGCACGGCGAGCGGCTGCTGTGGAGCAACACGGGGACCGAGGCGGTGCAGGTGGCGCTGCGCCTCGCGCGCGCCGCCACGGGGCGGCGCCGCGTCCTCAAGTTCGCCAAGAGCTACCACGGCTGGCACGACACCGTGTACGCCGGGATGTCCGAGGACGACTGCGATCGCCCCGCCACGCCTGGTGGGGCGGGACAGTCGGCCAGCGTCCTCGACGACCTGGTCGTGGCGCGCTTCAACGACGTACGGCTGGCCGAGCGTCTGCTGGGCGAGGCCGTCGAGCGCGACATCGCGGCCGTGCTCGTCGACCCGGTGATGAGCAACGCCGGCGTCGAAGCACCCTCACCGCGGTTCCTGTCGACCCTGCGGACCCTCTGCGACCGGCACGGCGTCGTCCTCCTCTTCGACGAGGTGATCGCCGGGTTCCGAATCGCCCGGGGCGGGGCGGCCGAGAAGTACGGCGTCCTTCCCGACCTGTCCGTCTTCGGGAAGGCGATGGCCGGCGGCTTCACCCAGAGCGCCGTCGTAGGCCGGTCCGATCTGATCGACCAGGTGACGTCCGGTGTCGTGCACGCCGGAACCTTCAACGCCAACCCGATCGCACTGGCGGCCGTCACGGCGACGATGCGCGTCCTGGCCGATCCCACGGTCTACGAGCAACTCGAAGAGACCTCGTCCGAGTTCGAAGCCCTCGTCGGCGGGGTCCTCGGCTCGTTTCCCGACCTCGGCCGTTTCAACCGGATCGGCTCGCTGCTCCAGTACGTCCCTGCCGGCGGGGCCACCGGGCTGCACGGAACCGGCGGGCTCTGGACCATGATCCTCGAAGGGATGCTGCGGCAGGGCTTCCTGTTCATGCCGTCCGGCAAGGTCTTCCTCAGCACGGCGCACACCACCGCCGACGTCGAGGCGACGGCCGAGGCCCTCGACCTGCTCCTGCGGAAGTTGTGACACCCGCATCGAGTCACGCGTTACCCCCACCCGCTCCGAGCCAGGCCGCGTGTTCTGTTCCGCCGCGGCCTGGCCCGGTCCACCTTTCCGGAAATGGCACCATGCTGAACCTCTCGGTCCTGCTCGAGGACTCCGCCCGCACGCACCCGAACCGGGACGCGGTCGTCCTCGGTACGACGCGTCTCACCTACGCCCAGATCGACGCCGCCGCCAATCAGGTCGCCAACCTCTTGGTCGACCGCGGCGTCTGGCCCGGCGACAAGGTCGCGCTCAGTTGTCCGAACGTGCCCTGGTTCCCGATCGTCTACTACGGGATCCTCAAGGCCGGCGCCGTCGTCGTCCCCCTCAACGTCCTGCTCAAGGGCCGGGAGGTCGCCTACCACCTCGCCGACTCGGGGGCGAAGGCGTACTTCTGCTTCGAGGGCGGCGAGGGCCTGCCGATGGGAGCGGAGGGGCACGCCGGGTTCAGCGAGACACCTGCCTGCGAGCACTTCTTCCTCATCACCGCCGACCCCTCGGCGGACAGCCCGATCAAGGGCGTCGAGACCATGGGCGCCGCACTGCGGGGCACCGCGGCGACGTTCGACAGCATCGGGACGTCGGGGGACGACCCGGCCGTGCTGCTCTACACGAGCGGTACGACGGGGCAGGCGAAGGGCGCCGAACTCAGCCACGCCAACCTGGTGCTCAACGCCCTCGCGGTCAACCAGCTCTTGGAGAACCGGCCGGCGCTGGACACCCATCTGGTCGTGCTGCCGCTGTTCCACTCCTTCGGCGCGACCGTCCAGATGAACGCCGGCTTCTCGACGGCGAGCACGCTGGTGCTGCTGCCGCGGTTCGACGCCCGGCAGGCGGTGTCCCTGATGCAGCGGGAGGACATCACCGTCTTCGCGGGTGTCCCCACCATGTGGTGGGGCCTGTTGCAGGCGCTCACCGAGGACGTCGACGTCGAGAGGATCGCGAGGAACCTGCGCGTCGGAGTCTCCGGCGGCGCCGCGCTCCCCGCGGAACTCATCAAGCAGGTCAGGGAGCGACTGGGCGTCCAGGTCCTGGAGGGCTACGGCCTCTCCGAGACCTCGCCGGTGGTGACCTTCAGCGATCCGGCGCGGGATCCCCGGCCCGGGTCGATCGGCGTGCCGATCTGGGGCGTCGAGGTCAAGCTCGTCGACGCGGACTGGTCGGAGGTCGAGGACGACGGCACGGGCAGCGCCATCGGGGAAATCGCGGTCAGGGGCCACAACGTGATGAAGGGCTACCACGGCCGCCCGGAGGCCACCGCGGAAGCGATCCGGGACGGTTGGTTCCGCACCGGCGACCTGGCCCGCAGGGACAAGGACGGCTTCTACTACATCGTCGACCGGGCGAAGGACCTGATCATCCGCGGTGGCTTCAACGTGTACCCGCGCGAGATCGAGGAGGTCCTGATGACGCACCCGGCGATCAGCCTGGCCGCGGTCGTCGGCGTGCCGCACGAGAGCCACGGCGAGGAGATCAAGGCGTTCGTCATCCTCGAGCGCGGCGCCGAGGCCCGCCCCGACGAGCTGGTCGCCTGGGGCAAGGAGCAGATGGCCGCCTACAAGTACCCGCGCATCGTGGAGGTCGTGCAGACCCTGCCGATGACCTCCACCGGAAAGATCCTCAAGCGCGAGCTCACGTGACCGGCGCGCCCAGGCATGGACATGGGTGGGAAGGACGGCAGATGACAGTGGATGAGGGTCGGCGGCGGGACTCGTTTCCCGACGGGTCCGGTACGGGGCCGGCCGCAGGCCCCGGCTCGCTCGTGGCCGCCTGGAAGGCACGCGTGGCGAAGAACCCGGAGGGCGTCGCGCTCCGCTTCTTCGACGGCGCTCTGTCCGCGCGGGAGGTGGACGCGGCGTCGGACGCCCTGGCCGCCGCGTTCGAGGCCCGCGGGACCGGCCGGGGCGACCGCGTCGGGGTGTACCTGCAGAACGTCCCGCAGTACGCGCTGGTGCTGCTGGCCCTGTGGAAGCTGGGGGCCACGGCGCTGGGACTCAATCCGATGTACCGGCGCCAGGAGCTCCGCCGGATCGTCGACGACTCCGGGGCCGTCGGCGTCGTCTGCGCGGACGAGGACGTCCACGAGACGCTCGGCACGCTGGCGGGGAGTTCGGTGCGGTGGCTGATCAGCACGTCGGCGCTGGACTACCAGTCGAAGAACGACCCACGGGTCTTCGCGACGACGGAACGCCTGGCCCCCGCGCCGGACGGCGATCTGGTGGCCTTGATCGGCGAGTTCGAGGGCCGCGGCCCCTCGCCCGTGGAGCCGACCCGCGACGACGTCGCGTTCCTGACGTACACCTCGGGGACGACGGGGCCGCCGAAGGGTGCCATGAACACCCACGGCAACGTCCTGAGCGTGGTGGGAACCTGCGCGTCGTGGATGGGTGTGGGTGACGGGGACGTCGTGTTCGCCATGGCCCCGCTGTTCCACATCACCGGCGCGGTGGTCAACGCGACGATCTCCCTGCTCACCGACACCACGCTCGTCCTGGCGGGCCGCTTCCACCCCGAGGTCGTCCTGGAGGCGTTCGCCGAGCACCAGGTGACCTACACGATCGGCTCCATCACCGCGTACAACGCGATCTTCCAGCTCCCGCAGGCCGGACCGGGCCATTTCGCGTCGGTGAAGGCCCTGTACTCCGGGGGCGCGCCGATCCCGCCGGCGACCGTCGAGCGGTTCCGGGAGCGGTTCGGCGTCTACCTCCACAACGGCTACGGGATGACCGAGACGACGTCCGCCGTCATCGCCGTGCCGCCGGGTGAGCGGGCGCCGGTGCACCTGCCGAGCGGGACGCTGTCCGTCGGCAAGCCGCTGCCGCATCTCACCGCGCGCGTCGTCGACCTGCACGGCCGTCCGGTGCCCTGTGGTGAGCAGGGTGAGCTGGAGCTGAGCGGGCCGCAGGTCGTTCCCGGGTACTGGGGCAAGCCCGAGGCCACCCGCCACGCGATGCCGGAGGGCCGGCTCCGTACCGGTGATGTCGCGGTGATCGACGCGGAGGGCTGGGTCTACCTGGTGGACCGGCTCAAGGACCAGATCAACGTGTCCGGGTACAAGGTCTGGCCGCGCGAGGTCGAGGACGCGCTGTACGAGCATCCGTCGGTCCTGGAGGCCGCGGTCGTCGGGCAGCCGGACGCGTACCGCGGCGAGACCGTCGTCGCCTACGTCTCGCTCAAGGCGGGTCTGAACGCCACGGCGGAGGAACTGATCGCCTTCTCCCGCGACCGGCTGGCCGCCTACAAGTGTCCCCGCACGATCCATTTCCTCGCCGACCTGCCCAAGACCCAGAGCGGCAAGATCCGGCGCGCCGAACTCCGCGACACGTACGGCACCGGGCCGGCGCGCCTCCCGAAGGACTGATCCATGAGCAAGAACCACACCGGCCGATTCTCGGGCCGCACCGCCGTCGTGACCGGGGCGAGCCGGGGCATCGGTCTCGCCGTCGCCGAACGGCTCGTCGCCGAAGGGGCGCGCGTGTGCCTGACCGCGCGCAAGGCCGGGCCCCTCGAAGAGGCGGCGGCCTCCCTCTCCCCGGGCAGCGTCATCACCGTCGCCGGCAGGGCGGACGATCCCGACCACCGTCGCGAGGTCCTGGACACCGTCGCGCGCGAGTTCGGCGGGCTCGACGTCCTCGTGAACAACGCGGGCATCAACCCTGCCTACGGCCCCGTCGTCGGCCTGGACCTCGATGTCGCCCGCAAGGTGCTGGAGGTCAACGTCCTGGCCACCCTCGCCTGGGTGCAGGACGCCGTGGCCCACCCGAAGCTCGGTTTCACCGAACGTCGGGGCACCGTCGTGAACCTCTCCTCCGTCACCGGCGATACCCCGTCACCCGGCATCGGCCTCTACGGCGTGAGCAAGGCGGCGGTGTCCCATCTGACCCGGACCCTGGCCGCCGAACTCGGCCCGGAGATCCGCGTCAACGCGGTGGCCCCCGCCGTGGTGAAGACCCGTTTCGCCGAAGCCCTGTACGAGGGCAGGGAGACCGAGGTGGCCGCGGACTACCCCCTGCGGCGTCTGGGCGTGCCCTCCGACATCGCCTCCGCCGTGGCGTACCTGGCCTCGGAGGACTCCTCCTGGGTCACCGGCCACGTCCTCACCGTCGACGGCGGCCTCACGGTCGCCGGCGGCACCGCATAACGACCGCACCCATCCCACAAAGGACAGCCATGACTACCCCTGACCTTCCGCCCGAGGTCGCGGAACTCGCGGAGCGCACCCGCCGGTTCATCCGCGAGACCGTCGTCGACGCCGAACCCGCCCCCGGCGGCTGTCTCGACCAGGCCACCCGCGACCGGCTCCAGACCGCCGCGAAGGAGGCCGGTGTCTTCGCGCCGCTCGTACCGAAGGAGTACGGCGGGCAGGGCCTGCCCATCGAGCACTGGTCGCCGGTCCTCCAGGAGGCCGGCTACTCGCCGATCGGCCCCAGCGTGCTCAACTGCATGGCCCCCGACGAGGGCAACATGCACATGCTCCACCTCATCGCCACCGAGGAGCAAAAGAAGCGCTACCTCGCGCCTCTGGCGGCCGGCGACGTCCGGTCGTGCTTCGGCATGACCGAGCCCCACCCCGGAGCGGGATCCGACCCGGCCGCGCTGCGGACCACCGCCGTACGCACCACGGGCGGCTGGATCATCGACGGCCACAAGCGCTTCACCAGCGGCGCCGTCGGTGCCGCGTTCTGCATCGTCATGGCGCGCACCCCGGCCGTCGACGGCTCCCCCGAGGGGGCCACCATGTTCCTCGTCGACCTGACGAACCCCGGGATCCGGGTCGGCGAGGCGATCCACACCGTCGACCGCGCCATCGGCGGCGGCCACCCGCACCTGTACCTGGAGAACTGCTTCGTCCCCGACGACGCGGTCCTCGGCGAGGTCGGACTCGGCTTCCGCTACGCGCAGGTACGGCTCGGCCCCGCGCGGCTCACGCACTGCATGCGCTGGTTGGGACTGGCGCGCCGGGCGCACGACATCGCGCTGGACCGGGCCGCGAAGAGGGAGCTGTTCGGCGGTCCGATCGACTCGCTCGGCCTGGCCCAGCACCTGATCGCCGAGTCCGTCATCGACATCGAGACCTCCGACGCGATCATCACCAAGACCGCGGCCCTGCTGCACAGCGACCCGAAGGCGGGCTCGGCGATGTCCTCGGTCGCGAAGGTCCACTGCTCCGAGGCGATCCACCGGGTGATCGACCGTGCCATCCAGATCTGCGGCGGCGACGGCGTCTCCGACGGACTCCCGCTGGCGCAGTACCTGAACGAGGTGCGTCCGTTCCGCATCTACGACGGCTCCAACGAGACCCACCGGTGGGCCATCGCACGCCGTGCCTCGGCCGGTCGGCGGACCGCCGTCCAGGCCGGTGAGCGATACCTGGGCGACGCCGTCGTCGGCCGGAACGAGGGCGCGTGATGCAGACCGTCCCCGACGGCGTGGAGGTCGTCGCGAGCCGCGAGCGGGCCCGTCACCTCGACAGCCCTCCGCTCCTGGTCCTCGACGCGGTCACCGGCTTCCTCGACGCACACGGCATCGGCAGCGGACCGCTCGCGTGGCAGCGCATCGGCGACGGCCACTCCAACGTCACCTACCTGATCGAGCGCGGCGGCGAGTCCGTCGTCCTGCGCCGCGGCCCGCGCCCGCCGCTGCCGAAGTCGACGCACGACATGGTGCGCGAGGCCCGCATCCAGAAGATCCTCCACGGGCACGGGGGGCCGGTGCCGGAGATCCTCGCCGTCTGCGAGGACGAGGACGTCCTGGGCGTGCCGTTCTACCTCATGTCCCGGCTCGACGGCACGGTCGTCACCGACACGATCCCGCCCCACCTCTCCCCCGCTGAACAGCGCCGGCTGACCAGCGAGGCGGTCGTCGACACCCTCGTCGCCCTGCACGGCATCGATGTCACCGAAGGGGAACTCGCCACCCTGGGCCGCCCCGAGGGGTATCTGCGCCGACAGGTCGAGCGGTTCCGCGGCCTCTGGGAGGTCAACACCACCCGCGGCCTGCCCGCGGTGGAGCGCATCGCGGACTGGCTCGCCCAGAACCTGCCGACGAGCCAGTCGGCGTCGGTGGTGCACGGCGACTACCGCATGGGCAACCTCATGTTCGCCCCGCGGGCCCCGGCCGAGGTCCTCGCGATCCTCGACTGGGAGATGGCCACGCTCGGCGACCCGCTCGCGGACCTGGGCTACCTCACCGCCACCTGGTCCGAGGCCGGCAGCCCTGCCACCCCGCTCGAACTCACCAAGGTGACTCGTTCACCCGGCTACCTCACCCGGTGTCAACTGGCAGAGCGCTACCAGCGCCGCACGGGCCTCGATCTCACCCCGCTCCCCTGGTACCAGACCCTCGCCCTCTGGAAGGCGGCGATCTTCTGCGAGGCCATCCACACCCGCTGGCTGCGCGGCGAGCGTCCCCACGACACCACCTTCGGACCGTCGCTCGAAACGGGTGTCCCCCGGCTCCTGGAGCGGGCCGGGCACTACGCCGGCCTGACCGCGACCAGCCGCCGCTGACGCCCGAGGCCCGCGGTGCGAGGCGCTTCACCAGCCTCACCGCGGCCGGGCCGTCGTGCTCTGACGTCACGCCGAGGCCGCCGTTCGCCGTAGAACTGGTGCGCCTTCCCCCGCGGACGCCGCGCCACCGTCGAACCCCGGCGGTCACCGGCATGGCTTCCGACCGGTACGGAGCACGGCTGCCCGGCTCCCTCGCCCGTCCTCGACGGCTGCGACCGTCCCCCGCCCCCACGCATCGAGTCCGTCTTCCCTGTCCTTCCAGAGAGAGGTCCCGTGCCCTCCGATTCCTCCCGGCATTCCCCCCGTGACACACGGATGCTGGTCACCGTCAACGCGCTGCCGCTCGCCGTCGGCGTCCTGCTCTCCTGCTCCACGACTCTCGGAGAGATCTCCGTGTACGGCCGTCTCACCCTCGCCATCACGTGGGCATTCACCCAGTTGGTCGTCCTCGTCGGCGGGACCTGGTGGTACGAGAACCGGGCCGCGTCCTCCTGCGAACCGGCCTCGGCGACGACGGCCGCCTCCCGTTCGGCCGGGGGCGTGCGGTGACGACGCAACTCCTGAGCGTCGGCTCGCCCGATCTCATCGGCACCGCCGCGAGGGGCGCGGTCATCAGCGCCTTCCTCATCTTCATCGGCCTCTGCCTGCTGTGGGTCTTCACGCTCGCCACGCAGGACGACGACCCGGAACGCCTCTACGTCGCCGGCCGGTCCCTCCCGCCCGTCTTCAACGGCGTCGCGATGGCGGGAGAACAGATCACGGTCATCATCCTGGTCTCGCTGCCGGGAGCGATCGCCCTCTTCGGCTACGACGGAGTCTCGACCGCCGTCGACAGCGCCCTCGCACTCGGCGTCTTCCTGCTCCTCGCCCCCAGGATTCGCGCGACCCGCCGCTACACCCTGGGCGAGCTGTTCTCCCTGCGCGCCGAGGGGCCGGGAGTAGGGATCGCCGGCGCCGTGGTGACCCTGTGCATCGCCGTGCCCCTGCTCATGGTGCAACTGCGGGCCGGCGGCATCACCACCGCCCTGCTGATCGGCATGCCGAGCGAGCGGGCCCAGGTGGTGTGCACGGTGCTGATGGGATTCCTGGTCACGTGCTTCGCAGGGGTGGCCGATCTGCGCGGCACCAGTTTCGTGCAGGTCGCCAAAGTGCCCGTGGCCCTGGTGACGCTCGCCGCGGTGACCCTGCTGGCGCTCCGCTTTTTCGACTGGAGTCCCGGATCCCTGCTGTCGGCGGCCATGGACACGAGCGTGTCACCGGGCGGATACCTCAGCCCCGGACTGTGGGAGCACTCCGCCGGAGGCGGACCGCTCGGCACGCTCAGTGACCACATCGTCGTCATCCTCGGAACCGCGATGATGCCCCACCTGCTCCTGCGCGTCAGCGCCAGCCGGGACGTGCCCGCCGCCCGGCGCTCACTGAGCGTCGCCGTCGGGCTGACCGGCCTCTTCTACCTGCTGCTGATCACGACCGGCTTCGCCGCGGCCGGGGTGGTGGGCAGCGGTCGGATCGGAGCGGTCGACGCGAAGGGGCAGGGAGCCCCGATCCTCCTGGCGTCGGAGGTCCTCCCCCACCACTCCACCGGCCGGGTCGTGCTCATCACCCTCGTGGCCTGTGTCGCCTTCCTCGCCGTGCTCACGGCCGTGGCGAGCGTGACCTTCGCCGCCGCCGTCTCCGTGACCCGCGACCTGCTCGGGCGGGAGGGCCGTACCCGGATCGGGATCGGAGAGCCGGCGGTCCTGCGGCTGTCCGTCGTCGCGCTCTGCGTCGTGAGTCTTCTCCTCACCACCGCCGTACACCGCTATCCCATCGAGTTCCTCCTCGCCTTCTCGCTGAGCCTCGCGGCCACCTGCGTGTTCCCCGCCGTCGTCTATTCCTTCCTCTGGACCGGCTTCAACCGCCGCGGGCTACTGTGGCTCGTCTACGGAGGGCTGTCCCTGTGCACCCTCCTGACCCTCGCCTCCCCCGCTGTGTCCGGGACGAAATACGCGCTGCTGCCGGAGCAGGACTTCAACCTGTTCCCGCTCCACACCCCCGGCCTGATCTCCGTACCGGCGGCCTTCCTCCTCGGATGGCTCGGCAGCACGCGTCCCTGGGAGCGGACCACACACCGCCGGCACACGGCGCCGGGACCCGTTTCTGCCCGTAGCGCCCCCGCAGCTCGCGTCGGCTCCGGCAAGGACGCCGTGAGCGGATAGCTCCGCCGTGCCCGCGACCGGACTGTGCATCGTGCACCGGGCCCGGGCGAAGCAGGTGCCCGCTGTCGTTCTCGCCTGCGGTACCGGCTGGCGACAGTGAGACGACCACCACAGGAACAACGCGGAAACGCCTGACCACCGAGCCCACCTGATCAACCGCGCTTCGGATCGAGGAAGAGGACACGCATGACGACCCAGAAGAAGACCCAGACGCTGACGTCCGTGGCGAACGACACGCCGGCGGAGGAGATCCTCGAGATCGTGACGCGTGACGGCGGCGTCATCATCGAGGGCTTTCTGACACAGGAGCAGCTCGTCCGTTTCAACGCCGAGATCGAGCAGCCGCTGCGGGCGCTCGCCCCGGGGTCCCTGCACGAGGACGAGATCGTGGCCGCGTTCCACGGCAGCAACACCAAGCGCCTCACGAACCTGGTGACGCACAGCGCCACGTTCCGCAGCGAGGTCATCGACCATCCCCTGGTCCACGAGATCAGCGACCTGGTCTTCCTCCAGGAGTCGGGCACGTACTGGATGACCACCGCCCAGGTGATCGAGATCGGCCCCGGCAACAAGGCGCAGATGCTCCACCGTGACCTGGAGAACTGGTTCCCGTTCATCGGCATGGGGCCCGGCGGGCCGGAAGTCACCATCAACTTCCTGGTCGCCCTGACCGACTTCACGGAGGAGAACGGCGCCACCCGCGTCATCCCCGGAAGCAACCACTGGAGCGACTTCGAGGACCGCGGGACGCCCGAGCAGACGATCCCCGCCGTCATGAACGCCGGGGACGTCCTTCTCTTCAGCGGCAAGACCGCGCACGGCGGCGGGGCGAACCGGACCGACCACGAGTACCGGCGTGGCCTCGCCTTCGCGTTCAACGCGGGCTTCCTCACCGGTGAGGAGGCGTACCCCTTCCTGGTCGACAGGGAGCTCGCCAAGACGCTCTCGCCGCGCGTCCAGCGCATGCTCGGCTTCCGCTCCCAGTACCCCACGGGCTCTCCCGGCCTGTGGCAGGTCGACTACGCCGACCTGGGCGACCACCTCGGTCTCTGAGGTCCGGGTCGATCAGAGGCCGCCACAGCCGTCCGAGGAGCGCACGCCATGGCTTTCCCGTACATTCGCACTATGGGAACCGAGGTCGATGCGTTCCTTGGTCAGATGGCCCGCCACCTCAGACCCGAGGTGAAGAAGCTGTCCGGCCTGCTTCTCCAGCGTCTGAACGGCGAACTCCCCGAACTGTGGGAGAACGCGGACATCGCGGCCCTGACCCTGGAGGAGACCGCCCAGCACGTCACCGCCCTGCTGGATCTCCTGGAGGCCCACCCCGGCGCGAGCGCGCCGGAAGCTCCTCCGGCAGCCCTGGACATCGCCCGCCTCTACGCCCGGCGGGGGATCCCGGTGAGCCGGCTCCTCCGCGCCTACCGGCTCGACCATCTCACCCTGCTCGAACAGCTCCAGGCCGAAGCTCCCCGCCTCACCGACGACTGGCGCATGATCAACCAGGCCACGGTGAGGCTGGTCGCGATCGGTTTCGACTACGTGGACCGTTCCTCGGAGGAGGTCGTCGCCGCCTATCAGGAGGAACGCGACCGTCTGCTGCGGCGTCGGCTCGCCCTCACCGACAGGGCGAGCAAGCGGATCGGGACCACGCTCGACATCTCCCGCACCGCGGAGGAGCTGACGGAGGTCTGCACCGAGGACTTCGCCGACTTCGTCACCGTCGACCTCTTCGTCTCCGCACTCGACGAGACCGGCACCGGTCCGCCGGAGGCCCTGACGCAGCGCCGCGTCGCCCAGCGCTCCGTCCTCGACGACTGTCCGGAGTCCCCGCTCCGCGTCGGTGGGACCCACACCTACCCCGACGACTCCGAACCGGTTCGCGCACTGACCACCGGACGGTCCGTCCTGCACCACATCGCGGGGACCGAGATGCCCCCGTGGGTGGCGCCGTCGGAATTCCACGGCCGAGTGCTGCGTGACCTCGGGCTTCACTCCGTACTCCTCGTGCCTCTGCACGCCCGTGGGGAGACCCTCGGCCTGGTGCAGTTCGTACGCCACCGCACCTCGGCCCCCTTCGACGACGACGACCTCCTGCTGGCGCAGGAGATCGCCTCCAGGGCGGCGGTGTCCATCGACAACGCCCGCCGGTACACCCATGAACGTTCCACCGCGCTCGCCCTCCAGCGAACCCTGCTGCCGCGGAACACGGTGGAACACGCGGCCGTCGAAACCGCCTCGCGCTACCTGCCCGCCGGATCCCGAGCCGGCGTGGGCGGCGACTGGTACGACGTCATTCCCCTGTCCGGGGCCCGCGTCGCTCTCGTCGTCGGCGACGTGGTCGGTCGCGGCCTGCACGCCGCCGCCACCATGGGCCGGCTCCGTACAGCCGTCCGCGCCTTCGCCGACATCGACCTCATGCCCGATGAACTCCTCACGCATCTGGACGACGTGGTCATCCGCATGCAGCGCGAGGAGTCGGCGGACGAGGGCGAGACCAGCGCCACCTGCCTGTACGCGATCTACGACCCCGTCTCGCGCAGGTGCTCGCTGGCCAGTGCAGGCCATGTCCCGCCGACCGTGGTGACCCCCTCGAAGATCAGCGGGGCCTTGCCCGAGGTACCGATCGGACCGCCTCTCGGCCTGGGTGGACTCCCGTTCGAAACCGCGGAGTTCGAGCTTCCGGAGGACAGCCTGCTGGTTCTGCACACCGACGGGCTGATCGCCGGCCGCGCGCGTGACGTGGACCAAGGACTCGCCACGCTGCACGACGTCCTCACCTCGGCGCCGGACTCGCTGGAGGAGATCTGCGACCGGCTCCTGGCCGCACTGCTGCCCGGCCGCCCCGCCGACGACGTCGCCCTGCTCGTCGCCCGGACCCACGCCCTCGACCCGGACCACGTCGCCACGATGGACCTCCCGTCCGATCCGGCGGCCGTGTCCGGGGCCCGCCGCTTCGCCTCCGACGTCCTGACGGCCTGGGGAGTGGAGGAACTTTCCTTCACCACGGAGCTGGTCGTCAGCGAACTGGTCACGAACGCGATCCGCTACGGCAAGAGCCCCATCCGGCTGCGGCTGATCCTCCAGTCGACGCTCACCTGCGAGGTCTCGGACGCCAGCAGCACCGCCCCGCATCTGCGCCGCGCCCGCGTCTTCGACGAAGGCGGTCGCGGCCTGCTCCTCGTGGCCCAGTGCGCGGAGCGCTGGGGGACGCGACACGGCCGCGAGGGCAAGGTCATCTGGGCCGAGCAGGCTCTCCCCGCGGACAGCGCGTCGATTGCCGAAGTGACGTAACGCCTGATCCGGGCCGACTTGATCGATCGACTAAGTCGATATAGTGGGCCTATGGCTCATGTTTCCGCGGCGGAGCGCCGCCCTCAGTTGATCAAGGCGGCCATCGACCTCATGACCCGGGAGGGCGTCGCCGCGGGGAGCACCCGCGCCATCGCCGCGGAGCTCGGTGTCGCGCAGGCCACCGTCCACTACACCTTCGGTACGAAGGAGGACCTGTACCGAGCCGTCATGGACCAGATCACCGACGAGCTGGTCGCGCAGGTGCGGCGGGCGGCGCCGGAGGACGCGGGCTTCGAGGAGACCTTCAGCGCGCTGGCGGGTGCCCTGTGGGGCACGGTGCGCGAGCCGACGTCGCACCACCAGTTGCTCAGCGAGCTGACCATGTTCGCCCTGCGCGTGCCCGGCCTCAACGAGGCCCGGCAGAGCCACTACCGGCGGGTCATAGAGGTGACCGCGCAGGTGATCGCGGAGACGGCCGAGAGGACGGGGCAGGAACTGGCCGAGTCTCCGGAGACGGTGGCCCGGTTCTTCCTCTCCGGCTTCGACGGACTCACCATGCAGGTCCTCCAGTGCCTGCCGGACGAGGCCACCGAGCGGACGGGACTCAGGGCACTCGTGGGCGCGACCGTGGCGCTGGCCAAGGGGGACCTCGACCTGCCTGACGTACCGATGACCCCTGACGTACCGATGGCCTGACGCGACGCGAAAACGGTGGTGGGCGCACCCGGAAGGTGCACCCACCACCGTTTCTGCGTGAGGATCAGCCGGCCCAGACGTCCTCGACGTAGCGTCCGGACCCTACGAGCGCGGCGAGCCACGCCACGGCCCGCTCGTCACTCTCACCGGTCCGTTCGCGGTAGATCGCCATGAACGCCTCCCGTACGGCGGGTGCCATGCGACGGCCGTCGCCGCAGATGTAGACGCGCCCACCGGCTTCCAGGACCGACCACACCTCCTCGCTCTCGCGGGCGATGCGCTCCTGGACGAAACGGGCACCGTTCTCGGGCGCGTGCATGAAGGTGGGACGCATGCTGACGGCGCCGTCCGCCTCGGCCGCCTCGAACTCCTCCCGGTGCAGGAAGTCCACGTCGGGATGGTCGCAGCCGAAGTAGCAGAGCAGGGTGCCGGTCGAGCCCGTGTGGTGGCGGTCCAGGACGGCTCCGCGGAAGGGCGCGAGTCCGGTGCCCGCGCTGACCAGAATCACCGGTACGGAGGTGTCCTCGGGGAGGCGGAAGGATTCGCTGCACGGCAGGACCCGGGCCTGGATCACGTCACCCGCGTTCACGGTCTGCAGGAAGTGCGAGGCGATGCCCCGGAAGGTGCCCTCGCCCGACCGGTGGGGCGCTGCGAGCAGCGACACCATCAGGTCGGCCTCGCCGGGCCGGGCCGCGGCGGACGACGAGATCGAGTAGTGCCGGGGACGCAGGACCGGGAGCAGCTCCAGGAAGCGCTCGAAGGGCAGTTCGCACGCGCGGTAGCGCTCCAGGAGGTCCAGGACGCTGAGCCCCGCGACGGTCACCTGCTCCCGGAAGGTCTCGGGGTCGGCGGTGGCGAGGGCGGTGAGCGGCTGCTTCTCGGGCGGGCATTCGGTGTGCTCGGCGAGCACGGCGACCTGCTCCTGGGTGGCCGCGTCCTGGAGCTCGACGAAGTCGGTGAGCAGGCGGCGCAGGGTCAGCGGCCGGTCCACGGGCAGGGCGCTCCGGCTCCGGCGGCGGGCGCGCAGCCGGACGGTGCGGTCCAGGTCGAGGCCGAAGCGGTCGGCGACGCGCTGGACGAGGTCCTCGGGGTTGCTGGGCAGGACGGCGAGGTGGTCGGCGGTGCGGTAGGTGACGCCCTCGGGCAGCCGGAGCCTCAGGAACCGCTTGGAGCGGCCCAGCTCGTGGTCGGTGTCGACGAGTTCGTACGCTTCGAGGACCTCCATCGGCTGGACGCCGTGGCGCTCGGCGAGACCGCCGAGGACCGACTCCGAGGTGTCCTCCAGCTCGTACAGTCCTTCCCCGTCCGCCACGGGTGCGGGGGCGGCCGCTTCACCGGCGACCGCCTCGCCGTACTCCTCCAGGAGCGCCTTCCACAGGTCTTCCGTCCACTGGTCGACCGCTCCGCCGAAGTCGCCGGAGGCGTCGGCGCTGCCTCGCTCCAGGAGCGGGACGGCGCCGGCGGCGGTCAGGCGCTCGTCGATCAGGGTGGGGATCCGCTGGTAGGTGGCGGCCCAGTTGCGGTCGCCGACACCGAGGACGGCGTAGCGCAGCCCGGTGAGCGAGCCGGGGGCGAGGTTCTCCAGGGAGGCGACGAACTCGGCGGCGTCGTCGGTCGGGCGGCCGTTGTAGGAGGCGGCGACGATGACGACGGGGCCCTTGGAGCCGGCCAGCCTCTCCGTGTACGCGTCGAGGGGGGCGACGGTCGGGGCGAAGCCGTGCTCCTCGCCGTCCGTGCCGAGGTCGCGGGCGATGCCGGCGCAGGTGCCGAGGTTGGAGCCGTGGAGCAGCGTCAGTGCGGTCCCGTTCGCCCGGCGCGTCACGGCCGCGGCCCGGCCCGCGGTGGCGTCCACCGCCGCGGCGACGGGCAGGCGCCGTTCGTCGCTGGTGCGGCGGGCGAGCCTCAGGCTGAACCCGTCGGGCTTGATCGTCAGCGTCGACTTGATCTTCATCTGGTAGTCGGTGTGGTCGATCAGGCGGTAGCGGTGCACCAGCAGGCCGAGCAGCAGGGTGGCCTCGTGCAGCGCGAACTGGCGTCCGATGCAGGCCCGTTCGCCGTTGCCGAACGGCTTGAAGGCGTGGACCGAGCGGGCCGCCTCCCGCTCGGGAGTGAAGCGCTCGGGGTCGAACAGCTCGACGTTCTCCCCCCAGGCCGCGTCGCGGTGCAGGGCCGAGGCGATCACCATCAGCGACTCGCCCTTGCGTACGGGGTACTTGCCGCCGATGACGGTGTCCTCGATCGGCTCGACGGCGTACGCGGGCGCCGTCGGCCACAGTCGAAGGCTCTCGTTGAGTATCTGGCGGATGTAGGTGAGCTTGCCGATGTCGCCGTACTGGGGGTCCGGGGATTCGGTGTCGCCCCACAGAGCGTCCACCTCGGCCTGGGCCCGGGCGAGGACCTCCGGGTGCTTGGTCAGGTAGTACAGGGCGAAGGAGAGCGCGCTGCTGGTGGTCTCGTGGCCGGCGATCAGGAAGGTGATCACCTGGTGCCGGATGTTGACGTCGTCCAGCGGCTCGCCGGTGACGGGGTCCTTCGTGTGCAGCATCAGCCCCATCAGGTCGTCCGTGCTGGTGTCGCCGGAGGCGCGGCGCTCCCTGATCACGTCGTCGACGAGGTCCGTCATCAGGTCGATGTCCGCGCGGAACTGCTCGACCTTCTTCCTCTTGAACAGCTCGGAGCCCGGGATGGACTCGCCCTTCTCCTGAGCGAAGACGAGAGCCCGGGACATCGCTTCGACGAACGGGTGCAGGTCGTCGCGGCGGAAGGACTGGAAGTCGTAGCCGAAGCCGCACAGGCCGATCGTGTCGAAGGTCAGCCGGGTCATCTCGTCGGGCACGTCCACCGACTGCACTCCGGCCAGCCGGTCCCACTTGTCGATCAGCGAACGGGCGACCTTGAGCATCGGGTCGTGGTAGCTGCGCATCGCGCCGAGTGAGAACGCGGGCATCAGGATGTCGTGGGCCTTGCGCCAGTTCGGTTCGTGGTTGTAGGCGGTGAACAGACCGTCCCCGGCCAGAGCCCGGACCTCGACCAGGTCGGCGTGCACGTGCTTGCGGAAGCGGGTCTCGTCCGACAGCTCGGTCACGAGGTCCAGACCGCCGACCATGACGGTGTCCCTCCCGAAGAGCCGCAGCCGGTACACGGGCCCGAACTCCTTGAACTCCTTCAGCAGGTAGGCCAGGAAGTCCGCGCCCGCCGGAACGTTGAACGCGTGGCCTACGAGGGGCAGCGGGGGGCGCTCGGGGATCGCCCGCGCCGCGCCTACGGACACCTGAGTCATGAGCGTGCCTTTCGTTGCACTCCAGCAGTCACCAGCCAACATACACGCGACTTTGTCAGGTGAACATGTCGAATGACTGTACTGAACGACACAGTCGTTGGACGGAACTCGGAGCATGCCGTGAACGTCCGGCGGGAGCGGCTTGACAGGTGACAGCGTCAGTAGACACGGTTAAGCGACACGGTCAGTCGACCACGTCGAGCGCCTGAGCTCTACGCGCGCTTCCTCCACCGAACACATCGAGGTCTCCGCATGAACACCATGCTGGCCGGGCGGCTGCGCCTGGACACCCGTACCTTCGCCGTCGAAGAGGTCCCCATCCCGGTCCCCGGCCCGGGCGAGGTCCTCGTGGAGGTGCGGGCCGCCGGCGTCTGCCTGTCCGACATCCATCTGATCGACGGCAGCCTGAGCCCCTTCTTCCCCACCGACGCCGTCACGAAGGCGGGCGCCGTCACCCTCGGCCACGAGGTCGCCGGAGTCGTCCACACCCTCGGCCCGGACGTGAAGGGCGACTGGACGCCCGGACAGCGCGTGGTCCTCCAGGCCGGCGAGGCGTGCGGCGACTGCGGCGGCTGCCTGCGACGGATGACGTGCCACCGGCCGATCACCCGCGGCCTGGACTACGACGGCGGCTGGGCGCAGTACGCGATCGCCCGCGAGGGCACGCTGCTGCCCATCCCGGACGACCTGCCCTTCGACCAGGCCGCGATCATCCCCGACGCGGTCTCCACCCCGTACGCCGCGATCGTGGGAACCGGCGCGGTCCGCCCCGCCCAGTCGGTCGGCATCTGGGGCGCGGGCGGCCTCGGCGCCCACGCCGCGCGGCTCGCCCGGATGGTCGGCGCGGCCCCGATCCTCGCGATCGACCCGCTGCCCTCGGCCCGCGAGCGGGCCCTCCTCTTCGGCGCGGACGTCGCCCTGGACCCCCTCGCCCCGGACTTCGCGGAGGCGGTGCGGGAGGCGACGGCCGGGCGCGGCCTCGACGTCGCGTTCGACTTCGCCGGCGTGGGTGCCGCCCGCGTCCAGGCCGCGTCGGTCCTCGGCCCCTTCGGTTCGCTCGTCCTCGCCGGACTCACCCCGGAGCCGGTCACGATCGCCGACAGCATCGGATTCTGCTTCAACGTCAACCAGGTCCGCGGCCACTACGGTTCCGAGCCGGAGCACGTGGAACAGCTCGTCGGACTGGCCGCCGCCGGACGGATCGACCTCGGCCCCTCCGTCAGCGCCCACGTCCCGCTGGCGGAAGCCGCGGAGGCCGTCGCCCGCCTGGAGAAGAAGATCGGAGACCCGATCCGCCTCGTTCTCACTCCCTGAGCGGCATGGGGCGGTGGCAGCTCGCTCCTCACACGCGGACGAACCACCACCGCCCCACCGTCGCCCGGAAACCGGCGGAACCCGTCAGCCTCCCTGCCCACCGTCCAGCGCCGCGACCATGCCGGCCACGATCACCGTGTTGAAGACGAACGCGATGGTCGCCTTCGGCTGCCAACCCGCGAGACTACAGTGCGCGACGGGAGCAGCACCCGAAACCCGCCCTCTGACCAAGGCGATGATCGGCACTGCTTCGGGGGCCGGGCACGCCAGGTCGCCAGTACGGCTACCAAGCGGGGAAGCCACTTCCCCCGGCACACACGAGAGAAGGTGCGAAACCATCGCTCCCGGCGGCACGCCGAAAGTCGGAGGCACAGCCGAGCAAGCCTGCTTCGGACATCGGCTGCGAGGAGGCAACCCCAGGTCAGCGCACCCTCCCCCGCGCCTTCAGCGGGGTCGCCGGGACCTCCGGGGCGGGGAGGGGGGCGCCGTCGTAGCCCTTGACCTCGCCGAAGCGGGTGCCGGACATCCAGTCCTCGCGGGCCTGGCGGATCTCGTCGTCCGTGCGGCCGACGAAGTTCCACCACATGACGATCTCCTCCTCGAACGGCTCGCCGCCCAGGAGCATCAGGCCCGCGTCGGAGGCGGCCCGCAGGGGGAGTTCGGTGCGGCCGCAGCCGAGGTAGAGCATGGAGCCGGGGAGCACGGGGACGTCGTCGACGTGAGCCTCGCCGGACATGGACAGGACCGCGTACTCGAAGTCGGGGTCGAGCGGGAGGCGGGCCTCGGTGCCGGCGGCGAGGGTGAGGTCCGCGCCGACGAGGGGGGTGTACGTAAGGCCCGGGGAGACCGCGCCGTCGAGGGCGCCGAGGATGACCGTGGCGGTCAGGCCGGGTGCCGTGACCTGCGGGAGCTCGGCGTGGTGCTGGAAGTGAGGCTCGACGTGGCGGTGGGCGTCGGGCAGGGCCACCCACAGTTGGGCGCCGTGCAGGTAGCGGGCGTGGGACCGGGGGCTCTCCTCGGAGTGGGAGATGGCCCGGCCGGAGGTCATCAGGCCCAGTTCGCGCGGGCGGACGGTCTGCAGGCTGCCGGTCGAGTCACGGTGCAGCACCTCGCCCTCGTGCAGCCAGCTCACCGTCTGCAGGCCCATGTGCGGGTGGGGCGGAACCTGCATGCCGGGTTCGTCGGCGATGTCGTCGGGCCCGTAGTGGTCGACGAAGGCCCAGGCGCCGACCATGCGGCGGCCGAGGTTGGGGAGCAGACGGCGGACCTCGGTCGATTCGCCGAGCTGGACGTGGCGGGGACTGAGGAGTTCTCGTACCGGTTCGGCGACGACGAAGCCCCGGCCACCGCAGACCTGGAGGGTGGCCTGGCGATCAAGATTGCTCATGCCGCTCAACCTATTCCTGTCGGGGCGCCGCGCGGGGCGGACCACGCCACAATGTTGGTGGAATTTTAAACTACTTCGCCGGGTTGACGACAGCGGACCCACGGACCTCCGGCTCCCCGGGCGTCCGGAACTCCGATCGCGACGACAGAGAGAGTGTGAACGGTGAGCGAGGACACGTACTACGAGTTCGGCACGGCGGCCGACCGGTGGAGCCGCGCGCAACTGTTCTTCGAGGCGAAGGAGTACCTGACGGCCGCCCGCATCCTGCGCGGCCTGGTGGCCGAGCACCCGGACCAGACGGCCCAGCGGCTGCTCCTCGCCCGGGCGTACTACCACTCCGCCCAGCTCGCGCGGGCCGAGGAGGAGCTCCGGGCCGTCCTGGAGCGGGACCCCGTCGAGTACTACGCCCGACTGATGCTCGGCCGCACCCTGGAGCGGCAGGGGCGGGCCGAGGAGGCCGCGCCGCACCTGCGGCTCGCCGCCGCCATGGCTGGCGACACCGCCGAGTGAGACCCACCCCGCGGGTACCGGCCGGGGGTATCCGATAAGCTCGGTCCGTGGACATGGGACGCGAGCGACACAGACGTACCCGAGCAGCGGGCGCCCTGGCGCACCTGCTGCTCGTCGTCGTGCTCGCGCTCGGCGTGTTCATGATGCACTCGGTGGGTCATCCGCGCGGGTCGTCCGGTGAGGAGGGCGCGGCGGGCGCGGGCGGCGTCACCGCCGCGGCCCACCACGGCGGCGCCCTGCACGACTCGGCCCCGGCCGCCACCAGCCCCGGCCCGGCTTCGCGGAGCGAGGTGGCCCCGGCCCGGTCCTCGTCCCACGACCCCGGCGGCACCCACGACCCCGGCGGCACCGGGATGGACGTCACCACGCTCTGCGTGGCCGTCCTCGGCGTCTGGCTGATCGCCGCGCTCCTCCGGGCCGCGCTCCTCCGCCGGACCGCGCGGGTCGACGAGTTCCTGGCGCGGGTGCTGCCCGCCGTGGGCCCGAACGCCCCGCCGCCCCGGCCACCCGACCTCGCACGGCTGTCCGTCCTGCGGATCTAGGCCGACGCGCCACCGCGGGCACCTCACGCTGCCCGCAGACGTGTTCGACCCGATTCCAGAACGACAGCACACGAGGTGTACACGCATGCGTGCCTTCCCCCACCCCGCCGTCCGCAAGCTCACGCTGGTCGGCGCCGTCGCCGCCGCCGGGCTCCTGCTCTCCGCCTGCGGCTCCGACGACTCCGCCGACGGCATGGACCACGGCGCCACGCCCTCCGCCACGTCCCCCCGGACCCCGGGTGATGCCTCCGCCGACGCCTCCGCCGGCACGGGGACCGGGACCGGGGCCTTCAACGACGCGGACGTGACGTTCGCGCAGATGATGATTCCCCATCACGAGCAGGCCCTGCAGATGGCGAAGCTCGCCGACGGCCGCGCCGAGGACCCGGAGATCAAGAAGCTCGTCGGTGAGATCGAGAAGGCCCAGGACCCCGAGATCCAGAAGATGAAGTCCTGGCTGAAGACCTGGGGCAAGCCCGAGTCCCCGGGCCACGGCGGCCACGGTGGTCACGGCATGGCCGGGATGGTGTCCGACACCGACATGGCGGATCTCGCCGCCGCGAAGGGCAAGGAGTTCGACCGCAAGTTCGCCGAGCTGATGATCGCGCACCACGAGGGCGCGGTGCAGATGGCGAAGACGGAGCAGAAGGACGGCAAGGACGCGGCCGCGAAGAAGGTGGCCGACGACGTGGTCCGGACGCAGGCCGCCGAGATCGCGGAGCTGAAGAAGATCCTCGAGCGACTCTGACCGTCGTCCCGGGCCGACCCGACCCGACGGCGAGGCCCGTCGGGCTCGTCGGGCCGGGCGGGCCGGGCGGGCCGGGCGGGCTGACCGGCCTGATCCCGCCGGTCCGGTCGGCCCGGCTGCCGGCCGGACTGCAGGTCCGGCTGGTCGGGCCGATACCGAGCTGATCCCGGCCGCCCGGCCGGCCCGGCCGCCGGTCCGCCTGGTCGGTCCGGCGCTCCGGGCGGCCCGGCCGCCTCGTCCCACCGGCGGTCCCGCGCCCGCGCCCCGCGCGCGGGACCGCCCCTCTCCCCGCCCGAGGGCCGCGCCCTCACGCCGTATGCACGACCTCGCCTCCCACCACCACGGTCTCGGCGACCGTGCCGGGGATGTCGTCGGGATCGGCCCGCAGGATGTCCCGGGAGAGGACGACGAAGTCGGCGAGCTTGCCGACGGTGAGCGAACCCCTCTCCCCCTCCAGGAAGTTGGCGCGGGCCGAGCCCAGCGTGTAGCCCTCGACGGCGGTGGTGACGTCGAGGGTCTCGCCGGGGGTCCACGCCTCGCCGCCGCCGGGCGGGCGGCGGGTGACGGCGGCGTGGATGCCGATCATGGGGTCCATCTCCGCCACGTTCCAGTCGCTGGACAGGGCGAGCAGGGCCCCCGCGCGGTGCAGGCTGCGCAGCGGCCATGCCTTGTGCCAGCGCTCGGGGCCGATGTTCTCGGCCCAGTCCTGGCCGGGGCCGGCGATGTCGGGGGCGGCGTGCCGGGGCTGCATGCAGGCGGTGACGCCGAGCTCGGCGAAGCGCGGGGTGTCGGCGGGGTCGAGGCATTCGACGTGCACGATCTGGTGCCGGGCGTCGCGCGGGCCGTTGGCGGCGCGGGCGGCCTCCACGGCGTCGAGGACGGTGCGGATGCCGCGGTCGCCGGTGGCGTGGACGAAGCACTGGAAGCCGCGCGCGTCGAGGTGCGTGAGGAGTTCGGCGAACTCCTCGGGCGGGTAGAACGTGTCGCCGCGGTGGTGTCCGCAGCCCGCGTACGGTTCGAGCAGGGCGGCGGTGCGGGGCTCGACGACGTCGTCGATGTACAGCTTGAGCGGTCCCACACGCAGCCGGTCGTCGGCGAACTCCCTGGCCGCCGCCGCGAATTCGTCCAGTTCGGCGTCGGTGGTGCCGCGCGGATGGAAGAGCGCGGCGACGATACGGGAGCGGAGCCGGCCCTCGGCGCGGGCGCGCCGGAAGAGGGCGAGGTCGTCGAGGGAGTTCTGGGGTTCGACGACGGTGGTGATGCCGTAGCCGATGGCGGCGTCGAGGCTCTTGGCGAGGCGGCCGTACTGGCGGTCGGGCGAGGCCCAGGGAACGCCGAGTTCGCGCAGGGCGCGGTGGCCTTCGCGGGAGAGGCCCTTGACGGCGAAGTCCCGTACGAAACCGGTGGGTTCGCCGGTGGCGGGGTCGGTCACGGCGGTGCCGAAGGGCAGCTCGGTGCGGTCCGCGCGGACGTCGAGGCGTCGCAGGGCGGCGGTGTTGAGCCAGGCGGTGTGGACGTCGTAACTCAGGACGAGGGCGGGGGTGTCCCCGGTGACGGGGTCGAGGTCGGCGGCGGTGGGCATCCGGCCGCCGGGGATGGCGGAGTAGTCGAACGCCTCGGCCTCGATCCAGGCGGCGTCGGGGTGGGCGTCCCGCCAGGCGCGGACGCGGGCGTGGATCTCTTGGAGGTCGCGGGCACCGGCCAGTTGGACGCAGGCGTCGTCGGAGCCGAGGCGGACGTGGTTGTGGGCGTCGACGAAGCCGGGCAGGACGAGCCGCCCGCCCGCGTCGAGGACGCGGGTACCGGGGCCGGCCCAGGCGTCGGCGTCGGTGGCGTCGCCGATCCAGACGATCCGGCCGTCGCGGACGGCCAGCGCCTCGGCCTCGGGAAGGGCGGGATCGACGGTGTGCACGCGGGCGCGGGTGAGGAGGAGGTCGGCGGGGGCGGGGCGGTTCATACGGGTCTTTCTCCAGGTGCGGTACGGCGGTACGGGGCGGGGTCCGGGGGCCCGGGCCGGCGGGCGACCGTGCGGGGCGCGGCGGTCGCAGACCGGGCTCGGCGGGTCAGGTGCCGAGGGGGCGGGCGGTGCGGCGGGCGAGGAGGAGGTGGACGGCGGCGGAGACGACGGCGCCGAGGAGGGAGAGGTCGGCGCCGCCGAGCGGGGCCACGAGCGGGCCGGTCCACAGGGCGGAGTCGCAGGTGACGGCGGCGAAGACCATGCCCGCGAGGAGGGCGGTGAGACCGGCCGGGTGCCAGCCGCCCCGGTACCAGTAGGCCCCGTCCGCGCCGGCGTGCAGGGCCGCGGAGTCGTAGGTGCAGCGCCGCAGCACCATGTCGGCGAGGAAGACACCGCCCCACGGGGCGAACACGATGATCAGGAGGGAGAGGAAGGAGAGCAGCGAGGTCGTGAAGTCGGTGAGGAAGAGGGCGCCGAGGGAGCCTGCGGCGGTGACGATCGCGCTGATGACGATGGCGCGGGCGCGGCTCCAGGGGATGCCGAGGACCTGGAGGTTCAGGCTGGAGGAGTAGAGGGTGATGATCGAGTTGGTGACCGAGCCGCCGAGGACGAGGGCGAGGAAGAGCGGCTGGAACCAGCCGGGCAGCAGCGCCGATGTGCCCGCGACCGCGTCCGTCATGTCGGTCTGGGTGGCGGCGGCGACGCCGGCGACACCGAGGGCCACGGAGGAGACGAGGCCGCCGAGCCCGCCGCTCCAGGTCAGCGCCTTGAGGGAGGTGGTGCGGGGCAGGTAGCGGGTGTAGTCGGCGGGCATCGGTACGTACGAGAAGGGGCCGGCGAGCATGACGACGAACGCCAGGCTCCAGGCAGAGGCGCCGGGTGCGGCGGCCGGGGCGGTGGTGTCGGCGCCGGGCAGGACGAAGAGGAGCAGGGCGGCGAAGCCGAGGGCGAGGGCGTAGGCCGCCCAGCGTTCGGCCCACTGGACGGTGGCGTGGCCCCACAGGGCGACCGCGAAGGTCAGGGTGAGGGTGACGGCGAGCGCGAGGGCGCGCGGCAGGTGGCCGCCGCTCCAGCCGAGCTCGGCGAGGAAGGCTTCGAGGGCGAGTGCGCCGACCACGGTGTTGACGATGGTGTAGCCGATGCTGACGACCCAGTTCAGCAGTCCGGCGGGCCAGTTGCCGCGGACGCCGAAGGCGGCGCGGGAGATGACGAGGGTGGCGGTGCCGGTGCGAACACCGCTGAGCCCGGCGGCGCTGATGGCGAAGAAGGAGAGGCCGCCGATCACGACGACGGCGGTGGCCTGCCAGAAGGAGAGGCCGAAGGCGACGGCGAGGGCGCCGTTGATGACGTAGGTGAAGGTCAGGTTCGAGCCGAACCACAGCCAGAAGAGGTCCTTGGCCCCGCCGTGCCGTTCCCCGTCCGGGATGGGGTCGATGCCGTGGCCCTCGACCTGGAAGACCTGGTCGCCGCCCGCGTCGCCGTCCGCGCCCGCTCTCGCGGGCGCCGTGTCGTTTCCGAGCACTCCGCACCTCCTTCGTGACCGCTCACATCTTGAATGGCGTTCTAACTCTTTGAACGGCATTCAAGATGGAGGCTGGATCCGGCCACGTCAAGACCCCCGCGGATTGCGGTTAGGGTCGACCCGTACGCGGGAGTCGGCACGAGGGCGGGAACGGTGGCAGGCGCAGCACGGCCGGGACGGCGGCGGGACGGGAGCATCACGCGGGAGCGGATGCTCGAGGAGGCCATGACCGCCATCGCCGAGGACGGCCTCGGCGCGCTCACCATGTCCGCGCTCGCCGAGCGGCTCGGCACCAGCGGCGGCCACATCCTGTACTACTTCGGCAGCAAGGACCTGCTGCTGCTCGCCGCCCTGCGGTGGAGCGAGGCGGCCCTCGCCGAGGAGCGGCGGCGGCTGCTCGCCCGCAGGGTCACCGCGCCGCGCCGGCTCGACCTGTTCCTGCGGCTCTATCTGCCGCGCGGCCCGCGCGACCCGCGCTGGACCCTCTGGATCGAACTGTGGGCGCGCATTCCGGCCAATGAGGAACTGCGCGCCGCGCAGGCGGAGCTCGACCGGGGCTGGCAGGAGGACCTGGAGGCCCTGCTCGCCAAGGGCATCGACCAGGGGCACTTCGCCCCGACGGACGTGACCGCACGCGCCTCCGAACTCCTCGCGCTCCTCGACGGTCTGAGCACCCGGGTGGTGCTCGGCGAGGAGTCGGGGCGCGACACCCGGAGCGCCCTGGACGCCGCCCGGGCGGCGGCGGGGCTGCTGGTCGCTCGGGCCTGAGTCAGCCCTCCGGCGGCGGCTCCCACGGCAGCGGCTCGACGGGGGCGAACGGCCATGCCGGGGCGTCGGGATGACGGCTCGTCTGCTCGGCGTACCAGATGATCTGCTCCGTGTGCAGCGCCGGCCGGGACAGCCGCGCGAGCGCCGGGTGGCGGGCGGCGACGGTCCGGGCCAGGAGCAGCGCCGCCTCGGCGTCCGAACCGGGGTCGCCCGGGCGTACGTGCGGCACGCCGTACCACTCCGCCACCGACCGCAGGGAGCGACTCCCGGGGCGATAGCGGTCGACGTGCCGGTCGAGGACGAGCGGGTCGCACACCGGTGCCACACCGGCGGGGACGCGTGCGGTGAGCGGAGCGAGGTCGTGGCGGAGGAGTTCGGCGTGCAGGGTCGACAGGACGTGCGGGGCGAACCAGACGACCAGCAGCTCCCCGGCGGCGAGGTGGGCGGCGACGAGGGTGGCGAGCTCGTCGAGGGCGGGGCGGGGTGGGAGGGGCTGCGGGAGGTTGGATCCAATATCCGGGATATTGGATCCAGTTGCCTGCTGGATATCGGATCCGATCGCCTCCACGGCATCGGATCCCTCCTCCGCAGACGGGATATCGGATCCTGGATCCAGGATCCAGTCGTGCGCCGTCCCGTCGCTGCCCCGCAGCGCCGCGGATCGGATCCGATCGACGGCCGGCCGATGACCCGTGGATCCGATGTCCAAGGACAGCAGCCGCCGCCGGTGCCACCCGGGGTGGTCACCGGGCGGCGGCGGGCCGGGATCGGGAGCGTGCTCCGGGTGGTAGACCTCCCACGCCCTGGCGCCGTGCCGCAGCAGCCCCGCGCCCGCGGGCACCGGGCCGCCGCAGCGGGCGCAGGAGGCGTCGTACTCGTTGGCACGCTCCCCCCGGGCACGCTCCCCGGGGCTCATGCCGTGCCCGCCCCGTCCCGATACGCCTCCAGGAGCCGCAACCACGCCTCGCTCAGGGTCGGGTAGGCGGGAACGGCGTGCCAGAGGCGGGCGATCGGGACCTCTCCGGTGACGGCGATCGTGGCCGAGTGGAGGAGTTCGCCGATGCCGGGTCCGACGAAGGTGGCGCCGAGGACGGTCTCGCGGTCGAGGTCGACGACCATGCGCGCGTGGCCGCGGTATCCCTGGGCGTAGAGACCGGCGCCCGCGACCGCCGAGAGATCGAGGTCGACGGCCCGCACCCGGTGTCCCGCCGCCTCGGCGGCGGCCAGGGTGAGTCCGACGGAGGCCGCCTCGGGGTCGGTGAAGACGACCTGCGGGACGGCGGCGTGGTCGGCGGTGGCGCTGTGCGGGCCCCAGGGCCCGGCATCCGGGGAGGCCGTCCCCGCGGCCCCCGTGCCCCCGGCGCCCGCCGCGGCTCCTGTGGCCCGGGCGGCGATGGCGGCGCCCGCGATCCGTGCCTGGTACTTGCCCTGGTGGGTCAGCAGGGCGCGGCGGTTGACGTCCCCGACGGCGTACAGCCAGTCGTGCCCGTCGACGCGGAGGCTGTCGTCCACGGAGAGCCAGGAGCCCGGTTCGAGGCCGATCGTGTCGAGGCCGATGTCCTCGGTGCGCGGCTGTCGGCCGGTCGCGAAGAGCACCTCGTCGCCCTCGACGTGGTCGCCGCCCTCCAGGACGACGGTGACCGGGCCGGTGCCGCCGTCCCGTACCACCGCGGTGACGGCGGCGCCGGTGCGGATGTCGGCGCCGCGTTCGGTGAGGGCCGCGGCGACGTGTTCGCCCACGAAGGGCTCCATCCGGGGCAGCAGTCCCTCGCCCCGGACCAGCATGGTGACCCGCGAGCCGAGCGCCTGCCAGGCGGTCGCCATCTCCGCGCCCACCACTCCCCCGCCGACGACGACCAGTCGCTCGGGCACCCGGCCGGAGCTCGTCGCCTCGCGGCTGGTCCAGGGCCGGGCGCCGGGCAGCCCGGGCAGGTCCGGGAGGACGGCGCGGCTGCCGGTGCAGACGGCGACGGCGTGCCGGGCGGTGAGGACGCGGCGGTCGCCCTCGGGCCCCTGGACGGTGACGCGGCGGGGGCCGTGGAGCCTGCCGTGGCCGCGGTAGAGGTGGGCCCCGGTGGACTCCACCCACTCCACCTGCCCGTCGTCCTTCCAGTCGCCCACCACCGCGTCGCGGTGGGCGAGGACCTCCTGGGCGTCCAGCGGCCCGTCGACGTGACCGCGCACTCCGGGCGTCCTGCGCGCCTCGGAGCGGACGATGGCGGGCCGCAGCAGCGCCTTGCTGGGCATGCAGGCCCAGTACGAGCATTCGCCGCCGACCAGTTCGCCCTCCACCACCGCCACGCTGAGCCCGGCCGCCCGGACCCGGTCCACCACGTTCTCGCCCACCGGGCCCGCGCCCAGGACCACCACGTCGTAGGCGCGCTCGTGATCGTGATCGTGCTCGTGCTCGCGTTCGTGTCCGCGCTCGTGTTCCGCCGCTCGTGTCATGACGTCCAGTCTGCGGGGAAGGGGCCCGAACGGCACGGAATAGCGCGGCTCGATACGCCGTTGTGCCGGACGGGTCCCCAGGGGACGGTGAGGGCGGCGCACCAAGGACGCCGGACACCGGAAAGGTAGGAAGCATGAGCACCGTTGAGCTCACCAAGGACAACTTCGACCAGATCGTGAGTGAGAACGACTTCGTTCTGATCGACTTCTGGGCTTCCTGGTGCGGTCCGTGCCGTCAGTTCGGCCCCGTCTTCGAGGCGGCCTCCGAGCGTCACGAGGACCTCGTCTTCGCCAAGGTCGACACCGAGGCGCAGCAGGAGCTCGCGGCGGCGTTCGAGATCCGCTCGATCCCGACCCTGATGATCGTCCGGGACCGGGTGGCGGTGTTCGCGCAGCCCGGCGCCCTGCCCGAGGCGGCCCTGGAGGACGTGATCGGCCAGGCCCGCAAGCTGGACATGGACGAGGTGCGCAAGTCCATCGCCGCGGCGCAGGGCGGCGCTCCGCAGCAGGGCTGACCGCGGCGAAGGGGCGACCCGCCCCGCCCTCCGCGTGAGCGGAAGGGGCGGCCCGGCAGTGCCGGGCCGCCCCTTCCGCGTCCGCGCGGGGCGTCAGCGCTCCAGGACCAGGGCGAGGCCCTGGCCGACGCCGATGCAGAGCGCGGCGAGGCCCGTGCCGGAGCCCGCCGCCGCGAGCTGATGGGCGACCGCGCCGGCGAGACGGGCGCCGGAGGCGCCCAGCGGGTGGCCGATCGCGAGGGCGCCGCCCCGCGGGTTGACGATCGCGGGGTCGAGTTCCGGCCACTCGGCCAGGCAGCCGAGGGCCTGGGCGGCGAACGCCTCGTTCAGCTCGAAGGTCGTCAGGTCGGAGAAGTCACGGCCGGCCTTGTCCAAAGCCCGCCGCACGGCCTCCACCGGGCCGAGTCCGAAGAGCTGCGGCTCGATACCGGTGACGGCGGAGGCACGGATGCGGGCCAGCGGCTCACGACCGGTCTCGCGCAGCCCCTCCTCGTCGACCAGGAGCAGGGCCGCGGCGCCGTCGTTGAGCGGGGAGGAGTTGCCGGCCGTGACCGTGCCGCCGTCGGGGCGGAAGGAGGGCTTCAGCTTGGCCAGGGCCTCCGGCGAGGTGGTGTCGCGGATGCACTCGTCCCGTACGAGCTCGACGCCCTCGTAGGCGACGACCTCACCGTCGTACAGACCCTTGGCCCATGCCTCGGCGGCCTTGCGGTGGCTCGCGAGGGCGAAGGCGTCCTGCCGCTCACGGCCGATGGCGTGCTTGTCGGCGACGAGCTCCGCGCCCTCGCCGAGGGAGACGGTCCACTCGGCGGGCATGCGCGGATTGGTCATGCGCCAGCCGAGGGTCGTGGAGTGCAACTGCTGGTGCCCGGCCGGGAAGCCGCGCTCGGGCTTCTGCAGCACCCAGGGGGCCCGGGACATCGACTCGACGCCGCCGGCGATGGCGACGGAGGCGTCGCCCAGGGCGATCGCGCGGGCGGCCTGGATGACGGCCTCGAGGCCCGATCCGCACAGCCGGTTGACGGTGACGCCGGGGACCGAGGTGGGCAGGCCGGCGAGCAGGACGGCCATGCGGGCCACGTCGCGGTTGTCCTCGCCCGCGCCGTTGGCGTCGCCGAAGTACACGTCGTCGACGCGGGCCGGGTCGAGGTCGGGGGTGCGGTCGACGAGGGCCCGCACGACGTGGGCCGCGAGGTCGTCGGGCCGGACCGAGGAGAGCGCGCCGCCGAACTTGCCGATCGGGGTGCGGACGGCGTCGACGATGTAGACGTCGTGGATGCTCATCGGTTCTCTCCCACGGGACCTTCGCGTACGGGCAACGGCGCGAGGAGCCGGGATCCGGAGCCGGACCCGAGTGTCCGGGCCCGAGGGCCGGGGCCCGGGGGCGGGTCCAGGGGCCTGGGGTCCGCCTGCGATCCCCGCCGCTGTTCGCCTGGTGAACCATCCTTCGTCCTCGCGGGCCCGAGTCTCCGCCGCTCCGGGCCTCCTGTCAACGGCCCTTCAGGCCGTCCTGGGTCCCCTGATCAGCGCCATCAGGCCGTAGTCGAGCTCGCGCCCGTCCACGAGCAGCGCCTCCACCGTCCGCGTCTCGGGATCGATGTCGGCCATCAGCCCGTGTCCCTCGTAGATCGGATAGCCGGACTCGCCGACGCGGCCGGTCGCTTCGACGACCGCCGAGCGGACGGCGCTGTCGTCCACGGAGGCGTCACCGCGGTCCACCACGTGGGCGGGCACCAGGAGGATCTCGAAGCGCTTCGGATGTGTGCTCATGAACCGACGCTAAGCCGACCGCGCGGACGCGGCCTCCCGGCGCCGCCCGGGCGGCTCAGCTCGACTCGCGGCGCACGATGCGCGAGGCGAGCAGCTCCTGGCGCTCCGGTGCCGCCTCGGGGTCGCGGACCGCCCGGTCGACCAGTTCCGCAAGCTCCTGACCGACCACCATGTCGATCTGTACGGTGCTGAGCCGGGGCCGCAGCAGCCGTCCCAGCACGAGGTCGTCCGAGCCGACCACGGCCGTCTCCTCCGGGATCGCGATCCCGGCGTCCTGGAGGGCGCGCATGAGGAGCATGGCGTACTCGTCGTTGTAGGCGAAGACCCCGTCGAGGCCGAGCGCGCGCCACCGCGCGGCCAACTCGTTCGCCGGCTCCTCCTCGTAGCGCAGCGGCAGGGGTACGACGGTGGCGCCGGTCCGCTCCGCCGCCGCCCGCACGCCTTCGAGGCGCGGCACGGAGAACATCTCCAGGCCCGGTTCCTCGGGCATCACGACCCCGAGCGCACGACAGCCGCGCTCGACGAGATGGTCACCGGCCACCCGGCCGACCCGCGTCTGGTCCATGACCAGCGCGTGGCTGCCGACGACCTGCTGCGGGCCCACCGTGATGACGGCCCGGGCCCCGGCGCGCTTGAGCAGCCGCACCCCGGACGGGGTCAGCCCCACCTGCCCCAGCGAGACCACCGCGACCGGGCGCAGCTCGGCCCAGGCGCGGGCGGCCTCGTCCGCGTCCAGGCCGACGCTGCCGTACTGCACCACCGTGTAGTCCAAGCGGCGCAGGGCCCACTGGAGTTCGTTGAAGAAACGGCTGTACAGGGGGCCGATCGGCACGTGGGCGGTGGGCATCAGAACCATCCGGCTGTGCCCCGCGCGCAGGCTGCGGGCCGCGGCGTGCGGGACGTAGCCGAGCTCCTCCGCGGCCTCCCGCACCCGCCGGCGGGTGGGTTCGCTGATCCGTACGGCCGCGGTGTTGTTGAGGACGTAGCTCACGGTGGCACGGGAGACCCCCGCGAGCCGGGCCACATCGGCGCTGGTGGGGACGGAACGTCCGGCGGACTGCTTGGGTGACTGGCTCATCGATCCGGCATCTTTCCAGAACGATCCGGCACGGGGTCTGGCGGATGGCCGGAATCGAGTGCTAGACAAGGCTTACACGCGTCAGTGACACGTGTCACCCACCGTCCCCCCAAGGAGGGCACCGTGGCCCCTTCCTCTTCCGGCGCGTCCGCCGGCACCGCTCCCGGCACCACCGTCCCCGTCCCCACCGGTCCCCGTCCCCCGCGCGGCCTGCTCCCCCTTCTGCTCGCCGGGAACACCGCGATGTACGCGCTGTACGTCGGCGTCCCCGGCATGCTCCTCGCGCTGCACATCGAGGACATATCCCCGGCGGACAAGGTGGCCAACTTCGGGCTGGTCTCGGGTGTCTCCGCGATCTTCGCCACCGTCTTCAATCCGGTGGCGGGCGCGCTGTCGGACCGTTCGGGGCGGCGCAACCCGTGGATCCTCGCGGGCGGTCTGCTCGCGTTGCCGGTCATGCTGCTGCTCGGCAGCGTGCACACGATCCTGCTGGTGATGATCGCCTGGTGTCTCGGCCAGGCCGTGATGAACGTCTATCAGGCCGCTCTCACCTCCGTGGTGCCCGACCGGGTCCCGCTCGCCTCGCGCGGCAGGGCCTCGGCGGCCGTCGGCCTCGGCCTGCCCGTCGGATCCACGATCGGCGCCCTGGTCGGCGCCGCCTTCTCGGAGGACTACCGCACCGGCTATCTCGTCTTCGGCGCGGTGGTCGCCGTCACCTCCGTCCTGTTCACCTCCTGCGCCCGCGAGGAGCGCATGCCGTCCAAGGCCCCGATGCCGGTCGCGGCGCAGGTGGCGGCGTTCGGCAGCGCGCTCAAGGCCCATGACTTCCGCTGGGCGTTCATCGGCCGCGCGCTGCTCGTGCTCGGTTACTTCGCCGTGGCCGGATTCCAGCTCTACATCCTCAAGGACCACACCGAGCTTCCGGCCGGGCTCAGCGCCGAGGAGGCGGTGGCGATCCTGATGCCCCTCAACTCGGTGGCCATGGTGGTCTCCACCGTCCTCGGCGGCTGGCTCTCGGACCGCTACGACCGGCGCAAGCTCTTCGTCGGCGCCTCCGCCGCGCTCGCGGCCGTCGCGCTGCTCGTCCCGGCCGTCTCGTCGAGCTGGACCGCGATGCTGGTCTTCTCGGTCGTCAACGGGCTCGGCTTCGGCTGCTACATGGCGGTGGACACGGCGCTGGTGACCATGGTGCTGCCGAAGGCGGAGGACGCCGCCCGTGACATGGGCGTACTGAACATCGCCAACGCCGGTCCGCAGATCGTGGCGCCGTTCATCGCCTCGCTGATCGTCTCGCTGAGCGGCGGGTACACGGCGCTGTTCCTGGTCGCCGCCGTCCTGTCGGTCCTCGGCGCGCTCGCCGTGCGCCCCATCCGTACGGTGCGCTGAACCCCGGACCGGTCGGCACCTTCTGGCCCCGTCTCCGTGCCGGGCCGGACCCCGTGGGTACGCCCGGCGCTCGTCAGCAGGTCTCGTTCTTCATCACGGCGCCCAGGACGATGGTCCCGGTGACGGCGGCGCCGGGGGCGGGGTCCTGGGTGCAGATCTTCCAGTCGGCGGCGGCCGACGACTGGACGGGGACCATCCGGCCCTTGCCGGAGATGTCCTCGAATCTCATGCTGCCCGAGAGCTGGCCGTAGGCTCCGGCGACGCTGCCGCCGATGAGGTCGGGCATGCCACCGCCCGCCGCCGGCTGCTCGGGCGGAGCCGTCGTGGCCGTCGGGACGGTGTCCACCGAAACGACGGCCGTGGGTTCGGCCTGCCGGGACGGTTCCGCGCCGGAGGTGCAGGCGGTGAGTCCGGCGAGCAGGGCGACGGCGAGGACGGCCGTGACACGGGTGGTGCGCATGTTCCCCCCTGGGGCGTGCGTGAACGGGGGACCATCATCCACGCAGCGTCCCGACGGCCTTCACGCGCCTCTCAGTTGTGCCCGAATTTGCGTTCCTTGCGGTGGGCGGGAACGTCGATGGCCGGACGCGGCGCCTCGGAGGAGGAAGAGTGCTGGGTCTCCTTGGCCGTGACCGCGGCCCGGTGCTCATGGCCTCCGGTGCGGGCGCCCTTGTTGACCCGGGTCTGTTTCTTGCCCACGATCGTGCCTCCCATCGGGGGAAATCTCGTTCCCAGACTCGCACGGGGGTACGAAAGCCGCATGTCAGGCGCGTGGGCGGACGGGCGGGCAGACGGCCGGGCGAGCGGACGTCCCGACGGGCGGACGTCCCGACGGACGGACGTCCCGGCGGACAGCTCAGCCGAGCACGCGCCGGAAGGCACCGAGGGTGGTCTGCTCGCGGGTGCGGTCGAGGATCGCGAAGACGACCTCGTCGAAGTGCCGGGCGAAGCGCCCGTCCCCGGTGAGCAGTGCCTTGAAGGCGCCCGCGACCCCGGCGGGGTCGTTCTGGAAGACGCCGCAGCCCCAGGCGCCGAGGACGAGCCTGCGGTAGCCGTTCGCCGCCGCGGTCTCCAGAACCCGCTCGGCGCGGGCGGCGAGAGCGGCGGGGACGCGGTCGGCGAGCTCGGGGGTGCGACGGCGGATCACCCCGGCGTTGGGCGCGGGCGAGGTGAGGAAGCCGACGGTGAAGGGCTCGGCGAGGAGTGCGCCGCGGTCGTCGCGGAAGACCGGTACGCCGGGCGAGTGGATGACCCGGTCGGTGTAGAAAGCGTCCCTCTCGGCCCGGTGGTGGTCGTAGTACGCGGGGGCCCGCAGCAGGGTGGCGTAGAGCGCGGAGGACCGGCAGAGGGCCTCTTCCTGGGCCTGGGCGCCGTTGAGGTAGCCGCCGCCGGGGTTGCGGGCGGAGGCGAAGTTGAGGACCGCGACAGGGGCGCCGGCGTCGGCGCGGGTCATGCGGCGGGCGGCGGCGAGGCTGCTCTCCGCGGTGACCTGGAGGACGGTCGTGCGGTCGGTGTCGGGGGTGACGGCGACGGGTTCGGGGCCGTACAGACGAGTTCCGGCCAGGGCCGCGGCCAGGTGCTCGGCGAGGGTGACGGTCCGGCCGTCCGGGGCGGTGTAGCGGCCCGCCGCCACGATCTCCTCGGTCTCGCGGGCGAGGGCCCGCAGTCGTGCGCTCATGACCCGAAAGCATGATCGACTCGCCTCCGGGGTGGCAACGGTTTTTCCCGGCCACGCCGCTGAGGCGCTCTTGCACGCCCGTGCCGGGTGGCTTTAGGTGGAATCAACGCTTTCCCAGGAGGTGGAGCGATGACGGCACCGTCGCCGGACGGCATACCCCGGGGTGGTCCTCCTCTGACCGAGGAGGAGGCCGAGGACCTGCTGCGATGTATCTGTTTCAAGACCGGACCACCGCGGACGGTCGGGGTCGAACTGGAGTGGCTCGTCCACGAGCTGCGTGATCCCCGCCTTCCCGTCCCGCCGCGCCGGCTGGCCGCGGCGATCGACACCGTACGGACCCTGCCGCTGGTCGCGGCCCTCACCTTCGAACCCGGTGGGCAACTGGAGCTCAGCTCGCTGCCCGCCGCCTCCCTCATGGAGTGCCTGGACTCGCTCGCCGCCGATCTGCGCGCGGTGCGGGAGGCACTCGCCCCCCTCGGACTCGGTCTCAGCGGCTACGGGGTCGACCCGTGGCACGCGCCACGCGCGCGCGTGCTGCACGAGCCGCGGTACGACGCCATGGAGGCCGCCCTCGCCAGGAACGGCCCGGCCGGGCGGGCCATGATGTGCGAGTCGGCCTCCGTGCAGATCTGTCTCGACGCCGGTGTCGACGGGCCGGGACCGCTCGGCTACCGGAGGCGCTGGAAGCTCGCGCACCTGCTGGGCGCGGTCCTCGTGGCGGCCTTCGCCAACTCCGCCGTGCACGGCGGCCGGCGTACCGGCTGGCGTTCCACCCGGCAGGCGCTGTGGACCGATCTCGACCCGACCCGGGCGCTCGCCCCGCCGCCGGACGGCGAGCCGCGCGCCGAGTGGGCGGCGCACGTCCTGGACACACCCGTGCTGTGCGTACGGACCCCGCACGGGCCGTGGGCGGTGCCCGAGGGGCTGACGTTCCGGGAGTGGCTGCGTACGGGCCGGCCCCGGCCGGCCGACGCGGACGACCTGCGCTACCACCTGACGACCCTCTTCCCGCCGGTGCGGCCGCGCGGGCATCTGGAGCTGCGGATGATCGACGCACAGCCGGGCCTGGACGGCTGGATGGTGCCGGTGGCGGTGACGACCGCCCTGTTCGAGGACGCTCGGGCCGCCGAGGCGGCCCATCGGGCGATGCGGCCGCTGGAGGCGCTCGCCGGCCAGGGGCCCGCTCCGCGCAACCCGCTGTGGCGGGCGGCGGCCCGGGACGGACTGGCGGACCCGCTGCTGCACACGGCGGCGCTCGCGGTGTTCGGGGCGGCCCTGGAGGCGCTGCCCCGGATCGGTGCGTCGGCCGGGGTGGTGGAGTCGGTCGCGGCGTTCCACGAACGGCATGTGCTGGGGGGCGGCTGCCCCGCCGACGAACTGCAGGAGGTGGCGTCATGACCGCGCCGGAGACCGCGCCCGGCGCGGCCCCGCCCGACGAGGGCACGCCCGACGAGGCCGCGCTGCGGTCCCGGGCGGTGGAGGCGCTGACCACGGCACGGGAGCGCACGGCGCTGCTGACCTCCTGTGTGGACGAGGACGAACTGACCGCCCAGCACTCGCCGTTGATGTCTCCGCTGGTGTGGGACCTCGCGCACATCGGCAATCAGGAGGAGCAGTGGCTGTGGCGGGCGGTGGCCGGCCGCGAGGCGCTGCGGCCCGAGATCGACTCGCTGTACGACGCCTTTCAGCACCCGCGCGCGACCCGGCCCTCGCTGCCGCTGCTGACGCCCGCCGAGGCGCGGGCCTACGCCGCCGATGTACGCGACCGGGTCCTCGGCGTCCTCGACGGCGCCCGCCTGGACGCGACCGGTCCGCTGACGGAGGCGGCCTTCGCGTACGGGATGATCGCCCAGCACGAACAGCAGCACGACGAGACCATGCTGATCACCCATCAGCTACGGAAGGGCCCCGCGGCGCTCACCGCCCCTCCCCCGCCCGTCACGGCCGCGGGACCGCCGGCGCAGCGGGAGGTTCTGGTGCCGGGCGGCCCGTTCACGATGGGCACCTCCGACGAGCCGTGGGCGCTCGACAACGAGCGTCCCGCGCACACCCGGATCGTCCCGGCCTTCTTCATCGACACCACGCCCGTGTCCAACGGCGCCTACCTGGCCTTCATCGCCGACGGCGGCTACCACGACGAGCGCTGGTGGCGGCCGGAGGGATGGGCACAGATCCGCGAACACGGCGTCGAGGCGCCGCTGTTCTGGCGTCGTGAGGGAGGGCAGTGGCTACGCCGCCGCTTCGGGGTGACCGAGCCGGTGGCCGAGGACGAGCCGGTGCTGCACGTGAGCTGGTACGAGGCCGACGCCTACGCGCGCTGGGCGGGACGGCGGCTGCCCACCGAGGCCGAGTGGGAGAAGGCGGCCCGGCACGACCCGGCCACCGGCCGGTCGCGGCGCTATCCGTGGGGCGACGCCGACCCGGAGCCAGGCCACGCCAACCTGGGGCAGCGACATCTGGGGCCCGCGCCCGCCGGCAGCTATCCGGAGGGCGCCTCCCCGCTGGGCGTACGCCAGTTGATCGGCGACGTGTGGGAGTGGACGGCGAGCGACTTCCTGCCGTACCCGGGGTTCCGGGCCTTCCCGTACAAGGAGTACTCGGAGGTCTTCTTCGGGCCGGCGCACAAGGTGCTGCGGGGCGGTTCGTTCGCCGTGGACCCGGTGGCGTGCCGGGGAACCTTCCGCAACTGGGACCTTCCGGTGCGGCGGCAGATCTTCTCCGGCTTCCGCACGGCGCGTGACGCGGAGCCGGCCTGATGTGCCGGCACCTCGCCTATGTCGGCGCGCCGGTGGCCCTCGGGGAGCTGCTGCTGCGGCCCCCGCACTCCCTGGAGCGGCAGGCGTGGCAGCCGCGCACGCAGAGCAGCGGTGTGGTGAACGCCGACGGCTTCGGGGTCGGCTGGTACGCGGAGGGCGACCCGGTGCCCGCGCGCTACCGCAGGACCGGCCCGGTCTGGGGCGACCTGTCGTTCGCGGACCTGGCCCGCGTGGTGCGCGCGGGAGCGCTGCTCGGCGCCGTGCGGGGCGCCACGGTGCCGGGCGCGGACGGGGAGGCGGCGGCCGCGCCGTTCGCCGCCGACCGGTGGCTGTTCAGCCACAACGGGGCCGTCCCGGGGTGGCCCGGGTCGCTCACCGCCCTCGCGGCGACGCTGCCGGCGGCGGAGCTTCTCGCCCTGGAGGCGCGCACCGACTCCGCGCTCGTGTGGGCGCTGGTCCTGCACCGGCTGCGGGCCGGGGACGCGCCCGAGCGGGCGCTCGCCGACACCGTACGGGAGGTCGCCGAGGCCGCTCCGGGTGCCCGCCTGAACCTGCTGCTCATGGACGGGGCGACGATCACCGCGACCGCGTGGGGGAACTCGCTCTGGTACCTGACCGGGCCCGGCCGGACGGTCGTGGCCTCCGAACCGTACGACGACGATCCGCGCTGGACGGAGGTGCCGGACCGCACGGTCCTCACCGCCTCCCAAACCGATGTCGTCCTCACCCCGCTCAAGGAGCCCTCCCCGTGAGCCCGTTCCGGTTGACCCGCACCCTTCCCGAGGACGCCACGGACGCCGCGCTGCGCGCCGACGTGCTCCACGGGCTGACCCACGATCCGAAGGAGTTGCCGCCGAAGTGGTTCTACGACGCGCGGGGAAGCGAACTCTTCGAGGAGATCACCCGGCTGCCCGAGTACTACCCGACGCGTGCCGAGCGCGAGATCCTGCGGGACCGGTCCGGCGAGATCGCGGCCGCTACCGGGGCGCGGACCCTGGTGGAGCTGGGGTCCGGCTCGTCGGAGAAGACCCGCCATCTGATCGACGCGCTGCTGCCGGAGCTGGCGGCCTATGTGCCGGTGGACGTGAGCGAGTCGGCGCTGCGGGGGGCCGGCGAGGCGCTGCTGGCCGAGCGGCCGGGCCTTCGGGTGCACGCCCTGGTCGCCGACTTCACCCACGGGCTCGACCTGCCGGACACGCCCGGTCCGCGGCTGGTGGCGTTCCTGGGCGGCACCGTCGGCAATCTGCTGCCCGGGGAGCGCAGAGAGTTCCTGCGTGCGGTCCGGGGGATGCTGGCGCCCGGTGACGCGCTGCTGCTCGGGACGGACCTGGTGAAGGACGAGGCGACGCTGGTGGCCGCGTACGACGACGCGGCGGGGGTGACGGCCGCCTTCAACAAGAACGTGCTCGCCGTCCTCGACCGGGAGCTCGGGGCGGACGCCCGCCCCGAGGACTTCGACCACGTGGCGCTGTGGAACCGGGAGTGCGAGTGGATCGAGATGCGGCTGCGGGCGCGGCACGCGCTGTCGGTGAAGATCCCGGAGCTCGATCTGGTGGTGCCGTTCGAGGCGGGTGAAGAGCTGCGGACGGAGGTGTCGGCGAAGTTCCGTCAGGAGGGGGTGCGCGCGGAGCTGGCGGCGGCGGGCTTCTCGCTCGCCCGCTGGTGGACGGACGGGGAGGGGCGGTTCGCGCTGTCCTTGGCGACGGTGGACTGAGCGGCGCGGGCGAGGGTGCGGCGGTCCGGATATCGGAGACTGGATATCGGATCCAATATCCGGATCTCCGCTTCGAGCCGCCGCGCCGTCGCGATCCGCCACAGCGACGCCCCGAGGGTGTCCTCGCCGACGAACGCGGCGGGTCCGGCGGGCCGGTAGTCGATCCGTACGGGTTGGATATCGGATCCGGTGTCCAATGCCGCCTGGAAGGCGGCCGGACGGAAGGCGCCGCCTGCCCGCCCGCACCAGGTGGAGCCCTCCGGGAAGACGACGACCCGGCCGCCGGCGGCGAGGGCGCGGGCCGTCGCGTCCACTGTGCCGGGCAGGCTCCGGAGCCGTTCGCGGTCGACGAAGAGCGTGCCGCCCAGGGCGGCGAGCGGGCCGAGCACCGGCCAGCCGCGCACCTCCCGCTTGGCCAGCATCCGCCCCGGGAGCACGGCGGCGACCAGCGGGACGTCCAGCCAGGAGACGTGGTTGGCGACCACGAGGAGCGGGACGCCCTGGGGTGCCGCCCGGCCGGTGACCCGGATCCGTACCCCGAAGGCGCGCAGCACGGCCCGGCACCAGTACCGCACGAGCAGCAGGCGTCCGGCCGCCGGCAGCGGGGCGGTGAGCGGGGCGAGCAGCACGCCGAGGAGTACGGTGGCGAGCCCCGCGACCAGCCGGAGCGCGCCCCGGGCGGCGGCGCCGCGCGGGGTGGCGGGACCGGGGTGGGCGGCGCACCGGCCGGGCGTGCACGGTGCCGTGGGCAGCCACGGCGACGGGGCCGCGGTGGTGCTCACCGTCCGCTCACCGGGCCGGGGCGAGCGAGAGGAAGTGCCGCAGGTAGCGGGGGTTGGTGCGGCGCAGCGACAGCAGGACGTAGAGGTCGGCGACGCCGAAGTCGGGGTCGTGGGCGGGCGCGCCGCACACCCAGGCGCCGAGCCGCAGGTAGCCGCGCAGCAGCGGCGGCAGTTCGACCCGGCCCGCGGCGGGCGGGGTGGCGGTGTCGGGCGTCCACAACCGGTGCGGGGTGACCCAGTACTCCTCGGGGGCCAGGTGCTTGGCCTTGACCGCGTCCCAGGTGGCGGCGGCGAGGGTGCCGCCGTCGGCGAGCGGGACGGAGCAGCAGCCGGCGAGCCAGTCGTGGCCGGTGCGGGTCATGTAGCGGGCGAGGCCGGCCCAGACGAGGGCGATGACGGCGCCGTTGCGGTGGGCGGGGTGGACGCAGGAGCGGCCCACCTCGACGAGGTCGTGGCGGATCGGGGCCAGCCGGGTGAGGTCGAACTCGCTCTCCGAGTAGAGCCGTCCGGCGACGGCGGCCCGCTCGGGCGGCAGCACCCGGTAGGTGCCGACGACCTCGCCGGTGTCCTCGCGCCGTACGAGGAGGTGGTCGCAGTAGGCGTCGAAGGCGTCGCTGTCGAGGCCGGGTTCGGGCCCGTCGATGCGGGCGCCCATCTCGCCGGCGAAGACCAGGTGGCGCAGCCGCTGCGCGGCGCGGACGTCCTCCTGGTCGCGGGCGAGGCCCACGACGTAGCGGGGCGTCGGCTCCTCCCCGGCCCGCTGCCGGGGAGGTACGGGGCTGAGGGACCGGCCCGCCGGTTCGGCGACGGGCGGGGCGAGGGGTACGGCGGCCATGTCGGGTTCCTCCGGCGGTACGGAAGGGCGGAAGGGAGCCGGGCCGTGCGAGCGGTGGCCCGACTCCTCGTTTCTTCCGTGGGTGGCTGGATTCGACGTGACCGGCCGGGGGCCGGTTGGTGTGGAGGCGCTGAATGGTGTGGGGGCGCCCTATTCGGCAAGGGTGTCCGTGATCCGCTCGGAGGCGTCCCGGGCGGCCTTCTTCGGGTCCTCGCCGGTGAGGACGGCGGTCATGTAGGGCTTGATGGGGTTGTCGGCCTCGACGTCGGCCCACTGGGGCGAGTTGGGGGTGGCCCGGCCGCGGGCGGCGCCGACGGCCATGGTGGCGGTGGCCTCCTGGCCGGCGACGAGGGAGGCGAGGGAGGTCTTGTTGGGCACGTAGTTCATGGCTCTGGCGAGTTCGCCCTGCCACTTCTCGCCGGCGAGGGCCTTGACGACCTCGAGCGCGGCGGCGCGCTCGGGCGCGTTCTCCGGGATGATGAGGTCGGAGCCGCCGGTGAAGACGGCGCAGGGCTGTCCGGGCTTCGTGCCGGGGATGGGGAAGAAGCCGAGCTTGTCCTTGAGGCCGGGGTTGGCCTTGGTGATCACGGGGAGGGCGCTGGGCGTGGCGATGATCTGGGCGACGTCGCCCCTGGCGAAGACCTCGGCCTGCGGCGGGTTCTGCTCGTCGGCGTTCTTGGGGCCCTTGCCGAGGGCCTGGAGCCGCTTGTAGAAGTCCATGCCGCGCAGGGCGGCGGGACTGTCGAGGGCGCCGGTCCACAGGCCGCCCTTGTCGACGGCGAGTTCGCCGCCCTCGTCCCAGATGAAGCCGGAGAGGGTGTACCAGTCCTGGCCGGCGAGGTAGATGCCCTGGGTGCCGCCGCGGTTGAGCTTCTCGGTGTCGTCGAGCCACTGGGCGCGGGTGGCGGGCGGCTTGACCCCGGCGTCGGCGAAGAGGTCCTTGTTGTAGATGACGATGCGGTTGGCTGCGTACCAGGGGATGCCGTACTGGGAGCCGTCGATGCTGCCGGGTTCGGCGAGGCCGGGGAGCCAGTCCTCCCTGCCGAGGTCGCGGACCGACTCCAGGGTGAGGTCGTAGAGCTTATCGGTGTCGGCGTACTGGGCGACCTGGGTGTTTCCCACCTCGATGACGTCCGGCCCGCCGGGGCCGTCGAGGGCGTCGGTGACCTTCTTCCCGATGCCGGTCCAGTCCTGGATGGTGACCTCGAGCTCGATGTCGTCGTGCTCGGCCTCAAAGGACCGCGTGAACCGCTGGAGGAAGTCGTCGCTCACGCTGTCGCGCATCAGCCAGATGGTGACGGTGCGGGTGGTGTTCTCGTCGCCCGGGAGGAGGCCGCAGCCGGAGAGGAGGAGGGCGGAGACGACTGCCAGCGGGCAGGCGAGACGGCGGTTCTTCACGTGAGGTCACCTTCTGCGGGGAGGGCTGTCGACCCGACGTGTGGGGGGACCTGACGGGAGGTTCGCGCGGGTATGTGGCCTGGATTCTGGTCTGGACCAAAGCGGAAGGTCAAGTCCCCGGGCACGTCCTGCCCGGGCCGCGACGTGTCGCGGACCCGGCCGGAGTGGGGCACGGTGGAGGGAACCCACCGAGGGCACCGAGAGGAGTCCGGCACCCATGTCGAACCACACCTATCGCGTCACCGAGATCGTCGGCACGTCCACCGAGGGCGTCGACCAGGCCATCCGCAACGGGATCCAGCGGGCTTCGCAGACCCTGCGGGGGCTCGACTGGTTCGAGGTCACGCAGGTGCGCGGGCACCTCGTGGACGGGGCGATCGAGCACTACCAGGTGGGGCTCAAGGTCGGCTTCCGTCTGGAGGACGGCGACTGATCCGATGGGATCCAATCGATGGGATCCAATCGACGGAATCCGATCGAGGTTGGATCCGATCGAGGTTGGATCCAATCGAGGTTGGATCCAATCGAGGTTGGATCCCATCGGCCATCGGCCGCTCAGGTCCGCCCCTCCCGCTCCTGCGCGTCCTTCAGCGCCTCCGACGGCACCGCCCACCGGGCGCGCACCACCGTGAAGCCCGCCGCCTCGGCGGCGTCGCAGACGAGCTCGTCGTCGTCGACGAGCACCCGGACCTCGCGGTCCCGGGCGAGCCGGCGCAACAGCTCCAGCTTGGTCTGCCGCGCGGGACGGAAGTCGCGGTCCCGCCGCATGTGCACCGGCCCCTCCGGGAGGCCGTGCGCGGCGAGCCAGTCGAGCGTGTCACGGCGGCAGCGTTCCGGCCGTCCGGTGAGATAGACGATGTCGCACTCCTTGGCCGCCTCCTTGCACATCCCGACACCCTCCGCAAGCGGAGGGTCCTCGGGCGCGGCGGCGAAGAACCGGTCCCAGTCGCGCGGGCGGCGTTCCAGGAAGTGCTGCCGGTGGGCGGTGGACGCGAGGGTGTTGTCGAGGTCGAAGACGGCCACGGGCCTGCGGTGTCGGGTCACTCCCCCAGCGTAGGCAGCCCGAGCCGTCCGTCCGGCGAATCCCCGGCGGCGGGGAAGGTCTCTCAGGCGGGGGATCCCGGGCCGAGGACGTCGGAGACGGCGTCCAGGGCGGTACGCCAGGGGTACACGGCCGCGTCGCCCCGGCCCGGTTCGTTCGGGACGAAGCCGCCGTCGCCGTAGAGGACCCGCACGCCCGCGCCCCGGAGGGTCTCGATCGACCGCTCGAACTGGGGATGGGCGGCGTACGCGGTGTTCACACACGGCATCATCGCCATGGGTATGCCCTTGCCCATGCCCTCGGCGACGACGCCCACGAGCCACTTGTCCGTGATCCCGAGCGCCCACTGGTTGACGGTGTTGAAGGTCGCCGGCGCGACGACGACCGCGTCCGGCTGCGGCCACAGGGGCGGCTGGCCGGGGAGGCGGTAGTCCCATCGCACCGGGTGGCCGGTGAGGGCGGCGAGGCCGTCGAGGGAGTCGGCGAGCCAGCGGGCCGCCGTCGGCGTGAGACCGAGGCACACGTCCCAGCCGTCGGCCTGTGCCTCCTCGATGGCCCGGGCCACGTCGAAGACGGGCGGCGCCGCGCTGCTGAACAGGTACAAGGTCGAAGTGATCATGGTCGATATCCGATCACACCCGGACCGCTCCCGATGCCGGAGCCCACCGACTCGTCCGCCCACGGCAGGCGGTCACCGTCCCGCCCAGGGAAGGGGGTCTACCGTCCCGCCGGGGGGAAGGGGGCCGCGAGGAGCCCGGTGAGCGCGGTGCCGCGCTCCGTGGGGAGGAGGCGTACCTCCCTGCCGTGTCGCTCGCGGTGCAGGAGGCCGGCCGCCGCCAGTTGCCGGCAGTGGTAGGTGGCGGTGCTGACGCCGACCCCCAGGTGGCGGGCGAGGTCGCTGACCGTCGGTCTGTGGGTGAGATGGCGCAGGATCTCCGCACGGACCTCGCCGAGCACGGCTCCCAACGCGTCCACCCCGCCCACCGGTTGGGGCGATCGGGGCCGGCGGCCTGTCAGACGGCCGAGTCCCGGTACGGGGTATCCGATCCAGAACGCGTCGCCGCGGTCGGCGCCGTACATGTGAGCGCGCGGCCCGGACGCCAGCGGCACCATCACCAGGGGACGGCGGCCCAGGTCGGTGAGGTGGGTGGGGCAGGCGTGCGGCAGCCGCAGCGCCCCCGTCTCGTAACGGAGACTGCTGCCGAGGCCGGCCAGCAGTCCGTCCAGGCCGCCCGTGACGACGGCGATCCCGATCCGCTCCGTTTCTCTGTCGATGAGCGCGTCGGCCTCTTTCCACAGCGGAGCGAAGGCCGTCCAGGCGGCTTCGACGAGCTGCCGGTACGCGGTCAGGAAACCGGCCGGGTCGTCGAGGAGGCGCCGCCACCCCGGCGGCGTGGCGGTGGCGTGGTACGCCGCCACTTCGGCGGCCAGGAGGTGCGGGTCGGTCTCGTCCAGGTCCTGGACGAGGGTCCGGAAGTCGGGACTGCGGAGATTCTCCACGAGTGCGATGCGGTCGGGTATCCAGCAGTCACGCGCGGCGAGCACCGGTCCGGCGACGGCGGCCGCGCGCGGAGGGATCGCGCGGCGGACGGTCTCCCGCCAGAGGGGTGGCACACCGTGGCCGTGCCCGGCGAAGACGTCCTTGAGCACGGAGAACAGGGTCGCCCCGGGATGCCGCCGCACCTGGACGGTCACCCGGTCCATCGGACCCAGGTGCACGACGCGATCGGACACGTTTCCACCCCCAACTCTCCGCGATGGGAAGGAGCTTAGGCACGCCGGGGGACGAGTGGGAGGCGGCGCGCGGCCGGGGTTGCGGCCTTGGGCGCCGACCACCCCGGCCGCTTCCCCCAGGCCCGCGCCAGGAAGGCCACGAGGGAGCCGCGTCGCGCTTCCCCGGGAGCGCGGTCATGGCCCTCGTCGGCGACTCGGCTCCCGCCGTCCGTGCCTCAGGCCCGGCCGGTCCCGGGGCCGGCCGGGAATCCTCGGCGGCCCGCGGTGTTGAACCCTGCGTGAGCACCATGACGACGATGACCGAGTCCTCCGCAGCCGCCGCGTCCTCCGCGTCCCTCGACGGAGTCCGCTTCTCCGTCCTCGACCGCTCCCGCACCCGGGAGGGCGAGGACGGGGCCCAGGCGCTGCGGGACACCGTGCGCCTGGCCCGGGAGGCGGAGGCGTGGGGCTACCACCGGTTCTGGGTGTCGGAGCACCACAGCGTGCCCGGGGTGGCCGGCTCGGCGCCGACCGTGCTCGCCGCGGCGGTGGCGGGGGCGACCACGCGGATCCGGGTCGGCACGGGCGGGGTGATGCTGCCCAACCACCAGCCGATGGTGGTGGCGGAGCAGTTCGGCGTCCTGGAGTCGCTCTTCCCCGGCCGCATCGCCATGGGGCTCGGCCGCTCGGTCGGCTTCACGGACGGCATCCGGCGGGCCCTCGGCCGTGACAAGGAGGACGCCGACCGGTTCGCCGAGCAACTGGACGAGCTGCTGGGCTGGTTCACCGGAGAGCAGACCGCCCACCCTCAGGTGCACGCCCGCCCCGCCGAGGGGCTGAGGGTGCCGCCGTACGTGCTCGCCACCGGTGAGGGCGCGGCGATCGCCGCGGCGGCGGGCCTGCCGCTGGTCATCGGGGACCTCCGGGGCCGGTCCCGGCTGCTGGAGGCCATCGACGGCTACCGCTCCGGCTTCCGCCCCTCCGCCTGGTCGGCCGAGCCGTACGTCGTCGTGGCCGGCACGGTCGCGGTGGCCGCGACGGAGGAGGAGGCCCGCCGGATGCTCATGCCGGAGGCATGGTCGATGGCGTACTCCCGCACCCGGGGCGTCTTCCCGCCCCTCGCCCCGCCGGAGCGCATCGAGGCCCTGGAGATGACCGAGAAGCAGCGCGACTTCTACGCGTCGGGCCTGCGGGGCCATGTGTACGGCACCGAGGAGCAGGTCGCCGCGGAGCTGGCGCGGGTGGTGAAGGAGACCGGCGCGCAGGAGATCCTGGTGACGACGAGCACGTACGACCGAACCGCCCTCCTCGACTCCTACCGCAGGCTCGCCCACCTCGCGGGCCTCGCCAGGGTCTGACCGGGCCCGCCCGGGGCGTCACCGTTGCACAATCGGGGGCCTGGTCACGCCAATGCAATCGCTTTTAAGCTGAGGAGAAGGTCGCCTATCCGGGCACGACGCTGTTGGACCCCGAGCAGTATCCGGCCGCCGAGCTGGTCGCGCTCTACCCGGAACGCCGGGAGATCGAGCTCGTCTTCGACGAGATCAAGAACCACCTCGGCCCTGGCGGGCCGATCAGGCCGCGGACACCGGATCCGTCGCCCCGCCAGCTTCCTAGCAATGCTGGCGGGCGGGCAGTCCCGCTCGGGCACGCCAGTAGTCCGCGTCGCGAGGGTCGGTCAGCCATCCGATCACACGCTCAGTGCCTGTTTGGAAGGCGCCAGGCAGCGAGTTCTCCTCGCCGACGACAAGCCTGAGAGCGTCGATGTCATGGGTGGCGTGATCGGTGTCGCACCAGCAGGCCACGCTCACCGCCGCGTCGACTGCGAGCTGGCCCTGGTCTGTCCACACCACTTCAAGCTGGAACTCCGGCTCATCGCTCCCAGCCGCATGCTCGATGACATGCAGGCCGAGGATGATCGGCGTCCACGGCTGTGTGCCCGGGAAGACCGCGTTTTGCAGTGCCCATTCCCACTCCGCTCCCTCTCCGTCGACGCGAGCCGCATCGACGGCCCGAGCCACATGCCTCAGAGGTTCCACGTCGGCGGGCGACAGGACAGGGAAGAGCATGGTCAACGGGACGTCGTCGAAGGCACCTCGGTTCATGGCCATGCGTCGATCATCCGTTCTCTCCGACCCGAGCAACAAGGAGCCCTCCTTTTCTGAGGTCTACCGCGACAAGGCCGGCAAGCTGCCGTCCACCAAGCTGAGCACGTTCATCCTTACCTGGCTGAGCACTTCAACGAGTACGTGACAGATGGCGACCGTCTCCTAAGCTCTGGCCGTGGACGGGTATCAGGGGCTGACTGCATTGATCGAATCGGCCTGGGAGGAGCTGAACGGCTCCGATGCGGGCCGCCGGGACCTCTGCCTCGATGTCGTCAGCGACGTGCTGGAGACGGGCCGCCTGACGCCGGATGATGCCGAGCGGGCCGTCGAGCGCCTCGTCACGGTCGCGCTTGCTGACGAGGGCTACCCGGTACGGGAGTCAGCGCTGCACGCAGCCTGCATCGCCTCCACGCACTACGAACTTCCCTACCGGGTGGTGGAGCCACTCGCCGTCGGTGCGGACGGCTTCGAACCCTTGCTCCTGGACTACGTGCTGGCAATCCTCGGTTCGACTCACAACCAGGCGGCACTGCCGATCGTCGAGCGGTTCCTTCACCACCCCCACCCCGAGGTCCGCAAGGAAGCGGCAGAGGCGGTGAACGAACTGCGCTTGAGCCAGGAGTCGGCCGAGACAGCCCAGTAGCTCTGGGGCTCGGCCGTAAGGCACCTGCAGTGGCCTGGTCACGCCCCCAGGGGCTGGTCGGGGGTGGTGGGCGCGGGTTTTCTGAGGACCTCGGTCAGGGCGGAGATGCTGTGGTCGCCGTGGCCGGCTTCGACGGCTCGGCGCAGCAGGTCGTGGAAGGGCCGGTGCCACTCGGCGTCGAGGTTCGCCTCCTCGGTGAGTTCCCGGTCGTGCGCGGCTCCCTCCAGGAAGAGGTTGACCGAGGACGCGGCGTCGCTGTAGTCGCCGCGGTCGATCTCGTCGGCGAAGACCGGCAGCACCGAGTTGATCATCTCGAACCACTTGGTGGTGAACCGCACCATCGAGGCCGCCTCCAGGCCGCGTGCCCGCAGGGCCGCGGCGCCCTGGAAGAAGCCGACGAGCGCGGGCAGCAGGGTGCCGCCGACCGCCATCTCGTAGAGGGCGGCGAGATCGGGGTCGGAGCCGAGGTGGACGGTGTCGCCGCCCAGCACCCGTAGCGTCGGGGCGAACTCGTCGAAGACGGTCCGGTCGCCCGCGTAGTACAGGAGGGTGTCGTCGGCGCCCACGGCGGACGGAACGTTCTTGATCGCCCCGTCGAGGTGGCGGGCGCCGTGCCCGAGCGCCCAGGCGGCCATCCGCCGGGCGCCGGACGGCGCACCGCTGTTCAGCGTCACGAGGGCCCGCCCGCGGAGGGTGGCCGCGGCCGGTTCCAGGGCCTCCATGGTGTTCTCGTAGGTCGTCAGGCAGGTGACGACCAGCGGACTCACCGCGACCGCCTCGTCCACGGTGCGGGCCTGGACGGCGCCCTTGGCGACGAGCGGTTCGGCCTTCGACGCCGTCCGGTTCCAGACGGTGGTCCGGTGCCCCGCGTCGACGAACGCCTCGGCCAACGCACGGCCCATCGAGCCCAGTCCCAAGACGGTCACGGGGGTACGGGGTCGCCCGGTCATGGTTTCTCCTGTCGGATGCCGGTAGGGGATGGCTGCGCCCGACCATGCTGTGACGGCACCAACTTTTCTACAAGTACCTACAATTTCCTCGGGTACTTACATTTTTTTCAGTGAGGGTGGGGGTTTGATGCAGAAGCGGAGCTATACCTGCGGTCTGGACGCCGCGATCGACGTCATGGGAGGGAAATGGAAGGGGCTGATCCTTTTCTGGCTCGGCGAAGGACCGCTGCGTTTCGGCGAGCTGCGCCGGACCGTGGCCGGCATCAGTGAGCGCATGCTGATCCTGCAGCTCCGGGAGCTGGAGGCGAGCGGCCTCGTGCACCGAGAGGTCCACCATCAGGTGCCGCCGAAGGTGGAGTACTCGCTCACCGCGTTCGGCCGGTCGCTGGTCACCGCTCTCGTCCCGCTCGGCGAGTGGGGCGAGGAGCACCTGGAGCGTCTGGAGGCCATCCGGGAGAGCGGCGGTGCGGCGGAGCCGGGCGGTCGGCCTCCGGCGGCCGCGGACTCCTAGGATCGAGGGATGCCCGAGCACTCCCCCGACCCCGGCACCGCCCACATCCACGCCCACGCCCCCGGCCCCGGCCCCGGCCCCGGCCCCGGCCCCGGCCCCGACCCGTACGTCCGCGTGCGCGGCGCCCGCGAGCACAATCTGCGGGGCGTCGACGTCGACATCCCGCGCGACGCGATCACCGTCTTCACCGGGGTGTCCGGCTCCGGCAAGTCCTCGCTCGCGTTCGGGACGATCTACGCGGAGGCCCAGCGCCGCTACTTCGAGTCGGTGGCGCCGTACGCCCGGCGGCTGATCCACCAGGTGGGGGCGCCGAAGGTCGGGGAGATCACGGGGCTGCCCCCGGCGGTGTCGCTCGAACAGCGCAGGGCCGCGCCGAACGCGCGCTCCTCGGTCGGCACCGTGACGACGCTCTCCAACTCCCTGCGGATGCTGTTCTCCCGGGCGGGTGACTATCCGCCGGGCCTCGACCGGCTGGACTCCGACGCCTTCTCCCCCAACACCGCCGCCGGGGCGTGTCCGTCCTGCCACGGCCTGGGCCGGGTGCACGAGACGAGCGAGGAGCTCCTGGTGCCCGATCCTGGGCTGTCGATCCGGGAGGGCGCCATCGCCGCCTGGCCGGGGGCCTGGCAGGGCAAGAACCTGCGGGACGTCCTCGCCGCGCTCGGCCACGACGTGGACCGGCCCTGGCGGGAGCTGGACGCCGAGGACCGCCACTGGATCCTCTTCACCGACGAGCAGCCGGTGGTGACGGTCCACCCGGTCCGGGAGGCGGGCCGCATCCAGCGCCCGTACCAGGGCACGTACATGAGCGCACGGCACTATGTGATGCACACCTTCTCGGACTCGAAGAGCGCGACGCTGCGGGCGAAGGCCGAGCGGTTCCTGACCAGCGCCCCGTGCCCGGCGTGCGGCGGCAGCCGGCTGCGGCCGGAGGCGCTGGCGGTGACCTTCGCGGGCCGTACGATCGCCGAGCTCGCGGCCCTGCCGCTGGCGGAGCTGGCGGAGGCGGCAGAGGGGGCGGCGTCCGGCGGTTCCGAGACCGCCCGGGTCCTCACCGAGGACCTGGTGGCACGGATCGCGACGGTCACGGAGCTGGGCCTGGGCTATCTGAGCCTGGACCGGGCGACCCCGACGCTGTCCAGCGGGGAACTGCAGCGGCTGCGGCTCGCCACCCAGTTGCGGGCGGGGCTGTTCGGAGTCGTGTACGTGCTCGACGAGCCGTCGGCGGGACTGCACCCGGCGGACACGGAGGCGCTGCTCGTGGTTCTGGACCGGCTGAAGGCAGCCGGGAACACCGTGTTCGTGGTCGAGCACCACCTGGACGTGGTGCGGCACGCCGACTGGCTGGTGGACGTCGGCCCCCGGGCCGGGGAGCACGGCGGCCGGGTGCTGTACAGCGGCCCGCCGGCGGGGCTCGCGCAGGTGGCCGACTCGGCGACCCGGCGCTTCCTCTTCGACCGGGAGCCGGTGCCGCGGCGGGCGGTGCGCGAGCCCGCCGGCCTGCTGCGCACCGGTCCGGTCACCCGGCACAACCTGCGCGGTGTCGACGCCGCGTTCCCGCTGGGGGTGCTGACCGCCGTCACGGGCGTGTCGGGATCGGGGAAGTCGACGCTGGTGAGCGCCCTCACCGAGAAGGCGGCCTCCGGGCAGGACGCGCGCGTGGCCCGCGTGGTGACGGTCGATCAGAAGCCGATCGGGCGCACCCCGCGTTCCAACCTGGCCACGTACACAGGGCTGTTCGACGTCGTACGCAAGCTGTTCACGGCGACGGAGGAGGCGCGGGCGCGCGGCTACAAGGCCGGCCGGTTCTCCTTCAACGTGCCGGGCGGGCGCTGCGAGACCTGCCAGGGCGAGGGGTTCGTCTCCGTGGAGCTGCTGTTCCTGCCGAGCACGTACGCTCCCTGCCCCGACTGTCACGGCGCCCGCTACAACCCGGAGACCCTGGAGGTGCGGCTGCGCGGCCGGACGATCGCGGAGGTGCTCGACCTGACGGTGGAGGCGGCCGCGGAGTTCTTCGCCGACACCCCGGCGGCGGCCCGCAGCCTCCGGACGCTGCTGGAGGTGGGCCTCGGCTATCTGCGGCTCGGCCAGCCGGCGACGGAGCTGTCCGGCGGCGAGGCGCAGCGCATCAAGCTGGCCTCCGAGCTCCAGCGACCGCGCCGCGCGCACACCCTGTACGTGCTGGACGAGCCGACGACGGGGCTGCACCCGGCGGACGTCGAGGTGCTGATGCGCCAGGTGCACGGGCTGGTCGACGCGGGCCACACGGTGGTGGTGGTCGAGCACGACATGGACGTGGTGGCGACCGCGGACTGGGTCCTCGACCTGGGCCCGGGCGGCGGCGACGAGGGAGGCCGGATCGTGGCCGAGGGCCCGCCGTCCGAGGTGGCCCGCGCGGCGGGAAGCCGCACGGCGCCGTATCTGGCGGCCCGGCTCGCGCCGTAACGGCCGCGGCGGCCGCGCCGGTCACCCCGGAAGCCGAACCGGAAGCCGAACCGGGAGCCGGGACGAGGGCGCCCCCCGGGACCCCCGGGAGCCCCCCGGGAGCCCGTCGGGAGCCGTCAGGAGCCGTCGGCGACCGGTAGGAGCATCTCGTCGCGGATCCTCTGGGTCTCCGCGGCCCCCTGTTCGACGGTGAACGTGCTCGGGAAGGTCACCACGGCGACGGTGTTGGCGTCTCCCCACGCGCACAGCGTCTGCTTGGTGGTCGCCTCGCAGCGGAAGTCCACGCCCGCGTCCGGGAGGCGCTTCGTGGTGGCCTCCTCGACGACGACGTCGTCACCCCTCTCCGAGGACCGCATGAGGCTGTCGCGCTTCTCCTCCACGAACTTGAACCGGCCGAACCTGCCCCGGACTCTGACCGACTCGGACTTGCGGCCCTCGGTGGTGTTGACGTACGTGACCGTGAAGCTCCGCACGTCCCTCTCGAAGAAGCCGTCCGAGGGCCCGTCCGGGGTGAGGGGCTGACGGCCGTCGTGGGCGTACGTGCCTCCCAACAGGCTCGGGGGCGCGACGAGTTCGTGGGTGACGTCGGGGAAGGACAGGTCGGAGAACTCGTACCCTCCGTAGCCCGCACCGGCGAGCACGATCACGGCTGCGGCGGCGTACGGCTTCGTGCGCCTCTTCCTCCTCGGCGCGGGATCGGTCCCGCCCTGCCGGTCCGGGGCCGGGTGGCGCGAAGGAGCGGGGCAGGGCGCGCCGTCCGGTGGCCGGGCGGCCACGGTCGCGGCGCGGTGGACGTCCCCGCCGGCCGGCAGGGTCGGCGGGTGCGTCACCTCCGTCGGCCGCGGAGCGGCGCCGGGCACGAACAGGTCCAACAGCCCCTTCGGCGTGGGCCGTTGCGCCGGGTCCTTGGCCAGACAGGCGGCGACCACCGGGCGGATGCCCTCGGGGACGTGGGTCAGGTCGGGCTCCTCGTGCACCGCCCGGTACATCAGCCCCATCGGCGTACCGTCTCCGAACGCCTTGCCGCCCGCCGCCGCGACCAGCACCGCCCCCAGCGCGAACACATCGGCGGCAGGACCGACCGGGAGTCCCTGCGCCTGCTCGGGGGCGAGGAAACCGGGGGTGCCGAAGGCTGCTCCGGTGGAGGTGAGCCGGGTCGATTCCAGGGCCCGGGCGATCCCGAAGTCGAGCACCCGCGGTCCGTCGTCCGCCATGATGATGTTGCCCGGTTTGAGATCGCGGTGGACGAGACCACAGGCGTGCACGGCCTGCAGCGCCTCGGACAGGGCCGCCCCGAGCAGACGCAGCGCGGGCTCGTCCATCGGGCCCCGGGTGGCGAGCAGTTCCGACAGGGTCGGCCCGGCGATGTAGGCGGTCGCCAGCCAGGGGGCGGCCGCGTCGGGGTCGGCGTCGACCACCTGGGCGGTGTGGAAGCCGCCGACCCTGCGGGCGGCCTCGACCTCCGCGCGGAACCGGGCACGGAAGTGCGGATCGGCGGCCAGCTCGGGCCGGGCGACCTTCACGGCCACGGTGCGCCCGCCTCGGGACCGCGCCAGGTAGACCGTCCCCATGCCGCCCGCGCCCAGCTCACGTTCCACCGTGTAGTCGCCCACACGCTCCGGCAGATCCACTGCGCCGCCCCCGTCCCGCCCCCGTGCACCACACCCCGACGGAGGCTACCAGCGGCCCCCCCCCTAGCGGCGGGTGGCCTTCCGCCTCGCTCGCAGCCATTCCTTGTTCATGGCCGCGATGGAGGGCAGCGGGATGCCCTTGGGGCAGGCGGTGGCGCATTCGCCGGTGAGGGTGCAGCCGCCGAAGCCCTCGGCGTCCATCTGGGCCACCATGTCGAGGACGCGGGTCTCGCGTTCGGGGGCGCCCTGGGGGAGGACGCCGAGGTGGTTGACCTTGGCCGAGGTGAAGAGCATCGCCGAGCCGTTGGGGCAGGCGGCGACGCAGGCGCCGCAGCCGATGCACTCGGCGTGCTCGAAGGCGAAGTCGGCGTCGGCCTTGGGGACCGGGGTGGCGTGCGCCTCGGGGGCGGAGCCGGTGGGGACGCTGATGTAACCGCCGGCCTGGATGACGCGGTCGAAGGCGGAGCGGTCGACGACCAGGTCCTTGACCACGGGGAAGGCGGCGGCCCGCCAGGGCTCGATGTCGATGGTGTCGCCGTCGCGGAAGGACCGCATGTGGAGCTGGCAGGTGGTGGTGCGCTCCGGGCCGTGGGCGTCGCCGTTGATGACGAGGCTGCAGGCGCCGCAAATGCCCTCGCGGCAGTCGTGGTCGAAGGCGACGGGGTCCTCGCCGCGCAGGATGAGGTCCTCGTTGAGGGTGTCCAGCATCTCCAGGAAGGACATGTCGGAGGAGATGCCGTCCACCTCGTAGACGGCCATGGCGCCTTCGGCGTCGGCGTTCTTCTGGCGCCAGACGCGCAGGGTGAGCCTCATGCGTAGCTCCGCTGGGTGGGGTGGACGTACTCGAAGGTCAGTTCTTCCTTGTGGAGCACCGGGACGCCGTCGGGGGCGAACTCCCAGGCCGCGGCGTACGAGAACTCCTCGTCGCGCCGGGCGGCCTCGCCGTCCGGCGTCTGGGACTCCTCGCGGAAGTGGCCGCCGCAGGACTCCTCGCGGTGGAGGGCGTCGAGGCACATCAGCTCGGCGAGCTCCAGGTAGTCGACGATCCGGTTGGCCTTCTCCAGGGACTGGTTGAACTCCTCTCCCGTCCCGGGGACCTTGATGCGCCGCCAGAACTCGTCGCGGATCTCGGGGATGCGGCGCAGCGCCTTGCGCAGGCCCGCCTCGGTGCGGGCCATGCCGCAGAACTCCCACATGAGCTCGCCGAGTTCGCGGTGGAAGGAGTCGGGGGTGCGGTCGCCGTCGACGGCGAGCAGGAGGTGGAGGCGGTCCTCGGTCTCGGCGAGGACTTCGCGCACGGCCGGGTGGTCGTCGGTGACGGCCTCGGCGTGCGGGTGGCGGGCGAGGTAGTCGTTGATGGTGGCGGGCAGGACGAAGTAGCCGTCGGCGAGGCCCTGCATGAGCGCGGAGGCGCCGAGCCGGTTGGCACCGTGGTCGGAGAAGTTGGCCTCGCCGATGGCGAAGAGGCCGGGGACGGTGGTCTGGAGGTCGTAGTCGACCCAGAGGCCGCCCATCGTGTAGTGCACGGCGGGGTAGATCCGCATCGGCACCTCGTACGGGTTCTCCGCGGTGATCCGCTCGTACATGTCGAAGAGGTTGCCGTACTTCTCCTCGACCGCCTTGCGGCCCATCCGCCGGATGGCGTCGGCGAAGTCGAGGTAGACGCCCTGGCCGCCGGGGCCCACTCCCCTGCCCTCGTCGCAGACGTTCTTTGCGGCGCGGGAGGCGATGTCCCGGGGGACGAGGTTGCCGAAGGAGGGGTAGATGCGCTCCAGGTAGTAGTCGCGCTCGTCCTCGGGGATCTCGTTCGCGGGCCGGTTGTCGCCCTTCGCCTTGGGGACCCAGATGCGGCCGTCGTTGCGCAGCGACTCGCTCATCAGGGTCAGCTTGGACTGGTGGTCGCCGGTGCGCGGGATGCAGGTGGGGTGGATCTGGGTGAAGCAGGGGTTGGCGAAGTAGGCGCCGCGCCGGTGCGCCCGCCACACGGCGGTGGCGTTGGAGTTCATGGCGTTGGTGGAGAGGTAGAAGACGTTGCCGTAGCCGCCGGTGGCGAGGACGACGGCGTCGGCGTAGTGGGTGGAGATCCGGCCGGTGACGAGGTCGCGGGCGACGATGCCGCGGGCGCGGCCGTCGACGACGATGAGGTCGAGCATCTCGGTGCGCGGGTGCATCTCGACGTTGCCGGCGGCGATCTGCCGGGACAGCGCTTGGTAGGCGCCGAGGAGGAGCTGCTGGCCGGTCTGGCCGCGGGCGTAGAAGGTGCGGGAGACCTGGACGCCGCCGAAGGAGCGGGTGTCGAGGAGTCCGCCGTACTCGCGGGCGAAGGGCACGCCCTGGGCGACGCACTGGTCGATGATCTCGACGGAGATCTGGGCGAGGCGGTGGACGTTGGACTCGCGGGCCCGGAAGTCGCCGCCCTTGACGGTGTCGTAGAACAGGCGGTGCACGGAGTCGCCGTCGTTGCGGTAGTTCTTGGCGGCGTTGATGCCGCCCTGCGCGGCGATGGAGTGGGCGCGGCGCGGGGAGTCCTGGTAGCAGAACTGGACGACCTGGTAGCCCTGTTCGGCGAGGGTGGCGCCGGCGGAGCCGCCGGCGAGGCCGGTGCCGACGACGATGATGCGGTGGCCGCGGCGGTTGGCGGGGTTGACCAGCTTGGCCTGGAAGCGGCGGGTGTCCCAGCGCTCGGCGATGGGGCCGGCGGGGGCCTTGGTGTCGGCGAGGGGGGCGCCGAGGCGATAGTCGGGGGAGGTCATGGTCAGCTCACCACTCCGGTCATGACGGCGACGGGTACGGAGACGAAGCCCGCGGTCAGCACGAGCGCGAGGGCGTTGGCGGCGGCCTTGAGGAGGCGTTCGCGGCGGGCGTTGCCGACGCCGAGGGTCTGGGCGGCGCTCCAGAAGCCGTGCCGGACGTGGAGTCCGACGGCGAGCATGGCGACGATGTAGACGACGTTGCCGTACCAGGTGGAGAAGGTGTCCACGACGTTCTGGTAGGGCTTGCCCTCCTCGAAGCCGCCGGGGTGCAGGGTGCCGGTGGTGAGGTCGAGGACGTGCCAGACGATGAACAGGGCGAGGATGACGCCGCCCCAGCGCATGGTGCGGGTGGCGTAGGAGGAGCCCTTGCGGCGGTGGACGTAGCGGGTGGGGCGGGCCTTGATGTCGCGCCTGCTGAGCTGGTACGCGGAGACGGCGTGGGCCACGACGGAGGCGAGCAGCACGATCCGGGCGATCCACAGGCCCCAGTGGTGGTGCAGGACGGGGGCGCCCATGACGCGCAGCCAGTGGCCGTAGGCGTTGAACTCCTCGGGGCCGAAGAAGACCTTGAGGTTGCCCGCGACGTGGGCGACGAGGTACGCGAGCATGATCAGGCCGCTCACGGCCATGACCGTCTTCTTGCCGATCGTCGACGCCCAGAATCCGCGGGTCGGCGCGGGGGAGGGCGGCCGGCCGGACTGCCGGTCGGTCTTGGTTGCCAGAGCCATGCCAGCGACGGTAGGGCCGGAGGACCTGAGAGGTCCAAGACATGGTTCGGCTGATCTCCATAGGCATCTTCTATGGATCGGCGTAGGGTGGGTGTCATGCAGTTCCAGCAGCTCCTCTATTTCGTGGCCGTCGCGGAGACCCGTCACTTCACCCGGGCCGCGGAGCGCGTCCATGTGTCGCAGCCCTCGCTCTCGCAGCAGATCAAGGCCCTGGAGCAGGAGCTGGGCGCGGAGCTGTTCAGCCGGGCCCGGGGGAACATCGCCCTGACCGACGCGGGCGAGGCCCTGCTGCCGCTGGCCCGCCGGATCCTCGCCGACACGGACACGGCCCGGCACGAGGTGCAGGAACTGGTGCAGTTGCGGCGCGGCCGGGTGCGCCTCGGCGCGACGCCCAGCCTGTGCACGGGCCTCCTGCCGGACGTGCTGCGCGCCTTCCACGACCTGCATCCGGGGATCCGGCTGCTCATCGAGGAGGGCGGCTCGCACGACCTCGTACGGGAACTGGCGCGCGGCGCGCTCGATCTGGCGCTGGTGGTGCTGCCGCTGCCGACGCCGTCGCCCGCGCTGACGACGGTGGAGCTGCTCACCGAGGACCTGGTGGTGGTGTCCTCGGCGTCGGCGCCCGCGCCGCGGCGGCCGGTGCGGATCGCGGATCTGCGCGACCAGCCGCTGGTGATGTTCCGGCACGGTTACGACCTGCGGGAGCTGACCGTAGCGGCCTGCCGGGCGGAGGGCTTCGAGCCGTCGTTCACGGTGGAGGGCGGCGAGATGGACGCGGTCCTCGGCTTCGTACGGGCCGGGCTCGGCCTCGCCGTCGTCCCGGCGATGGTGGCCGGCCGGGCGGGCCGCGACCTGCGGGTCACCGCCCTGGCGCGGCCGGGCCTGCGCCGGACCATCGCGCTGGCCCACCGCAGCGACGTGGCGCCCCCGCGGGCGGCGCGCGAGCTGCAGAAACTGCTCATGGCCACCCGACGGGGCACGTCCGCGGGCTAGCCGCCGACCGGGTCGCCCCCTGGGGGCGGGTCCCCCCGGCGCCTGGGCGCCCTCGGGGCTACACCGCGTCCGCCAGCACCAGAGAGTGGATCCGGTCCGGGGCACCGGGGCGGGCGTAGTACCAGCCCTGGGCCGTGTCGCAGCCGAGCTCGCGGAGCTGCTGGGCCTGGGCGCCGGTCTCGACGCCCTCGACGGTGACGGCGAGCTCCAGGCTGTGGGCCAGGTGCACGATGCCCTCGACGATCTTGAGGTCGACGGGGTTCGCCGGGTGCTGCTGCATGCCCTGGGTGAAGGAGCGGTCCAGTTTGAGGACGCTCACCGGGAGCCGGCGGAGGTTGGCCAGGTTGGAGTAGCCCGTGCCGAAGTCGTCGAGGGCGATGTCCACGCCCATCTCGGCGAGCTGCCGCAGCGGCTTCAGCAGGTCGTCGTCGGCACCGATGAGCGCCGACTCGGTGACCTCCAGGCACAGCGCGCCCGGTTCGAGTCCGGAGCGCTCCAGGACGTCGACGGTCTCGGCGACCAGGCCGGGGTGGTGGAGCTGGGTCGGCGACAGGTTGACGTTGATCCGCAGCGGACCGGTCGCCTTGCGGCCGCCCGGGGCCCCGTCCTGCCAGAAGCGGGCCTGGCGCACCGCCTCCTGGAGCACCCAGCGGCCGAGCGGCACGATGAGGCCGGTGTTCTCGGCGAGCGGGATGAAGCGGTCCGGGCCGAGGACGCCGTGCTGCGGATGGCACCACCGTACGAGCGCCTCGGCGCCGTGCACGCTGCCGTCGTCGAGGTGGACCAGCGGCTGGTACTCGATGAAGAACTCGCCGCGTTCCAGGGCGGCGGGCAGCGCGGTGGTCAGCCCGTGGCGGGTGATGGCCCGCGCGTCGGCCTCGGCGTCGGCGTACTCGAAGCGGTTGCCGCCCGCGGACTTGGCCCGGTACATGGTGATGTCGGCGCTGCGCAGCACCTCGGCGGCGGTCCGCTCGCCCGCCGGGCCCTCGACCACGCCGACGCTGCCGCGCACCGCCAGCTCGCGGCCGTCGATGCTGATCGGGGTGGCGAGGGCGGCGAGCATGCGGTCGGCGAGCTCGGCGACCTTCCGTTCGGTGCCGGGTCCGGTGGTCAGGGCGACGAACTCGTCGCCGCCGAGCCGGGCGACCATCTCGCCGGGGGCGGTGACACAGCTCTGCAGCCGGTCGGCGACCTCCACGAGCAGCCGGTCGCCGGTGGAGTGGCCGAGGCTGTCGTTGATGACCTTGAAGCCGTCGAGGTCGAGGTAGCACAGGCCGAAGCGGCTGCCCTCGCCCGGCGCGAGGGCCTTCTCCAGACGCTCGAAGAACAGCGTCCGGTTGGGCAGCCCGGTCAGGGCGTCGTGCGTCGCCTCGTAGCGCAGCCGCAGGTTGAGCAGCCGGCGTTCGGTGGTGTCCTCGAGGAGGGCGAGCTGGTACTGGGGGGCGCCGGCCGCGTCCCGCAGCAGGGAGACGGTGAGGTTGGTCCACAGGACGGTGCCGTCGCTGCGGTAGTACGGCTTCTCGACCCGGTAGTGCTCGCGCTCGCCCCGCACCAGCTCGTCGTAGAGCCGCCAGACGTGCGGGCCGTCCTCGGGGTGGGCCCAGTCGGCGATGTTGCGGGACAGGACGGTCTGCTCCAGGCCGCCGAACATCCGGGTGAGGGTCTCGTTGACCTCCAGGACGTTGCCGTCGAGGTCGGCGATGCCGATGCCGATGGCGGCGCCGTCGAAGACCGCGCGGAAGCGGCTCTCGGTGGCGTGCAGGGCGAGTTCGGCGGCGCTGCGGGCGGAGAGCGCCGAGTGGGCGATGGACTCCTGCTCGGCGAGGGTCCGCTCGCGCAGGGCCTGGGCGAAGCCGGCGGCCATGGCGTGCTGGAGCCGGGAGCAGCGGGCCCGGAGCTCCTCGGTGGACAGGGCGGCGGCGGTTCCCCGGTGCTCGGGGTCCTCGGCGCAGTACAGCACCAGGTAGGCGTCGACGACGCCGAGGCTGCGGGCGAGGGCGTCGGGGTCGGTGCAGTGGGCGGCCACCAGGGCCTGGCCGACCCGGTGGGCGGGGGCGGTGTCGAAGGGCCGGGCGTGCAGGGCCTCGTAGAGCTCCCGGGCGGGCGGCAGCAGGTGCTGTTCCAACTCCTGGCGGGTCATCGAGGTGGCGGTGACGGGGAAGACGGCCCGGCTCCAGATGGTGACGAACCGTCTGAGTCTGTCCTCCGGTCCGTCGGCGACGGAACCGGCCGGCGGGGACGGCAGCTTCACGCCTTGCGCCCCACCCCTGCGAAGCCGGAGAAGGCGAAGGGGTCCTCCTCCTCGTCCGGGTGGTCGGGCCGCCACCGGGGCATCGACACGAGACCGGGAGCGACGAGCTCGGTGCCCTCGAAGAAGCGGGTGATCTCCTCGCGGGAGCGCATCACGAGCGGGTTGCGGATGTCGCGGTAGACGCCGACGGCGCCGCCGGCGCGCTCCTGGGACACCGGGATGCCCTCGTAGGAGGCGTGGGTGAGGACGAGGAGGCTGCCGGGGGCGAGCGCGTCGAGGAGTTCGGCGACGGCCGCGTACGGCTCGTCCTCGTCCTCCAGGAAGTGCAGGACGGCGACGAGCAGCAGGGCCACCGGGCGGTTCATGTCGAGGAGTTCGCCGGCCTCCCTGCTGAGCAGGATCTCGCGCGGCTTGCGCAGGTCGGCGGCGACGACGGCCGTGCGGTCGTCGCCGTCGAGCACGGCCCGGCTGTGGGCGACGGCGACCGGGTCGTGGTCGACGTAGACGACGCGGGCCTTCTCGCTGGCGGCCTGGGCGACCTCGTGGACGTTGCCGAAGGTCGGTATGCCGGAGCCGATGTCGAGGAACTGGGTGACGTCGTGGTCGACGGCGTACCGTACGGCGCGGCGCATGAAGGCGCGGTTCGCCTGCATGATCTTGGGGAGACCCGGGAGGAACTCCATGGCCTTGCGGGCCGCTTCCCGGTCCACCTCGAAGTTGTGCGAGCCGCCCAGATAGAAGTCGTACATACGGGACACGCTCGGCACCGAGATATCGATGCCCGGCGGAGCCCAGGCCGGACGCTCCATCAAGTCTCCAACAAGTCGCCACGGGATGCGGCCAGGTGTTCGCCGCCGACGTTCGAGCTGAGGCTACTGATCGCCCGCCGGGAGAGCGAGCAGAAACGGAAATTCGCGATCCGTTCTTGGTCACACGCCATTGGCACGTGCGCCGCGAATTCCTTCCGAACGGACCGCAACGAGGGGGCGGTTGGCGCGTTGGGCTACGCGTGAGACGACAGAACACGCGGAAACGTCAAACCCGGTACGGATCGCTCCTGGCGCGGTCCCTCGCGGCCGGCGCGCTGGTGTGGCTGCTCGTCGCCCCCGCGCCGCCCGCGGTCGCCGACGCGTGCGCCTACGCCTCGACCGGTCCCGGCGGTTCGAGCGTCGCGATCGTGTCCGCCGGGCCGGGGCCCTGCTTCCCCAGCCATCCACCGCACCCGACCCACCCGCCGCATCCGCCCCACCCCACGCACCCGCCCCATCCGAGCAAACCGCCGAAGCCGAAACCGACGCCGAAGCCCACACCCACGCCGCGTCCGCCCGCGCCCGAGCCACCGCCCACGGCCCGGCCCGCTCCCCCGCCGAAGCCGGCACCGGTGGCGCCGGGGCCCGCACCGGCGCGCCCCGCGCCGGCCGCTCCCGAGCCGGAGCCGCCGGCGCCGCCTGCGCCGTCCCCCGCACCGACCGTGCGCCCCCGGCCGGCACCGGCCGCCCTGCCGCACTACAAGGGCGCGGCGCGGATGAAGCCGAAGAGCACCCCGAACGTGCTCACCACGACCCTGCTCATCATCGCCCCCGCGGTGCTCGCGACCGCGATCCTCCGCTCCCGTTCCCGCTGATCCCTCCGGAGGGATGCACCCGTGTCCGAATGGCTTGTTCTGACCCTCGCGATGGCCGCCGCGTGCGCCGTCGTCCTCACCATCGTCGTCATCAACAACCGCCGGATCCCCGAGGACGACGACCCCAGCGAGACCCCGGACGTCATCGAGTACATGACGATGATGATCGGTGTGGTGTACGCCATCGTCCTCGGCCTCGCCATCGCCGGCGTCTGGGAGGCGCGCAGCGCGGCCCAGGAGACCGTGCGCCAGGAGGCGCAGGCGCTGCACGAGATCTCGGCGCGGGCGGAGGTGTATCCGCAGGCCGTGCGGGAGCGGATCCGGGCCGATGTCGACGCGTACGTGTCGTACGTCGTCGAGGAGGAGTTCCCGCACATGGCGGAGCACGGCGAGCTGACCGACCGGGGGACGGAGCTCCTGGAGAAGGTCCGCCGCAGCGTGACCGACTACCGGCCCGCCGACGACTTCGAGGGCCAGGCGTACCAACCGCTGGTGGACCAGGTGTCGGTCGCCGACGACGCCCGGGGGGCGCGCGGGCAGAGTGCCGGCGAGACGATGCCGGGGGTGGTGTGGTTCGGCCTCATCATCGGGGCCCTGGTGACGGTGGGGCTGATCTTCACCCTCCAGATCCGGCGCACCGGAAGGGAACTGCTGCTCGCCGGCCTGTTCAGCGCGCTCATCGCCTTCCTGCTCTTCCTGATCTGGAACTTCGACGCCCCGTACGGGCGGGGCATCTCGGCGACCGCAGGCCCCTTCACCGATCTGTTCCCGCGGCTCACGGACTGACCGCGCCCTGTCTGTGGGCCGTGCGGGGGACCTGCGTGCCCCATTCGCCCGTCTGGGATCGCGGCTGTGGTAGAGGGCTCCTAGCGTTTCGGTCATCGAGGTGCATTCCCTGCCCTTTGCGGATATCCCGTCCGCGGCTGCTCCTCGGGACCCGGAGGACTCACCGACATGCGCGCGATACGTGCCGCCACCACCGCCCTCCTGGGGGCGGCCTCCCTCGCCCTGGCCGCCCCCCTCGCCGTCGCCGCCGACGGCGCTCCGGCGCCGAACCCCCAGGCGGCCCGGGCGAAGGCCCCGGGCGACTTCGTCGTCTCTCCCGCCGTCGTCGCACCGGGGGGCCGGGTCACCCTGAGCGCCCCCGGCTGCGCGAGCACGGCGACGGCCTCGGCCGGCATCTTCGACACCGTGACGATCGCCCCGGGCTCCGCCGCCACCGCCACGGTGGACATCGACGCCAAGCGGGGTGCCGTCTACACGGTCTCGTTCAACTGCACGGGCGGCGTGCAGGGCACCGTCGACCTCACCATCAGCGGTTTCCCGACCCCGACCGCCACCCCCACCACCCTCACCCCCACCCCCACGGCGAGCTCGACGCTACTCCCGCCCCCGCGCGGGGTGCAGGGCGGCCTCGGCGGCTCGATGGACTCCACGAGCGCCTGGACGTACGCGGCGGGCGGCGCCATGGTGCTCGCGGCGGCCGGCGGCACCGTCCTGGTGATCCGCCGCAGGTCGTCCGCCGGCCGGCGCCACTGACGGCGGCGACGGTGCCCCGAACCGCACCGCCGCCCACCACCCCGGCCCGTCCCACGCCCGTCGCCCCCGAATCCTGAGAGAGGACTCGGGGGCGACGGGCGTGGCGGGCCGACCGGGAGGTTCGGCCGGTCAGACCCCCGCGCCGGACGTGCGGCGCCGGCGGACGACGAACAGGCCGCCGCCCAGCGCCGCGGCCGCGACGAGGCTGCCGCCCACCGCCATCTCGGTGGAGCTCGGGGCGAGCGAGCCGCCCAGACCGCCCGTCGTGCCCTGGCCGGCCAGCACACGGAAGCGCTGGGTGAGCACGCGGCTGGGGCTGGTGCAGTGGACGGTCAGGGTGTGCTCGCCGGGCGTGGCGTGGTTGTAGACACGGGCGACGGCACTCGAGACCCCGCCGAACGGCGCGGAAAGGCTGACCGTCGGGAAGGCGGCAGAGGTGACGGTGCCCCCGGCGCAGCCCTTAACGGTGATCGTGAGAGTTGACCCCTGGTGAACCGCGGAGGGCATGACGTTGACGTGGAAGCCGTCACCTCCCCGCTGGACCGAGGAGGAACCGACGGTGACACTGCTGGGCCCGTTGGTGGCGGTGGCGAGGGGGGCCGCGAGCCCGAGCGCCGCGAACGCGGTCGCCGTCACCGCCAGAGTGCGTGCAGCACGCATGGTTGAACCTCCAGTGGAAGACGCCCCAAAGCGGTGCTCCGGGAGATTCGACGAGTACGTCTTCCATGACGAACCATCACAAGCGCTGACGACCTGCGCATTTCGGCACTGGGCCACCCCGGTGAGGCCGGATGTCGGCCGAACGGGGTGGGAATCTGACGGAGCCGCAGGTCACAGAGCGTCAGGACGATGATCTGACGATGACTCGGATGGCTGACGCCCGGTTCACCCGGTCCGGGGCCCCGCGGACCCGTTCCGCCGCCCGCGCCACCCGTTCGCCCCGCTCCGATCGCCGGTTCGTATCCCCGCCCTTACCGTTCCACGTGACGCCACCAAGGGAGAACGATGAGCCCCAAGGACTTCAGCCTCTTCGAAGCCGCCAGGAGACGCCAACCCTGGGGCGCGCTGGCCCTCGTCATGCTCTCCGGCCTGGCCATAATGCGCAACGGGGTCGGCTTCGAGGCCGGCCCGCCCCAGCCCGCGGCCGCGGCCCGCCCGGCCGCCCGGCCGGTCGGCCCGCCCCCCACGGTCGCCGGCCTCCAGGAGCTGCCTTTCGCGCCCGCCTCGCGGATCCGGATCCCGGCGATCCGGGTGGCCGCTCCGATCATGGACGTGGGCCTCGACCAGAACGGCTGGATCGCCGCCCCGCCCGCCCAGGACGCCAACCTCGCCGGCTGGTACCAGAACGGCATCGCGCCGGGCCAGCGCGGTACGGCGGTCGTGGTGGGCCACGTCGACAACATGGCCGGCCCGGCGGTCTTCTACGGCCTCGGCTCCCTGGAGAAGGGCCAGCACATCGAGGTGGACCGCTACGACGGTCGGGTGGCGGTGTTCGAGATCTACGGGGTCGAGGTCTACTCGAAGGACAGCTTCCCCGGCGTCCAGGTCTACGGGGACACCGGCCAGCCCGAACTGCGCGTCATCACCTGCGGCGGCGGCTACTCGCGCGCCCACGGCTACGACGGCAACGTGGTGGTCTACGCCCGGATGGTGGGGTCGCGGTAGCACCGCCCCCGAGAGGAGGAAGGGCCCCGGCGCGCACCAGGCACCGGGGCCCTTCCTGTATCCCTCCTCAGCGGCGCGGCACGGTGATGCTGTAGCCCGCGTCGAGGAGTTCGGGCAGATAGCGCTCGAGGGCGGCGACGGTGTGGGAGCGGTTGCCGCCGGCGTCGTGGTTGAGGACGATCACGCCGGGGCCGGCCCCGTCGAGGACGCGGCGGACGATGCTGTCGGCGGGCGGTTCCTTCCAGTCGAGGGTGTCGACGGTCCAGGCGAGCGGCTCCATGCCCAGCTCGGCGCCGATCTCGAACGAGTGCCGGTTCCAGGCCCCGTACGGCGCCCGGTACCACAGCGGCGGGGCGCCGAGGGCCTGCTCGATGACGTCGCAGGTGGAGCCGAGTTCCTGACGGATGCGGGAGGGCCGGAGCTTGGGGACGAGGGGATGGGACCAGGAGTGGTTGCCGACCACGTGCCCGTCCTCGGCCATCTCCTTGAGCAGGTCCGGCCGCGCGGCCGCCATCTCGCCGCAGACGAAGAACATCGCCCGGCAGCCGTGCCGGCGCAGGACGGCCAGGATGTCCGGGGTGTAGCGGGGGTCGGGGCCGTCGTCGAAGGTGAGCACCATCGAGCGTCCGACACCGGTCAGATGGAGGAACGGCCGGGTGCGCACGGGAGGGATCGCCTTGCGGAAGGCGGGCGGCGCGTAGCCGGTCATCGGCTGGAGCCGGTACGCGGAGGGTCTCAGCCGGGCGGCCTGTGCCTGCGGCCCCGCCGCGGCGCCCGGCGGGCCCCCGGCCGTCGGACCGGCGGCGGGTCCGGCCGGGGATGGACCGCCCGGGGCGGCGGCGGGCGTGCCGTCGGGCCCGGTCAGGCGGTCGGTGGTGAAGACCCCGACGGCGGTGGTGGCGCCGAGGGCGGCGGCGAGGCGCAGCAGCGACCGTCGCCCTGTCGTCGTCTCATCCTTTTTCATGACCAATGGTGCGAACGGAGGACGGCCCGGCCCGCGCAGCGACACCGGCCGCCCGTCCGAAAGCACCTGATGAGCCGATAACCTCGAAGGGTGAGCGGTTTCGAGCGGGGTACGGACGGCCCGAAAGTGATCGTCGCCGGGGTGGACGGCTCGGGCTCGTCCCTGCGCGCGGCGGCGTACGCGGCCGGTCTCGCCCGGCGGCAGAACGCGCTGCTCGCCCTCGTCTACGTGCAGCCGGTGATGGCCGCGGGCGCGGCGCTCGGCGCACCGGTGGCCGGGGCCACGGAGGAGATCGCCGAGGGTCTGGTGGCCGAGATCCGGGAGGCCGCGGAGAAGGTGCGGGAGGTCTGGCGGGTGCGCTGGGAGTTCCACACCTTCCGCGGGGACGCGTACGCGGGTCTGGTCTCGGCCGCCGACGAGCTGAAGGCGGACGCGGTGGTCGTGGGGGCCTCGGAGTCGGCCGGGCACCGGTTCGTCGGTTCGGTCGCGGTCCGTCTGGTCAAGGCGGGCCGCTGGCCGGTGACGGTCGTTCCGTAGGCCCCCGGGAGGCGGGCGGGGCTACTCCCCCATGACCAGTCCGTCCTGGACGGCGCCGCGGCCCTCGACGACCTGGCGGATGGTGTCGCGGACCTCGGTGTACCGGCTCTCGCCCTTCTTGATGGCGGCGTTGAGGTTCACCACGCGGCCGCGCGCGGTGTCGAAGTACTGCGGGAGGAATTCGGCCCGGGTCACCTCCCACCGGCCGCCGCGGGTGGAGGGCGGGCCGAAGGTGAAGCGGGCCAGGGTGCCCTGGTTGCCGCGGGGGTCGTAGGAGCCCGCGTAGTTGATCATGTCCCCGGCGATCTGGTCGCCCATGCCGTAGACGATCCAGGTGCCGTTGACCTTCTCGTACGCCTGCGGGACGTGGGCGTGGGTGCCGAGGACGAGGTCGATGTCGGGGCGGCCGCCGGTGCGCGAGGCGGTGAGGGACCGGCCGAGGGTGAGCTGGCGCTCGTCGGGGGCGGTCTGCCACTCGGTGCCCCAGTGGAGGGAGACGACCACCACGTCCGCGCCGGCCCTGCGGGCGGCCCGCGCGTCGGCGACGATCTTCTGCTCGTCGATGAGGTTGACGGCCCAGGGCTGCCCCTCGGGCAGCGGATAGCCGTTGGTGCCGTAGGTGTAGGCGAGCTGGGCGACGGTGGCGCCGCCCGCCTCGAGCAGAATGGGCCGGGCGGCCTCCTCGGCGGTACGGGCGGAGCCGGCGTGCCGGACGCCGGCCTCGTCGAGGGCGTCGAGGGTGCGGCGCAGTCCGGCGGCCCCGTCGTCCAGGGTGTGGTTGGAGGCGGTGGAGCAGGAGTCGTAGCCGGTCTCCTTGAGCGCCTGGGCGATCTCGGGCGGCGACTTGAAGGCGGGGTAGCCGGTGTAGGGGCCGCCCGGCTTGCCGTAGACGGTCTCCATGTGGCAGATCGCCAGGTCGGCGCCGGAGACGACGGGCTTGACGCCGGAGAGCATGGGGCGGAAGTCGTAGCCCGCGCCACCGGCGTCGGCGGCGGCCTGGCGGATGATCGAGTCGTGCGGGAGGACGTCGCCGGAGGCGACCAGGGTGAAGGGGGCCGGCGCGGACGCTCCCCCGGGTGCGGCGGGGCGGTGCGGCGCCTTGCTCGGGGCCGCCGGGGCGGGGGCCGTACGGTCCGCGGCGGCGCAGCCGGTGGCCGCGGCGAGCAGGACGGCGGCGAGGGCCGCCGCGCCGGGTCTGGTGCGTGGGGTCATCTGCCGAACTCCGCTGATTCATGGGATGAACATCTGTTCATGTGAATTCACAGCGGGCGAAAGCCCCAGTCAAGGGTCATTGCCGCAGAGCAGGGCAAAACCCGCTGAATCGGACGCAAGGATTCCGGCCACCGGTGCCGTGACCGCTCGCCGAACCGTTCACCGCTCGATGCGACCGTTCGTCGCAGACATCCGTCCGTTCCCTGTCCCCCGGCGCCCAAATGCGTTCGTATACGGCGTCATGAGAACGGCAGTGACGGCACCGAGGCCGACGGCGACCACCGACGAGCGGGCCCTGAGGGAACTCCAGCGCGAGCACGGCCAGGCCCTGCTCGCCTTCCTCCTCGGCCTCACCCACGGCGACCGGCAGCGCGCCGAGGACCTGGCGCAGGAGACCCTGGTCCGGGCCTGGCTGCATCCCGAGGCGTTCGACTCCCCGTACGAGTCGATGCGGCCCTGGCTGTTCACGGTGGCCCGGCGGCTCGCCATCGACGCGCGCCGCGCCCGGCTCTCCCGGCCCACCGAGATCGGCGACGGGATGCTCGCCCTCACCGCCTCCCCGGCCGACACCACCGAGTCACGCGACGCGGCACTCGACGTCCGGGCGGCGGTCCGCGGCCTCAGCCCCGAGCACCGCGCGGTCCTGGTCCGGCTCTACTTCCACGGACTGACCGTCAACGAGGCCGCCGCCGACCTCGGCATCCCGGCCGGCACCGTCAAGTCCCGCTCGCACTACGCCCTGCGCCAGCTCGGCCACCGGCTCCCCGGCTACCGGCCGCCGCGCCGCGCGGCCGTTGCCCGGCACACCGCCGCGACCCCACAATGACCGTCGTGACGCTGACTCTCGCCGCCGCCGAAAAGGTCCTCTCCGACAACTTCGCCCCCTGGGTGCTCGACCTGGGGCTCTCCGTGGACTCCGTCGACGGCCACGAGGCCGTCCTCAGGCTGCCCTGGTCCGACCGGCTCGCCCGGGAGGGCGGCGGGCTCTCCGGCCAGGCGCTGATGGCCGCGGCCGACACGGCGACGGTGATCGCGGTGGCCGCCGCCCGCGGCGGCTTCGTCCCGATGACCACGGTCCAGCAGTCGATCAGCTTCCAGCGCGCGGTGGTCGGCACGGACGTCCTGGTGCGGGCGCGGCTGACCAAGGCGGGGAAGCGGATGGCCTTCGCGGACATCACGATGACCGCCGAGGGCACCGAGGAGACCGCCGCGCACGCCACGGCGGTGTACGCGCTCCTGGGCTGAACCGGCCCCATGTCCCCGGCCCGCTTCCCGGTCGGACCGGCCCCGCGCGCCCCTGGAGTTACCGTTCGTCACACGGCTCCCACCTGCATCGATCCGGGGGCGGCCCGTGTCCGAATCCACCCGGGCGAGTTGAGCGAATGCGCCCCGCGCACGCCCTTCTCGGAGGAGGCTCGTCCCCGGGGTCTCGTCCAGGACGTCCGGGAGAGGTGGAAACGGTGCTGCCCGAAAGCACGAACGGCGCCGGCGGAGGCGGACTCGCCGTCCCCATGGACTGGCTGTGCGCCGAATACGTCGCCGACGATGTGATGCGGACCAGCGGGCTCGCGGGCCCCGGTTCGCTGGAGTTCCGGGCCGGGGTGCAGACCCTCGCCCTCACGATCCTGCTCTCCGGCGCCGGGACCGGCACCTGGCTGCGCCGGACCGCGCACGACCACCCCTGGTCCGCCTGGGTCACCGCCCGGCTCGACGAGGCGCCGCCGGACGGGCCCGACGCCGCCCTGGCCCGGGACACCTGGCGGCGGCTGCGGGCGACGGAGCTGCGGGCCGCAGACCTGGCCGGGCTCACCGGGCTCGGCAGCGTCGACGAGGAGCGGCAGGTGTGGCTGCCCGCCTGGCAGGTCGGCGTTGCCCTGGGCCATCTCGCCCTGCACCTGTGCTGACCGGCCGGACCGTGCCGGCCCGCCGGACGCGTGCGGGCCGCGCGGTCAGGCCGTCGGGTGCACCCCGGGGCGGTACTTGGGGATCCGTACCGTCACCTTCATGCCCGCGCCGATCCCGGTCTCGATGACGAGACCGTGCTCCGGCCCGTACACCTGCCGCAGCCGCTCGTCGACATTGGACAGGCCGAGGCCCGAGGACGGGGCCCGCTCGCCGCGCAGGATCGCGCGGAGCGCCTCGGGGTCCATGCCGACCCCGTCGTCCTCGATGGTGACGACGGCCTCGGCGCCCGCGTCACGGGCCGCGATCACCACCCGGCAGCCCTCGGCCGAGTCCTCCAGGCCGTGCTTGACCGCGTTCTCCACCAGCGGCTGGAGGCACAGGAAGGGCAGAGTCACCGGGAGCACCTCGGGGGCGATCCGCAGGGTCACCTTCAGCCGGTCGCCGAACCGGGCCCCGGCAAGGGCCAGGTACTGCTCGATGGCCCGCAGTTCGTCGGCGAGCTGGGCGAAGTCACCGTGCCGGCGGAACGAGTAGCGGGTGAAATCGGCGAACTCCAGGAGCAGTTCGCGGGCCCGCTCGGGGTCGGTGCGGACGAACGAGGCGATGGCGGCGAGGGAGTTGAAGATGAAGTGCGGGGAGATCTGGGCGCGCAGGGCGCGGATCTCGGCCTCGACGATCCGGGTGCGGGACCGGTCGAGCTCGGCCAGTTCGAGCTGGACGGAGACCCAGCGGGCCACCTCCGTCGCCGCCCGCACCAGGACCGCCGACTCCCGTGAGCCGTACGCGACGAGCGCGCCCAGCACCCCGTCCTCGCCGGTGAGCGGGGCGACCACCGCCCAGCGCAGCGGGCACTCGGGGTCGGCGCAGTCGTCGTCGCAGCCGGTGCGGGCGGACCGGCCGCGCCCCGAGGCGAGGGTCTCGGCGACCAGGCGCATGGCCCGTTCGCGGTGGTGTGCCTCGCCGGGCCCGTCCCAGGCGAGGACCGCGCCCCGGTCGGTCAGGCACAGCGCCTCGGTGCCGAGCAGCGAACGCAGCCGGCCCGCGGCCTTGCGCGCGGTGTCCTCGGTGAGGCCGGCGCGCAGCGGCGGCGCGGCGAGCGAGGCGGTGTGCAGGGTGTGGAAGGTGGCCCGTTCGACGGGGGTGCCGAGGTCGAGTTCCGCGGAGGGGCGTCCGCGGCGGGCGGCGAGGTGGCCGAGGACGAAGCCGGCGGCGAGGAGCACCGCCCCGACGGCGCCCGCGGCGGCCAGTTCGATGCCGGTCACCGCTCACCGCCGACGGGGAGCGCCTTGCCGGCGATCTCCTCGGGCAGGTGCAGACGGGCCAGGATCGCCGGCGTCCCGGCCGGGATGCTGCGCGGGGTCGCGAGGGACACGAGGATCATGCTGAGGAAGCCGAGCGGGACCGACCAGACGGCCGGCCAGGCCAGCAGGGTGTGCGGCCAGCCCTCCGGCGGCAGCCCGGCCCGGGTCGCCATGACGGCGGCGAGCGCCGAGCCGCCGCCCAGCAGGAGTCCGGCGACGGCGCCCGGCGGGGTGAGCCGCCGCCACCAGATGCCGAGGACGAGCAGCGGGCAGAACGAGGAGGCGGACACGGCGAAGGCCAGGCCGACGGCGTCGGCGACCGGCACCTCGGAGGCGACGAGTCCGGCGCTCAGCGGCACGGCGGTGGCGAGCAGGCTCGCGAGCCGGAAGTCGAGCCGGAAGTGCCGGGCGCCCCGGGAGGGCAGCACGTCCTGGGCGAGGACGCCGGCGACCGACATGGTCAGCCCCGAGGCGGTCGACAGGAAGGCGGCGAAGGCGCCGCCCGCGAGGAGCGCGCCCAGCAGGTCGCCGAGGACACCGGCGAGCATCCGTTCCGGCAGGACGAGCACGGCGGCGTCGGCGGCCCCCGTCAGGGCGAGTTCGGGGGTGTAGATCCGGCCGAGCGCGCCGTAGAGCGGCGGCAGCAGGTAGAAGACGCCGACGAGGCCGAGCACGACGAGCGTGGTGCGGCGGGCCGCCCGGCCGTGCGGGCTGGTGTAGAAGCGGACGGCGACGTGCGGCAGGCCCATGGTGCCGAGGAAGGTGGCGAGGATCAGCCCGTACGTGGCGTACAACTGGTGGCCGTCGCGGCCGCCGGCCAGGGGCTGGGACCAGCCGAGCGGGTCGGCGCCGGTGGCGGACCGCTCGGGGACGGGCGCGCCGGCGGGGAAGGCGAGTTCGGTGCCGCCCTCGACGCGGTGGGTGCCCGGGGCGAGGGTGACGCCTGCGTGCGCGTACGCCCGGTCGTCGACGCGTCCGGTGACGGTCAGCGTCAGGGGGGCGTCGACCTCGATCCGTACCGTCTCGGCGACCCGGACGGAGGTGTGGTCGCGGAAGACGGCGGGGGCGTCGAAGCGGGCGCGCGGGGCGCCGTCGCCGTACCAGGCGGCGACCAGGAAGAGCGCCGGGACGAGGAGGGCGGTCAGTTTCAGCCAGTACTGGAATGCCTGGACGAAGGTGATGCTGCGCATGCCGCCGGCGGCGACGATGCCGGTGACGACGAGGGCGACGAGCAGTCCGCCGACCCAGTCCGGGGCGCCGGTGAGGATCTCCAGGGTGAGCCCGGCGCCCTGGAGCTGGGGCAGCAGGTAGAGCCAGCCGATGCCGACGACGAAGAGGCTGGCGACGCGGCGGGCGCGCGCCGATCCGAGCCGGGCCTCGGCGAAGTCGGACAGCGTGTACGCGCCGGAGCGGCGCAGCGGGGCGGCGACGAGGAGCAGCAGGACGAGGTAGCCGGCGGTGTAGCCGACCGGGTACCAGAGCATGTCGGGGCCCTGGACGAGGACGAGCCCGGCGATGCCGAGGAAGGAGGCGGCGGAGAGGTATTCGCCGCTGATGGCGGCCGCGTTGAGGCGGGGGCCGACGGTGCGGGAGGCCACGTAGAAGTCGGAGGTGGTGCGGGAGATCCGCAGGCCGAGACCGCCGATGAGGACGGTGGCGAGCACGACGGCGGTGACGGCGGCGATCGCGTGGGTCTGGTTCATCGGGCCGGGCCCCCGGTGCGGCCGGTCACCGTTCGACGAGGCCGGTGAAGTCGCGTTCGTTGCGTTCGGCGCGGCGCACGTACCAGTGGGCGACGGCCCAGACGACCGGGTGGACGCCGACGCCGAGCACGGCCCAGACGACGGCCTCGGGCGCGGGCAGGGCGAGCAGCAGCGGCAGGGAGCCGACGAGCAGGGCGAGGGCGCCGAGGCCGGTGAGGGCGGCCCGGAGCTGGCTGCGCATCAGGGAGCGGACGTAGGTGTGGCCGAGGGTGGTCTGCTCGCTGATCTCGGAGCGGGCGGGCGCGTGGTGGGGCCGCGGCCGGGGCACGGGGCCGCCGGCGAGGGCCGTCGCGTACGTGACGGTCTCGCGCCGCGGTCGGCGCTGGGGGTCCTCGGACATGGGCGTCCGCTCTCTCACGGTCCGGTGGGCCCGTGGAGTGTACGCGGAAGGGGTGCGGGCCCGGTAGGGGCGCCGCGGCTCGGTCGCCGGTCAGGCGCCGGCGCGGCGGAGGAGCAGGTCGCGGAGCTGGCGGGCGTGGCGGCGGGACACGGCGAGCTCGGCGTGGCCGACGCGGACGGTGGTCGTGCCGCCGTCGAGGCGGAGCTCGTCGATGCGGGCCAGGGCGACGAGGTGGCTGCGGTGGATGCGGACGAAGCCGCGGGCAGCCCAGCGTTCCTCGAGGGTGGAGAGCGGGATGCGGACGAGGTGGCTGCCGTGGTCGGTGTGCAGGCGGGCGTAGTCGCCGTGCGCCTCCACGTACGCGATGTCGTCGACGGACACGAAGCGGGTGACGCCGCCGAGCTCGACCGCGATCTGCTCGGGGGGCGCGGGCGCGGGTGCGGGCGCGGGGTGGGCGGCCGTGGGGTGTACCTGTGCGTGGGCCTGGACGTGGACGAGGTCGTGGGCGCGGCGCACGGCCTCGGCGAGGCGTTCGCGGCGCACGGGCTTGAGGACGTAGTCGACGGCCTCCAGGTCGAACGCCTGGACGGCGAAGCCCTCGTGGGCGGTGACGAACACGATGAGCGGCGGCCGGGCGAAGCCGCCGAGCAGGCGGGCCAGGTCGAGCCCGCCGAGTCCGGGCATGTGGATGTCGAGGAAGACGACGTCGATGCCCTCGTCGCCGTCGGCTCCGGCCTCCAGGGCGCGGCCGATCCTGCGCAGCGCCTCGGTGGCGTCTCCGGCGCCCTCGGCGCTGCGCACCCGTGGGTCGGCCCGGAGCAGGTAGAGCAGTTCCCCGAGGGCCGGCGCCTCGTCGTCGACGGCCAGTACGCGCAGCATGCGCGGGAGTCTATGCGCGGCGGTGCGCCTATGGGCGGGAGACTATTTGAGCAGCCTGGACAGACGACGGTCGGCGAGCGGTTTGCCGCCGGTCTGGCAGGTGGGGCAGTACTGGAGGGACGAGTCGCTGAAGGAGACCTCGCGGATGGTGTCGCCGCACACCGGGCAGGGCTCTCCGGTGCGGCCGTGCACCCTGAGGCCGCTCTTCTTCTCGGCCTTGAGGCGGCCGGCGGCGAGGCCCTGGGAGCGTTCGACGGCGTCCGCGAGGGTGGTGCGCAGGGCCGTGTAGAGGGTGGCGGTCTCCTCGTCGGTGAGGTTCTGGGTGGGCTTGAACGGCGACATCTTCGCGGCGTGCAGGATCTCGTCGCTGTAGGCGTTGCCGATGCCGGCGATGAGGCTCTGGTCGCGCAGCGCGCCTTTGATCTGGCGCCGTTCTCCGGCGAGGAGGGCGGTGAAGGCGGCGAGGTCGAAGTCGTCGGCGAGCGGGTCGGGTCCGAGCCGGGCGACGCCGGGGACGTCGGCGGGGTCCCGGACGAGGTGGACGGCGAGGCGTTTGGTGGTGCCGGCCTCGGTGAGGTCGAAGCCGTCGCCGCCGGTGAGCGCGACCCGCAGCGCCAGCGGCCCCTTGCCGGGCCGCGGCGGCCCGGAGGGCAGCACGTCCTGCCACCGCAGCCACCCGGCCCGGGCGAGGTGCACGAGCAGATGCAGCCCGCCCGCCTCGATGTCGAGGAACTTCCCGTGCCGGCGCACAGCGGTGACCCGCTCCCCGTCGAGCGCGCTCGGCGGCGGGTCGTACGTCTTGAGCACGCTGATCGCGACGGGCAGCACGTGGGCGATCTCCTTGCCCACGAGCTGCTCGTCCAGAAACACGCGGAGGGCTTCCACCTCGGGCAACTCGGGCATGCCAACAGCCTGCCGCACGGGCGCGACGAGCGCGCGGCGGAGGGCGGGTCGGCGAGCCGGGCCGGCGGGGGCCGTGACGGGCGGAGCAGGTCCAGCGGTTCACGGGCTAGAGGGCCGTGCCGTCGGCGGGTCGCTGCCCGGTCGGCGGAGAGACGGCCGGTGGGGCCCGGTCCTCAGGGGCCCGGGGGTTCCGTCGTGAACTCGCACCAGACGCATTTGCCGCTGCCGCGCGGCTCCACGCCCCACACGTCGGAGATGCGGTCCACGAGCAGCAGGCCGCGGCCGGAGACGCCCGAGTCGCCCGCTTCGCGGCGGCGGGGGAGGGCGCTGGAGCGGTCCTCGACCTCGACGCGGAGGCGGCGGTCGGGGCCCGCCAGCATGCGGAGGGTCACGATGGCGCCGCCGTCGGTGTGCATCAGGGCGTTGGTGGTCAGCTCGTCGGCGACCAGCTCGATCTCGTCCGAGCGGCTGCCCGCGCCCCAGGCCCGTACGGCGGCCCGGATCATGTGGCGGGCGGAGCGGAGCGCCTCGGGGTCGTTCTGGCCCACGTGCTGCTGGAGGCGGCCGCCGGCCTGCGGCGGGTGGACGCCCTCGCGGCGCAGCAGCAGGACGGCGACGTCGTCCTCTCCGCCGCGTTCGTCGACGACGTCGCAGAGGTGGTCGGCGAGCTGGGCGAGGTCCCGTGGGCCCCGTTTGACCAGCGAGGACAGCCACTGGAGGCCCTCGTCGAGGTCGGCGCCCGGCTTCTCGACCAGGCCGTCGGTGTACAGCAGGAGGGTGTGCCCGGGGTCGAGCTCGACGGTGGTGACCGGGTAGTCGAGCCGGCCGAACTCGGCGGAGAGGCCGAGCGGGAGGCCGCCTTCGACGGCGATCCGGTGCGCGGTGCCGTCGGGGTCCTGGACGAGCGGGTCGACGTGGCCGGCGCGCACGATCTGGACGAGGCCGGTGGCCGGGTCGGCCTCCGCGTACGTGCAGGTGGCGAAGCGCTCGGTGTCGAGTTCGTGGAGGAAGACGGAGGCGCGGGCCATGACGGTGGCGGGCGTGTGGCCCTCGGCCGCGTAGGCGCGCAGCACGATCCGCAGTTGGCCCATGACGGCGGAGGCGTGGGTGTCGTGGCCCTGGACGTCCCCGATGACGGCGCCGACCCGGCCGCCGGGCAGCGGGATGATGTCGTACCAGTCGCCGCCGATGTCGCGGCCGAGCCGGGCGGAGCGGTAGCGGACCGCTATCTGGGTGCCGGGGACGTCGGGGATGCGGCGGGGCAGCATCGCCTGCTGGAGGCCCTCGGCGAGGTCGTGCTCCTGCTCGTACAGCATGGCGCGCTGGAGGCTCTGGGCGATGGAGCTGCCGAGGGCGACGAGGAGGTTGCGCTCGTCGGCGCTGAAGCCGGTGCGGTCGCTGTAGAGCAGGCCGAGGGCGCCGATGGGGCGGGCCTGGGCGATCAGCGGGAGGTAGGCGGCGGAGGTGATGCCGAGTCCGCTGATGTGGGGCCACAGGATCGGGTAGGACGCGGCGAAGTCCTCCGCGGACTCGATGAAGCGGGGGCGCAGGGTGCGGACGACCTCGCTCATCGGGTACGGCTCGTCCACGCGGGTGAAGCGGGTGCCGGGGACGAAGGCGCCGTCGGGCCCTTCGGCGACGAGGTGGATGCGCCCGGCCTCCAGGAGGCCCATGACGAGACTGGCGGCGCCGAAGTGCTCCAGGCCCTGGGAGTCGTTGAGCAGGTCGATGATGTCCTGGACGGTCCGGGCGTGCGCGAGGGCGGCCGTCATGCCCTCGACGACGCTGGTGCGCTGCCGGCGGCCCTCGTCGAGGCCGAGGCGGGCGGCGGACTCGGTGAGCTCCTCGGAGGCGTCGCGGACGACCCCGACGATACGGACCGGGCGGCCCTCCTCGTCCCGCCGGACGAGGCCCTGGGTGTGCGTCCAGCGCTGGACGCCCGCGCGGGTGCGGATCCGGAAGTAGGCGCCGTAGCGTTCGCTGCCGTCCTTGAGCGCCTGGGCGACCAGGGCGTCGAGGCGGCGGCTCTCGTCGGACAGGACGCGCGAGCCGAGGGTCCTGGGGTCGCCGTCGTACTCGCCGGGTGCCATGTCGAAGACGTTCAGGGCGCCCTCGTCCATGATCATCCGGCCGGTGGCCAGATCCCAGTCGAAGCTGCCCATCCGGAATTCCCGGCCGAACTCATGGAGGAAGCAGCAGGCCGGTCCGTCCGTCCCCGCTGCGCAGCGGCACCGCTCGGCCGCCTCCCCGCCCCCTCTGCCCGCGTTCATGGTGGCCACGCTAGGCGCAGCCACGCCGCCGCGCACGGTGAAGATCGGCAACAGCTTGGCAACAACGCGTCCACGGCGGCCACTTCAGCCCTCGAAGGTCTCGGGCTGCTGCGGCGCGGTCTCGTCCGGGAACAGCTCCTCGAAGGAGGGCGGCGGCTCCTGCGGCGGGTACTCCTGGGGCCCGTCGGGCACGGGCGCGTCGGGGGCGTCCGGCATGACGGGGGCGTCGGGGACGGGTGCGGTGCCGCCGTCGTCCGGGGTGGCGGGGGCGTCGGGGGTGGCGGGGGCTTCCGGGGTGGGCACGCCGGGTGCCTCGGGCGCCGACGGCTCCGAGGGTTGCGAGGGCTCCGAGGGGGTGGCGGGGGGCTGCGGGGCGGGGGCGTCCGGCAGCGGGGCGGGCGGTGCGCCGACGAGGTCGCAGGAGGCGGGGGCGCAGGGCGGCAGGACGTCCGGGCGGCGGTCCTGGTCGCCGTCGGTGCCGGTCTTCCGCTCGATCCATGTGTTGTCGGCGGTGCTCGCGATCACCAGGCGGGTGACGACGGTGGTGGTCGGGGTGATGGCGACGACCCGGTCGGGTCGGTAGCCGGGCCAGGGCTGTCCGGCGTGCGCGGCGCCCTGGGCGGCGGCCGGGGCGCGCAGCGGGTTGCCGCAGCCGCAGCGGACCCGGGGCGTCCCGTACGGGTCGACGAGGACGGCCGTACCGGCCTGGAGGACGGACTGGAAGGCGGTGGGGCCGCCGTCGCGGAAGCCGTGGTTGGTGACCCGGGTGTCGGCGCGCAGTAGGACGGGGGTGAGGCCGCGCAGCCAGCCGGCGAGGTTGCTCTCGGGGATGCCGGCGGCCTCGGCGAAGGCACGGGCGCGGCCCTGGTCGGCGGTGAGGAAGGCGATCTGCTGCTCGACGTTGCAACTGGCGAGGGAGCGGGTGCCGCCGTAGAGGCCGGGGGTGGCGCCGGTGAGCGGGCGGCCGGCCGGTGCCGGGTCCCCGACGCCGGTGGCGGGCGGGGCGCCCCGGTTCACCGGGGCGCCCTCCTGCGTGGTGGAGGGGGTGAAGGGGGCGGGGCCCGGGGAGGCGGCGGGCAGGAGCAGTACCTCGCGGACGGCGGCCGCGGCGGCGGTCCGCTCCGCGCCCGGTCCGCCGGGCTCGGAGGAGGAGCAGCCGGCGATCAGCAGGGCCGAGGCCAGCGCGGTGATCGCGCCGGCCGCGGGCCGCGTGGGCCGTCGTCGGATTGCGTCGCGCACCTGGGTCTCCCGCCTGTTCGCCCCGAGTCGTCCCTTCATGTCTGCCGCAGGGCGCGGAGGCTCGCAATCGGGGCGCGTCCATCCGGTTCGGCCCCGCAGCCGTGCCGCCGCCCTGTCACCGACCCCACCCTTGAACGCGTTCAAGGGTGGGGCTACGCTCACCATCGAAGGCGTTGAACGTGTTCAACAGAGGGGCGTGTCATGTCGGTGCTCGTCGGAACGATCGTGATGCTGGGCATGCTCGTCGTGGTCCCCGCCGGGCTCCGGCTCGTCGACGGCCCCCAGGCGGCCGGCCTCAGGCTCCTGGCCCGCCTCTGGCCGCTTCTCGCCCTCCCCGGCGCCGTCTCCCTCTGGCTCCCCCGCTCCCCGCTCGCCGCCGCGCTGGCCGGCTGTTACGCCCTGGCCACCCTGGCGCTCGCGCTGCACGCCCCGGTCCGCCTCGCGCTCACCAGGTCCCTGGCCCCGGCCGAGGTGGCCGTGCTCACCGCCCTCGGCAGCCCGGCGGTCGCGGGGGTCGCCCTGGTCGCCGAACGCGCCGGCCACGAGCTGTTCGGCTTCGAGCTCGACATCCTCGCCCTGACCGTGCCGCACTTCCACTTCGCGGGCTTCGCCGCCGCCCTGGTCGCGGGCCTCGTCTGCCGTACGGCCGAGGGCCCCGCGTCCCGGTTCGCCGCCCTCAGCGTGCCGCTCGGCACCCTGCTCGTGCTGCTCGGCTACTTCGTCGACGACTGGGCCGAACTGGCCGGGGCGCTCGTCCTCACCGCCGGCATGTGGGCCGTCGCCCTCACCACCTGGCGCGAGCTGCGGCCGAGCGCCCCCGACCCGGTCACCCGCGCCCTGCTCGGGGTGTCGGCGGCCGTCCTCGTCGCCACCATGCTGCTCGCGCTCGCCTGGGCGGTCGGGGAGGCCACCGGGCTTCCGCACCCGACCCTCACCTGGACGGCCGCCACGCACGGCCTGGGCAACGCGCTCGGCTTCGCGCTCTGCTCGCTGCTCGCCTGGCGCCGTCTGCGGGCCGCCCGGCCGGGTACGGGTACGCGGCGCCCTCTTCGTACCCGTACCGCCGACGCGTCCGCCACCCCGCTCACCGCTCCCGTGACCCCTCTCCCGACTCCCACCACCGCCCCCTCCCCCGCCCACCGAACGGAGCTCCCGGCATGACCCGACTCGTCCGCAGCCTCTCGGACACCCTCGGCACCGGCAGGACCGCCGGGCCGCACTACCCCGAGGTCGGCGCCACTCGCACCGGCCCGCTGCCCGCCGGCTACCACCACCTGCACCACACCGTCCGGGTCGGCCACGGGCGGCGGGACTTCGCGGCCGCCGGAGCCGCCGTCACCACCTGGGCGATGCACCGCGCGTCCGGCGCCCGGGTGGACAGCGCGGCGGAGCGCGCCGAGCCCGGGGCCACCCTGGAGGTCTCGATGGGCCTCGGGCCGGTCCGGTTCACGGCCCCCTGCCAGGTCGTCTGGACCGCGTACACCGACCGCAGCACCGGTTTCGCCTACGGAACCCGGGCCGGGCACCCGGAACGCGGCGAGGAGTCCTTCGTGGTCGACCTGCACGAGGACGGCACGGTGTGGTTCACGATCACCGCGTTCAGCCGCGCCGCCGTCTGGTACACCCGGCTCGGCGGACCGGTCGTCCGCGCCCTCCAGCACGCCTACGCCCGTCGCCTGGGCCGCACCCTGGCCGCCCTCGTCGCGGAGCGCGGGACGCGTTACGCTCCTTCTGTACTCCCGCGTACTCCGTGAAGGAGGCGGCCATGAGCCAGTACGACGAGTACACCAGCCCCTCGCAGGCCGAGGGAGAGCGCCTCGACGAGGACATGGACGCGCAGCAGAAGGCGCACCTGCATCCGATGGTGACCCGCACGACCCCGTCCCAGGCGGAGGGTGAGCGCACGGCGGACGACGAGAAGCGCTGACGCCCCGCGCCGCACGCGGACGTCATGGAGTGGTTCACCGCCCCCGACTACTGGCTGAGCCGGATCGTCTTCCAGCGCGGGCTCGCCAGTCTGTACCTGGTCGCGTTCGTCTCGGCCGGCCTCCAGTTCCGGGCCCTGATCGGCGAGCGCGGCATGCTGCCGGTGCCGGACTTCGTGCGCGCCGTCCCGGCCCGGCGCGCGCCCAGCCTGTTCCAGTGGCGCTATTCCGACCGGCTCTTCGCCACGGTCGCGTGGAGCGGGGCCGCCCTCGCCCTGGCGCTGATGGCGGGGGCGGGCGACGCGGTGCCGCTGCCCGTGTCGATGCTGCTGTGGCTGCTGATCTGGGCGATGTACCTGTCGATCGTGAACGTGGGGCAGACCTGGTACTCCTTCGGCTGGGAGTCGCTGCTCCTGGAGACCGGTTTCCTCGCCGTCCTGCTCGGCAACGACGACACGGGCCCGCCCGTGCTCGTGCTGTTCCTGCTGCGCTGGCTGCTGTTCCGGGTGGAGTTCGGCGCCGGGCTCATCAAGATCCGCGGCGACCGCTGCTGGCGCGACCTGACCTGCCTCCACCACCATCACGAGACCCAGCCGATGCCCGGCCCGCTGAGCTGGTTCTTCCACCACCTGCCCGGACCGCTGCACAAGGTCGAGTGCGCCGCCAACCACGTGGTGCAGCTCGGCGTGCCCGTCCTGCTCTTCGCCCCGCAGCCGGTGGCGACGGCCGCGGCGGGACTGATGGTGGTGACCCAGCTCTGGCTGGTCCTCTCCGGCAACTTCGCCTGGCTGAACTGGCTCACCATCGTGCTCGCCCTCTCGGTCGTCGACGGCTCGCTCCTCGTCGGCGACCACCCCCAGCCCGAGGCGCCGCTCTGGTACGTGGTCGTCGTCTGCGCCGCCACCGCCCTGATCCTCTTCCGCAGCTACCGGCCGGCCCGCAACCTGCTCTCCCGGCGGCAGGCGATGAACCGCTCCTACGACCCGCTGCACCTGGTCAACACCTACGGCGCCTTCGGCACGGTCGGCCGGGTGCGCGACGAGATCGTGATCGAGGGCACGGACGACCCGGATCCGCGCCCGGGCACCGAGTGGAGGGAGTACGGCTTCAAGGGCAAGCCGGGCGATCCCCGCCGGCTGCCCCGCCAGTTCGCGCCGTACCACCTGCGACTCGACTGGCTGATGTGGTTCGCGGCGCTCTCCCCCGCCTACGCCCGCGACTGGTTCGGCCCGTTCGTCGAGCGGCTCCTCGCCGGCGACCGCGCCACCCTGCGACTGCTCGGCCACAACCCGTTCCCGGACGCCCCGCCGACCCACATCCGGGCGCGGCTCTACCGCTACCGCTTCACCACCTGGCGCGAACTGCGGTCGACCGGGGCCTGGTGGCACCGCACGCTGCTGCGGGAGTACATGCCGCCGGTCCGGCTGCGGGACTGACCGACGGCCCCGCCGGACCCTCGACACACCCGTGCCCCCGGCCGAGGGATCGGCCGGGGGCACGGGAAGCGCGGCAGTCGCGGCTCAGTCGATGCCGGGCAGGATGTGGGGCTCGGCGAGGTCGTCCTCGTAGCCGGCGAGCCGGATGGGGGCCGAGCGGGCCCACACTTCGAGGCTGCCGAGCTCTCCGGACCGGCGTGGACGCTCGGTCGGTTCGGCCGGAGGCTGCTCCTGCTTGGTCAGTTCTGGTGTCACCGCGCACTCCTTTGTGTCGCGTACCAATGGGGGACGAGAGGCCGTTCGGTCGCGGTGGCGCCGTTCTGCGGGCGGGACCGCGGCCTTGGTCGGAAGGCCAGTCCCCTGGCCGGCCGTGAGGGTTCGGTGAAACCCCGGTGGCCGACCGTGGACCTCAGACTAACCAGATGAGCGCGTCAGCGCTCTATGGGGCACAAAAGTGTGACGCGATCGGGTGACGTTGGCCCGTTTGCCGAGCTCAGACGCCCGATCATCGATCATTTCCGGGCCCGTCCCGGGCCCGCGGGGTCACCAGTTCGCGGGGGCGTAGTCCTTCAGGAAGACGCCGTACAGGTCCTCGCCCTGCTCGCCGCGCACGATCGGGTCGTAGACCCGCGCCGCGCCGTCGACCAGGTCGAGCGGGGCGTGGAAGCCCTCCTCGGCGAGGCGGAGCTTGTCGAAGTGCGGGCGCTCGTCCGTGATCCAGCCGGTGTCGACGGAGGTCATCAGGATGCCGTCGGTCTCGAACATCTCCTGGGCGCTGGTCCGCGTCACCATGTTGATCGCGGCCTTGGCGGCGTTGGTGTTCGGGTGGCCCGCGCCCTTGTAGCCGCGGCTGAAGACGCCCTCCATCGCGGAGACGTTGACGACGTACGCGCGGCGGCTGGCCGCCTTCGCCGCGGCGTCGGCCATCGCCGGGCGCAGCTTGCTGATGAGGATGAACGGGGCCGTGTAGTTGCACAACTGCGTCTCGAGCAGCTCCACCGGGGAGATCTGTTCGATGGTCTGCACCCAGGTGTTGGTCTCGACGACGTCCGGCACCAGGCCGCCCGCGTCGATGGCGGTGCCGTCGAGGTGCCGGGCGACGCTGGCGTTGCCGGCGACCAGGGCGAGGTCGGCGACCTCCTGCGCGTCGAGGCCGCTGACGCCGGCCGGCAGTCCGGCCGGTCCGACGAGCTCGCCGACGGCGCCGGAGTTGAAGGCGCCGATGACGTGGTGGGCGGGCAGCTCGCCGGCGGGCAGCGGGGCGTTCTCGCCCTCGACCAGGGCGGCGTACGCGGTGGGCAGCCGGCGCACGGTCTGGGTCGCGTTGTTCACGAGGATGTCGAGCGGCCCGGCCTCTGCGACCTGGTCGGCGAGGGCCACGGCCTGCGCGGGGTCGCGCAGGTCGATGCCGACGACCTCCAGGCGGTGCATCCAGTCCGCGGAGTCCTCCATCGCCTTGAAGCGGCGGATGGCGTCCTTGGGGAAGCGGGTGGTGATGGTGGTGTGCGCGCCGTCCCGGAGCAGCCGCAGGGCGATGTACATGCCGATCTTGGCCCGGCCGCCGGTGAGCAGGGCCCGCTTGCCGCTGAGGTCGGCACGGGCCTCGCGCCGGGTGCGGTTCTCGGCGGCGCACCTCTGGCAGAGCTGGTGGTAGAAGTAGTCGACCTCGACGTACCGCGTCTTGCAGACGTAGCAGGAGCGGGGGCGCTGGAGTATGCCGGCGATCCGGCCCTCCTCGGTGACGGAGGAGGGCAGCAGTCCCTCGGTCTCGTCGTCGATGCGCTGCGCGGAGCCGGTCGCGGTGGCCTCGGTGACCGCCTTGTCGTGGGCGGTCTTCGCGGCCCGGCGCTCCTGACGGCGGCGCTGCTTCACCGTCCGGTAGATGCCGGCGGTGGCGCGGCGGACGGCGATCGCGTCCGGGTGGTCGACCTCCAGCTTGTCGAGCTCGTCGAGCACGCTCAGGCAGACGGCCAGGCGCTCGGGGTCGATGCCCGGCCCGTACTCCTGGGTCTCTTCAGTCACCGTCATGGCCTTCGTCGTTCCTCGATCGCTCGCGCCTGCATTACGTCGGTACTCCCGAATCCGCAACTTTACGGAGCGGGAGGCCGCCGCTCCAAACCCGTTCGGGGCGGGTGGTCGAACACACAGTCGCCGCACAGTCCTCCGGTGGGGCAGCGGTAGTAGAGACAGCAGCTCGTACGGCGCAGCGCGGGGCCCCGGACGGTGCGGGCCAGGTCGGGATGGTCGAAGAGCCCGTGGACGAGCGCGGCGGCCCGTTCGGCGGCCTCGGGGCGGTCGTGGGCCCGGGCCCAGCGGACGAGTTCGCGCAGCGCCCCGGCGAGCGCGGAGCCGGCGTTGCCCCAGAGGAGGCGGGGGGAGATCCGGCCGTCGCGGGCGAAGGCCGCGTGCAGGGGCACGAGGTGGGCCTCGTGGACGGCGGCGCGCAGCTCGGCGACGGTGGCGGGGCGGGTCCCGGTGCCGGACCACCACAGGTCGTCGGGCGAGGTCAGGGCGCCGTCCCAGTGGAGGGTGGCGGGCGTCAGGTCGGGGAAGCGGCCGTGCAGGGCGGCGGGGCCGAGGGCGGTGGACCACAGCCGGGCGGCCAGGCCGAGATGGGCGACGGAGGCGCCGACCCGCCGCTCGGGGGCGCCGAGCCGGGCGGCGACCCGGTCGACGCGCGCGGTCAGCGGGGCGTCGTCGGCACCCGCGTAGAGGCGGGCGAGGGGCTGATGGGCGCCGCCGCCGTCGGGGGCCGTGGTGCGCAGGGCGAAGAAGCCGCCGATCGCCGTGCTGTCGTCGGGATCCACCCCGGCGAGATCCATCCCCGCGCCCCCCTTCGCTCCGGTCGCCGCCACGGCGTCCGTACGTGCCCTCGTGGCCGGTGACGGGTCCCGGCCGACGTCCGTGGCCGACGGGTCCCGGCCGGCCTTCCCGGCCGGCGGCCGGGGCGTCCCGGCGCGCTCGTATGCCGCATCCCATGGACACGGACACTTCCGGTCAGGAACCGGTCATGACTCGACCAAACCTACCGCCGGGCGGGCACCGCCCGACCACGCTCGGGCCATGAACGCCATGACATCTCCGTCCGCCCCCGGCCGCCGCGGTCTGCTCGCGCTCGGCCTCGCCGCGCTGACCACCGCCGCCGCCCCGGCCGCTGCGGCCGCCCACGCCGTCCCCGCCCCGCGCCGGCCCGCCGGGCCCCTCGGCCCGGCCGCCGCGCTCGCCGAGCTGCGGGCGGGCAACGCCCGCTACACCGCGCTCCGGCAGCGGCACCCGCACGAGGACGCGGCGTGGCGGGCGTCCGTCGCCGTGGCCCAGCACCCCTTCGCCATCGTGCTCGGCTGCATAGACTCGCGCGTCCCGCCCGAGCTCGTCTTCGACCAGGGCCTCGGCGACCTGCTGACCGTGCGGTCCGCGGGCCAGGCCCTGGACGAGGCGGTGCTCGGCTCCCTCCAGTTCGGCGTGGACGAGCTGGGGGTCCGGCTGATCGTGGTGCTCGGCCACGAGCGCTGCGGGGCCGCGGCGGCGGCCGTGGAGCACGTACGGACCGGGGAGCCCGTTGCGGGGCATCTGGCGCGGGTGGTCGAGGAGCTGACCCCCGCCGCGCGGGCGACCCGCGGACTGCCGGGCGACTGGGTGGAGAACACGGTCCGGGCCCAGGTGGACCGGGTGCGGCGCCGGCTCGCCCGGGACCGGGTGTTCTCCCGGGCTTCCGTCGTCGGTGCCCGCTTCGACCTGGACAGCGGAAAGGTCGCGTTCCACCCGTCCTGACCGTGCCGGGGTCCCGGCCTGCGGGGGTCGGGCTTGTGGGGGCCCGGCCCGTGAGCCCGTACACCGCTGGGCGTACGGGCCGGCCGCGTACTCCCTCCGCGGTACGCGTGCCCGCGTTCCCGGGTACGACGACGGGGACGCCCGGAAGAGAGATCGTGGAGGTATGAGCCCCCTCCTGCTGTCCGTCCTGCTCTCGCTGGTCTCCGCGGTCGCCTACGCGGCCGCGGCGATCGTGCAGGAACGGGTCGCGGCCTCGGCCACCGGTCTCCAGTACGCCCCGCTGCGCCGTCCGGCGTGGTGGGGCGCCGTGCTGCTGAACGGGCTCGGCGCGGCCCTGCACGTCGCGGCGCTCGCGTACGGGCCGCTCAGCCTGGTGCAGCCGCTGGGCGCCCTCACGATCGTGTTCGCGCTGCCGATGGCGGCGCTGCTCGTGGGCCGCCGGACCGGCCGCACGGCCTGGCGGGGGGCGGTCATGGCGACCGTCGGTCTGGCCGGGCTGCTGAGCCTGACGGCCGGCGACGCGCCGCGGGCGCTGTCCGACGACGCGGGGCACGTGCTGGCGGCCGCCACCTTCGGCGCGGTCGCGCTGCTGTTCGTGCTCGCGCATGTGGTGCGGCGTGCGGTGCTGCGCAGCATGGCCCTCGCCGCCGCGGCCGGAGTGTCCTTCGGCATGGCCTCGGTCTTCACGAAGACGGTGGCGGAGGAGTGGACGGCGGACGCCCCGCTGGCGGAGTCGACCGGTGTGCTGGTCCTCTCCGCGTTCGCGGTCGCCGGGCTGCTGCTCTCGCAGGCCGCGTACCGCGACGCGGGGCTGGCCGCGCCGCTGGCCACCGTCACGGTGGTGAACCCGGTGATCGCGGCGGTGGTCGGCCTGACCCTGTTCGGCGAGTCCTTCCGCTACGGGGCGGCCGGCGCCGTGGCCGCGCTGATCTGCGGCGCGGTGGCGGCGGGCGGCCTGGTGCGGCTCACCGTCGACCGGCTGGCGGCCGGCCGTCCGGCGGGCGACGGACCGGCAGGCGATCGGCGGGCAGGCGCCGAGTCGGCCCGCAACCGGCCGGCGCACGAGGGACCGGTTCGCGAAGGGCCGGCGCGGCCCCGGGGGGACGCACCGTCGGGTGATGCCCCCTCCGGGTCAGATCGACACGCCACGGGCCCGGAGGTAGGCGATCGGGTCGATGTCGGAGCCGTACCCGGGACCCGTGCGCACCTCGAAGTGGAGGTGCGGTCCCGAACTGTTGCCGGTCGACCCTGACCGGCCGATCCGCTGACCGGTGTCGACCCGCTGTCCCTCGCGGACGGTGAGGGCGGAGAGGTGGGCGTACTGGCTGTAGCGCCCGTCCTGGTGACGGATGACGACCTGGTAGCCGTAGGCCCCGCCCCATCCGGCGGAGACGACCCTTCCGGTGGCCACGGCCCGGACGGAGGTGCCGGTGGGGACCGGGAAGTCGACGCCCGTGTGGTATCCGCTGGACCAGGAGGAGCCCTGGACGCGGTAGCGGGTGCCGACGTCGGAGTCGGCGACGGGCGAGGTGAAGCGGGCCTTGGCGGGCTTCGGCGCGGGCCTGGGGGCGGGCTTGGTGACGGGCTTCGGGGCGGGGCGCGCCGCGGGCCTGGCCGGGGGCTTCGCGGAAGGCTTGGCGGACGGCTTGGCGGACGGCTTGGTGGAGGGGGTGACCGGCCTCGGCGTCGGGCGGCCGACCGGCTGCGCGGCGGGGCGGGTGGGCGCCGGCCTGGCCGTCGGGGGCTTCGGGGTCGCCGTGGCGGGCGGCTTCGCCGGCGTCTGCGGCTTGGCCGTCTGCTTCGGCTGGGTCTTCGGCTTCTGCTGGGACTGCGGCTTCTGCTGCGGCCCCGCCTGCGACGGCGGCTTGGTGGGCGTCGCGGCGGGCGCGGCCATGCGGAGGGTGAGGCGCTGGCCGGGGTGGATCAGGTCGGGGTCGGCGCCGACCACCTTGCGGTTCGCCTCGTACAAGCGGGGCCAGCCGCCCAGTACCCGCTGCTCCCGGGCGATCTTCGAGAGGGAGTCGCCGGGGGTGACCGTGTACATCTCGCGGACGGTCGGCACGGTCGTGGGGCTCGCGGACGCGGTCCGCTGGGTGGGTAACGCGACGTTCGTCAGGGGGCGGACGCCCTCCGTCTGCGGGGCGATCCCGGCGGGTTCCCCGCCCCGTTCGAGTCCGGCGCGCGGGGCGCAGCCCGGCCAGGCGCCGGGCCCTTGGCCCTTGAGCACGCGCTCGGCGACGGCGATCTGCTGGTCCTTGGAGGCGAGGTCGGCGCGCGGCGCGAAGTGCGTGCCGCCGTACCGCTCCCAGGTGGCCTGGCTGAACTGCAGACCGCCGAAGTAGCCGTTGCCGGTGTTGATCTGCCAGTTGGACGAGGACTCGCAGGCCGCGAGCTTCTCCCAGACGTCCAGGGAGGCCGCCTGCGCCGTGCCCGCGCCGATCAGCGGCAGGGCCATGCCGGCGCCGCCGGCGGTGACGGTGAGCGAAGCACGGTTGATCCGGCTCGGCTGATACCTGCGGTGCTTCCCGCGTGTCCCTCGTACGGCCATGGGCCGGCCCCCCTCGAACGCATCGGCAGTCGCCCACGGTAAGGGCGGGCCACCGTGCGTGACAAGGGTTTCGGACCGATCCCCCGCCCCGTCCGTCACGTCGCCCCCGCCCCGCTGCCGTCGGCGCCGGACCGCCGGCGCCGGGGCGGCGCCTCACAGTCCGGCGGGACCCGGCTGCGGCTGGGGTTCCGGCTCGGGTACGGGCGCCGGGTTCGGCGGCGGTACGGGGCTGGGCGGCGGTACGGGCGGGGGCACCGGCGGGGTGGGCGGCGGCAGCGGGTCGGGGACGGGCGGCTGGGTCATGGCGTGCTCCAGCGGTCGGGAACGATTCGGCACCAGCTTCACCCGGTCCGTGTGCCCCCGCGCGCAGGGCCCACGCATTCGGGTGGCGCCGGACGCCGAGCCGGCCGGAGCGCCCCTGTCGGCCCCGTCGGACCGGCCCCGCCCCGTCAGGTCTGTGCGGGGACCGCGTGCGGCGGGCGGACGGTGTCGCTGCCCGGCACGGGGGCGGAGGTGTCGCCGCCGAGCTCCACGATGCGGTTGTCGGCGTCGACGTGGACCACGCGCGGCACGAGGCCGCGCGCCTCCGCGTCGGTCACCTGCGCGTAGCTGATGAGGATCACCAGGTCGCCGGGGTGCACCAGATGGGCCGCCGCCCCGTTGATCCCGATGACGCCGGAGCCGCGCTCGCCCTCGATGACGTACGTCTCCAGGCGGGCCCCGTTGTCGATGTCGACGATGTGGACCAGCTCGCCGGGCAACAGGTCGGCGGCCTCCATCAGTTCGGCGTCGATCGTGACGGACCCGACGTAGTGGAGGTCGGCCTGGGTCACGGTGGCCCGATGGATCTTGGACTTGAACATGGTGCGAAGCACGGAGGGACTCCCAAGATGTGTCTGCTCCCTGCCCGCGTTGTGCGGGTCAAGGGCGTGTCAGGAGCCTACAACCGTTCGTATGCCCGGGTCAGGGGGCACCCGGTGTGCCGGGACTCACACCGGCCCGGTCCCCGGCCCGGTCAGCGGGGCCGGTCGCCGGGACCGGCTCAGCCGCCGCTCTTGCGCCGGAAGGAGCGCTGGCTCGAGGCCGGTCCGTGGGCCGCGCGCACCTTCGGCGCGTTCGGGTTGGCGGCGCCGTCGGCCGCGTCCGTCTGCGCGCCCTGCTTGCGGGCCAGGGCTTCGCGGAACTTGCGCTTGAGGTCGTAGTTGCCGTCGGCGTCCGGCGCCACGGCGGACGTCTCGGGGTCGGCCGGCTCCGAACCTTCCGTCGTTACGGGCTCTGCGGTCATGGTGACCTCCTGGGTTCGGGTGTGGGCGGGCAGGCACAGCTTGTCATGCTTTCACGCCGGCCGGGCCGGGCCGGGCCGGCGCCGCAACGGCCCCGCGGATCTCAGCCGTTGCGGCGCACGAGGGCGGCCTTGCGGGCCTCGGCCAGCTTGCGGGCCTCTCCGGCCTTACGGGATCTGCCGCCGGCGCCGCGGGAGGGGTCCTTGCTGGTGCCCAGGCCGCGGAAGGGAGCGTTGGCGTTCTTGGGGCGGGGGACGGCGGGCCCGCCGTCGAGCGGGGTGCCGGAGGGCGACTTGGCGCCGGTGATCCGGCTCAGCTCCGCCTCGCCCGAGCGCACCTTGGTGACGGTCGGCTCGATGCCGGCCTCGGCCATGACGCGGCTCGTCTCGCGGCGCTGGCCCGACAGCACGAGCGTGACCACGCGGCCCGAGGCACCCGCGCGGGCGGTGCGGCCGGCCCGGTGCACATAGTCCTTGGGGTCGGTGGGCGGGTCGACGTTGACCACGAGGTCGAGGTCGTCGATGTGCAGGCCGCGGGCCGCTACGTTGGTCGCCACCAGGACGGTGATCTGGCCGTTCTTGAACTGCGCCAGGGTCCGGGTGCGCTGGGGCTGGGACTTGCCGCTGTGCAGGGCCGCGGCGTGCACCCCGCTCGCCCGCAGATGGCGGGTGAGCTGGTCGACGCCGTGCTTGGTGTCCAGGAAGAGCAGGACGCGGCCGTCGCGGGCGGCGATCTCCGTGGTGACGGCGTAGCGGTCGGGGCCGTGGACGACCAGGACGTGGTGCTCCATCGTCGTGACGGCGCCCGCGGACGGGTCGACCGAGTGGACGACGGGGTCGTGGAGGTAGCGGTGGACCAACTTATCGACGTCCCCGTCCAGCGTGGCCGAGAACAGCATCCGCTGGCCGTCGGGGTGCACCTGGTCGAGCGCGTCGACGACCTGCGGCAGGAATCCCAGGTCGCACATCTGGTCGGCCTCGTCGAGGACGGTGATCCCGACCCGTCCCAGGCGGCATGCCTTGCGCTCGATCAGGTCGTGCAGGCGGCCGGGGGTGGCGACGACCACCTCGGCGCCCTCGCGCAGGGCGGCGACCTGGCGGCCGATCGACATGCCGCCGACGACCGCGGCCATCCGCAGCCGCAGTGCCTCGGCGTACGGCGCCAGCGCTTCGGTGACCTGCTGGGCCAGCTCCCGGGTGGGCACCAGGATCAGGGCGAGGGGCTGCTTCGGTTCGGCGCGCCGTCCGGCCGTACGCGTCAGCAGCGGCAGGCCGAAGGCGAGGGTCTTGCCGGATCCGGTGCGCCCGCAGCCGAGGACGTCCCGGCCCTCCAGGGCATCGGGCAGCGTGGCGGCCTGGATCGGAAAGGGTTCGCGCACCCCGCGTTCGCCCAGCGTCCGCAGCACCTCCGCCGGCAGGCCGGCGAAGGTGCCGGCGGTGGCGCCGGTGGTGGAGTCATCGGGGTGCTTCATGAAGAGCCTTCCGCAGGGGAACGTACCGAGGAAGGCCCGGCGGGCTTCGAACGGCCCGCACACCGGCGGAAACCGTACGGGCGGAATCGCCCACCGCGACGACCACGCAAACGCGTGACACTACCACACAGGGGTGCGGGGAGGTCTCGCGGCGGGCGGGCGGACGGCGGGTCAGCGGCCGAGTTCGCGCTTGAGGATCTTGCCGGTGGCGGTCATGGGCAGGGTGTCGACGATCTCCACGAGGCGCGGGTACTTGTGGCCGGCCATCTGCTCCCGGCCCCAGGCGACCAGCTCGTCGGGCGTGATCTCGGCGCCGGCGTTCAGGATGACGAACGCCTTGACCTCCTCGCCGTGGCTCGGGTGCGGCACGCCCACGACGGCGGCCAGGCTGACCGCGGGGTGCGTCATCAGCACGTCCTCGATCTCGCGCGGGTACACGTTGAAACCGCCCCGGATGATCATGTCCTTGGAGCGGTCGACGATGTAGTAGAAGCCGTCCTCGTCCCGGCGGGCCAGGTCGCCGGTGCGGAACCAGCCGTCCCGCATGACCTCGGCGGTGGCCTCGGGACGCCCGTAGTAGCCCTTCATGACGTTGTGGCCCTTGACGGCGATCTCGCCGATCTCGCCGGTCCCCTTCACCTCGGACCAGTCGTCGTGGACCAGCTTCACCCGCACGCCCCACAGCGGTACGCCGATGGATCCGGGCCGGGGCTCGCGGTCCGGGTCGCTGAAGGTCACCACCGGACTGGTCTCGGAGAGTCCGTAGCCCTCCAGGATCTGGACGTGCAGCCGCTCCCGGACCTGGCTGATGATCTCGACGGGGAGGCTGGCGCCGCCCGACACGCCGATGCGCAGGTTCCCGGCGATCCGGTCGACGTCGATGTCCTCGGTGAGCGCCGACAACAGGCCCCACCACATCGTGGGGACACCGGCGAAGAAGGTGATGGTCTCGGTGTTCATCAGCCGCACGACCTGCTCGGCGTCGAAGCGCGGCACGAGGTGGAGGGTGGCGGCCATCGAGAATCCCGCGTGCATCTGCACGGTCGCGCCGAAGGTGTGGAACAGCGGCAGGCAGAGCACGTGGCTGTCAGTCGCGGGCGCGCTCCCGAAGACCCGGTTGCAGGCCATCACGTTCATCATCGTGTTCGCGTGGGACAGTTCGGCGCCCTTGGCCCGGCCGGTGGTGCCCGAGGTGTAGAGGATGATCGCGGTGTCGGTGGCCTCGGTGACGACGGGGTCGAAGTCGGGGCTGCGGCCGGCGAGCGCGGCGCCCAGGGTCTCGGCGCCCTCGATCGGGCTCGGCGCGGCCGGGTCGGCGGTGATCAGGAAGAAGTGCCGGGCCGCCGCGACCTCGTTGAACGCGGCGAAGCCCTGGGCGCCCATCGGCAGCTCCGGGGTGCCCTCGAAGCAGAAGTACGCCGTCACGTCGGCGTCTTCGAGGTGGTAGGCGATCTCGCGGCTCTTCAGCAGCACGTTGAGCGGCACGACGACCGCGCCGGCCTTGAGGATGCCGTAGTAGACGATCGGGAAGTACGGCAGGTTCGGACAGCTCAGGGCCACCTTGTCGCCGGGGGCGACACCGCGCTCGACGAGCAGGTTGGCGACCTGGTTGGCGGCGGCGTCGACCTGGGCGTACGTCAGCCGGGTCGGGCCGAGGACCAGGGCGTCGCGGTCCGGGTAGGTACGGGCGGAGTCCTCGAGCAGGACCGACAGGTTCAGCATGATCTTCCTGACGTGTGGTGTCCGGGCCGGCCGGACCGCGGCCGTCGGTCTCGACGCCGTCGAACGGAGCCTCGATATCGGGAAGATAGCGGCTGGCGCCGGGCGGGTCAGTCTTCCCCCGGGACGGACGCCCCTCGTCCGGCCCGGGAGGCCGCGTAGGCGACCTCGCGCAGGCGGCTCAGGCGAGCGGTGGGGCGCAGATCCGGCAGAGGGTGGAGATACGGGTCGTACGCGTCGTAGTCCGGGTCCTCCGGTTCCTCCGGCGTGCCGGTGGTGAGCGTGCCGAGCGCCCGCCAGGGCTGTCCGGGCTCGGCCGCGCCGAGCGTGAAGGCGAGCGGGCCCGCCGTGAGGGCCCGGCGCAGGCTCGCGAGATCACCGGGCAGGGCCGGGCGCCCGGAGTCCGTCCTCTCGGGCCAGAGGGCCGGCAGGGCCGTCCGGTCACCGACGCGGTAGGACACGAGGGCGGAGTACGGCCCGGCGAGCGCGTCGAGGCGCGGCAGGGGTACGTGCCGGGTGAGGGACCCGCCCCCGCTGCTGGTGAACAGCAGGTCGAGCGGACGGCCCGAACCGTCGGCGTCCTGGACGCGCAGGGCGATGCCCAGCCCGTCGGGCAGTCTCCCGGGGAGCCCCAGGGCGCGCGACCACCGCATCCGGACCTCGTACTCCGCGTGCCGGTCCAGCCACGGGACGCCCCACGGGCGCCCCGCGGGACGGATCCGCAGCGTGGCGGCGCAGCCGACTCCGTGGGGGTGCAGGGCCGGGGCCGAGCGGCGCGCCGCGACCCGTTCCACCAGACGGCCCACGGTGGGGAGCAGGGCGCGCGGCCCTCGGCCGTACACCGGTGTGGTCGGCGAGGTCGGTGAAGTCGGTGAGGTCGGTGAGGTCGGTGTGGTCACCATGGCGACTCCTCGCGTCTCCGGGGAGGTGTCCGCCTCCGCCGCTACCCCGCGCGCCGTTCTCACTAACGCCCCCCGGGGCGACCCACCGCGTCCGTACCCCGGCATGGGATAGCGGCCGGGTGACGGGGGTAGCCGCCGTGCATGCATCAGCACGACCGCGCCTCGATGGCGACCATCGCATCCTTGGACGAACTCACCCGGCTGATGGCCGCACGGCGCGGCCTGTACGTCCGGTGGTCGCTGGGACCGCAGGTGGACCTCACGGGCACCCGGAGCCGCGACGCGCTGACCGGAGTGGAGCTCCCGGGTCTGTCCGCGAATCCCCTGGACGTCGAGGACTGGTGGGGCGACCGGTCGCTGCGCACCTGGGCGGCCCGCCGCCTCTACGACTACTCGCACCTCCCCCGCATCAGGGACGGTCGGGTGCGGCCCTGGTTGCTCCACGGGCGGGAGGCCGCCCGCGGCCCGGACAACGAGCCCCTCGTGCGGGACGTCCAGCCTCTGGGCTGGGTCGCCGAGGAGGTCATCACCCAGGCGGAAGAGGAGATCGCACGCCAGACGGGTGCGTGGGGCCCCCTCGACCGCCGCTGACCGCCCGAGGCGTCTGGGACGGCTGGGGCGGCCGGGGACTGGAGGATGTCGCCTCCGTCAGGGCGCGGGTGTATTCGAGGTCGTGGTGTGCGCCCGGGTCGGCCGGCCGCGTGCCGGTCAGCGGCTCATGTCGGCCGGCCGGGGCGCGGGGGCCTTTCCGAGAGCGGGGGCCGTCCGGTCAGCACCGACAGCGGTGTGTCCGGGTCGGCGGTGGCGGTCGCGAGGAGCCGGACGAACTCCTCCGTCCAGCGGCTGATCGTGGCGGCGTCGAAGAGGTCGGTGGAGTACTCGAAGGTGACCGCGAGGGATCCCGGGCGGGGTACGAGGACGACATAGAGCTCGTTGCGGGCGGCGCCCCCGACCGGGAGGGAGGTGACGGTGGCGCAGACCCGGCCCAGGCGCAGGGCCGGCGCCGGGGTGGTGACGACGGTGAACAGCACCCTCGGGAAGAGTCCGTCCGCCGCCTCGGGCGCGACGAGACGCACGACCTCGTCCAGCGGCAGGGCCTGGTGGTCGAGTGCGTCGAAGAGCCGGCCGCCGAGGTCGGTGACGAGGTCCGCGAAGGTCTCGGCCGAGGAGAGGCGGGCCCGCAGGAGGACGGCGTCCCCCAGAAGGCCGACGATCTCCTCGTGCGCGCGCCGCCCGGCCCGGTTGGCGCTGGAGGCCGCGAGGACCACGTCGGCGGCGGAGTCGCCGTGCCGGGCGGCCCAGGTGGCGAAGGCCGCGGCGAGCACCGTGTAGGGCGTGGTGCCGAGTCGGGCGGCGACCTCGGCGACCCGGTCCGGTACAGGTCCTTCGACGACGTGCCGGTGCAGGGCTCCCCGCCCGGAGAGCGTCGCGGGCCGGGGCCGGTCGTACGGCAACCGCGGATGCAGGGGTACGTCGGCGAGTTCGGCGCGCCAGAAGTCCTCCAGGCGGGCCCGGCGCGGTCCGCCGAGTTGTTCCGCCTCCCAGCGGGCGAAGTCGGTGAACTGGGCGGCGGGCGGGGTGAGCGCGGCGGACTCGCCGGGCGGGGTGAGCACTCCGGGCGCGGGGCGCGGGGTGAGCGCTCCGGGCGCGGGGCGCAGGCCGGGTACGGCGGGGCTTGTGCCGCCCGGCTCGGCGGCGGGACTTGCCCCGCCGTCCTCGTACAGGCGCCCGAGGTCGTTCCACAGGAGGCCCATCGACCAGCCGTCGCAGACGGCGTGGTGCAGGACGACCATCAGCACCCACCGGTCCTCGGCCGTCCTGCCGAGGCGGAAGCGGAAGAGCGGCGCCCGGTCCATCCGGAAGGGCCGCTCCGCCTCGTCCCGGCACCACCGCTCGACGGCCGCCGGGCCGAGCGACCTCAGGTCGTCGAGGGGCACGTCGACGGGCAGCTCGGCCAGGGTCTCGACGAAGAGCTCGCCGTCCCGTGCCACGCCCCGGCCGCGCAGGGCGTCGTGGCGGCGTACGAGGGCGTCGAGCGCCCGGGTGAGCGCCTCCGGGTCCAGCGCGCCGTCGAGGTCGACGCGGTGGACGACGTTGTAGACGGCGGGGTCGGTGCGCTCGTGGTGGCGGCGCCAGAGCCGGCGCAGGGTGGCCGGCATGGGGACGAGCCCGGCCGGCCGGGCGGGGACGGGGGCGGTGAGCGGGGCAGGAGCCCTGAGCTCCTCGGCGTCCTCGGCCTCCTCGGGGTCGATGAGGCGGGCGACGGCCCGGAGGGTGGGGGCGCGGAAGAAGTCCGCCATGGACAGGGCGACGCCATGTTCGGCGGTCATCCGGTTGACGAGCCGTACGGCGCTGAGCGAGTGGCCGCCGAGCGCGAAGAACGAGCGCGTCACCGGGACGGTGCGCAGCCCCAGTTCGTCGCACCACAGCTCGTGCAGGGCCTTCTCGGTGCCGGTGGCCGGCTCGTCGTCCCCGGCGGCCGCCGGGGAGGCGGCGAGGGCGGCGGCGGGGGTCTCCTCGGGCGCGGGGAGCCGGCCGCGGTCCAGCTTCCCGGACGTGCCGACCGGGAGCCGGTCGAGCCACACCCACTGCCGGGGCACGAGGTGGTCGGGCAGTTCGGCGGCCAGGTCGGCCCGGAGCGCTTCGGTGCCGTCGCCGTGCGCCCCGGCCGGGAGCCCCGGTGCGGTGGGCGTCAGGTAGGCGACGAGTTCCGTGTCGCCGTGCCGGTTGCGGCGCGGCACCACCACGGCGTCGCGGACGCCGGGCCGTCGCCGCAACGCCTCCCGCACCTCGGCCGGTTCGACCCGGTACCCGCGGATCTTGACCTGGTCGTCGACGCGGCCGAGGAACTCGAGGGTTCCGTCGTTCCGCCAGCGGGCCAGATCGCCCGTGCGGTAGACCGTCTCGCCGGTCGGGGTGGTCAGGAAGGCCGCGGCCGTCTCCTCGGGCCGCCGGTGATACCCGTACGACACGGCCACCCCGCCCACGTGGATCTCGCCGGTCGCGCCCCTCGGCACCTCGGCGCCGCTCGCGTCGCGCAGGGTGATGCGTACGCCGGGCAGCGGCGCGCCGATGGGCGGCCGGGTGCCCCGGGCGGGGTCCACCCGGTGGGAGGTGACGATCACGGAGGTCTCGGTCGGCCCGTACTGGTTGTGCAGGACGCAGTCCGGGTGACGTGCGAGGAAGTCGAGGAACGCGGGGGTCAGACGGAGGGCCTCCCCCGCCGAGAACAGCTCGCGCAGGGCGGGCAGTCGCGGCCCGGTCTCCATGAGGTACGTGAGCGGGGTGCAGGGCAGGAACATCCGCTGCACGCCGTGGCGCCGGGCGGCACCCACCAGGGCGGCGGGGTCCTGTCGCAGTTCGTCGTCGACGAGCACGAGGGCCGCGCCGGCGGCGAGGGTGGTGAAGATCTCCTGGACGCTGACGTCGAAGGAGGGCGAGGTCCACTGCAGGGTCCGGAGCGGCGCCGGATGCTCCTCCAGGTGCCGCAGCACCATGTTGACGGGCCCCCGGTGGGGTACGACGACGCCCTTGGGCCGGCCGGTGGAGCCGGAGGTGTAGATGCAGTACGCCGGGTCGTCGGCGTGGACGGAGGCGGGAGCGGGGTCGGGAGAGGCGGCCGGGAGGCCGGGGTCCTCCTCCGTGGCGGTCTCCTCGGTGGTCTCCTCGGCGGTCCGGCCGAGGGTGAGGACCTGCCACCCTGCCCCTTCTCGGGCCAGCGCGGGGTGGCGGGCCGTGGTGGCCTCGTCGGTCAGGACCAGCACGGGGCGGCCGTCGGTGAGGAGCCCTTCGACTCGCGGACCGGGCAGGGACACGTCGACCGGGAGGTAGGCCGCCCCGCTCTTCAGGACCGCGAGCAGCGCCGTGATCAGCTCGGGCCCGCGCGGGAGCACCACCGCGACGCGTGCGCCGCGCCCCGCGCCCCGCGCGCGGAGCCGACCGGCGAGGCGGTCGGCGGCGCGGGCGAGCTCCGCGTAGGTGGTCTGCCGGCCGTCGGCGTCGGACACCAGCGCGACGGCGTCCGGTGACCGCCGCGCCTGGGCCTCGAACAGTCCGTGGAGGGTCTCGGTGACGACCGGCAGGGGCTCGTCCGTCCGCCCCAGGCGTGCCAGCTCCGCCCGGTCGGTGTCGGTGAGCGCGGTCAGCGCGGAGAGCGGCGCGCCGGGGTCGGCGAGGATCCGCCGCAGCAGCCGCTCCACGTAGTCCACGAAGCGGCGCACGTCGGCCTCGGCGAACAGGTCGGTGTCGTACTCGGTCATGAACCGGAGGCCGTCGCTGTGGTGGGTCAGATAGACGCCGAGGTCGAAGGGCGCGCGCGCGGACGGCACGTCGACGAGCGTCGCGGTGAGGCCGGGCGGGTCGAAGTCCACCCGGCCCTCGTTCTCGTACTCCACCATCACCTGGAACAGCGGGTTGCGGCTCGGGTCGCGCCGCGGGTTGAGCGCGGAGACGAGCTCGTCGAAGGGCACGTCCCGGTGTTCGTACGCGGCGGTGCTGCGCTCCTTGACCCGGCGCAGCAGCTCCGTGAAGTCCGGGTCGCCGGACAGCTCCACCCGGAGCGCCACCGTGTCGAGGAACAGCCCGATCTCGTCCTCGGCGCCCTCCGGCCGGGCCGCCACGGCCGTGCCGAGGACGATGTCGTCGTGCCCGCCGAACCGGCCGAGGACGGCGCCGATGGCGGCGGTCAGCACCATGAACAGCGTGGAGCGCCGGCCGGCCGCGAACTCCTTCAGGGCGGAGGTGAGCCGCGCGTCGAGGGCATGGGTGAGGCTCGCGCCCCGTCCGGACCGCACGGCCGGGCGCTCCCGGTCCGAGGGCAGGGTCACGTCCCGCGCGCCGGCGAGCTCGCGCCGCCAGAAGTCGAGGACTTCCGCCCGGCGTTCGGGGGTGACGGCGGTGCCGGCGGCGCCGTTCCGGGCGGCCGGCCAAGCCGCCGGCGGGCGGAGCGCCGGAGCGCCGTGCGGCCCGGCGCGGTAGTGGGCGGCGAGCTCGCGCGTGAAGACCACGGTGGACGAGGAGTCGAAGACGATGTGATGGGCGAGGAGGAAGAGGATGTGCCGGTCGTCCGCGAGACGCAGCAGCCGGCACGAGAACAGCGGCCCCGCCGCCAGATCGAAGACCGTCCCCGCCGCCCCCGCGAGGGCGGCGGCCAGCGCCTCCGCCTCGGTCGAGCCGGTGTGGTCCTCCACCGGACAGTCCGCCTCGACGCTGTCGTGGATCCGCCGCACCGGGTCGCCGTCGACGGTGGCGAAGACCGTGCGCAGGGCGGGCTGGCCGGCCACCGTGCACCGCAGCGCCCACCGCAGCCGCTCGACGTCCAGCGGGCCGTCCAGCCGGATCGCCTTCGGCTCGTGGTACATGCCGGTGCCGGGGTACATCTGCTCCACGAGCCAGATCCGCCGTTCAGGGGGCGCCAGTTCGCCTCCGCCGGCGGCGGGCAGGGCGGGTGTCGGTGCCGGTTGCGGTGCCGGGGCCGATGCCGGTGTCGGTGCCTCGGAGACGGTACGGGGCGGGTGCGGCGCACGGCCGGTGACGGCCGGGGTGCCGGCACCGGCACCGGCACCGGCACCGGCGGCCGTGTGCGCGCGGAGGGCGTCGATGGCGGGCAGTCCGGCGAGGACCTTGTCCGCGGGGACGCCGAAGTCCACGAAGCAGGCGATCTCGTCCACGCCGGCCTCGGTCAGCCGTCGTACGGTCCCGGCGACGGACTCGGTGTCGCCGATGAGCGCACGCGAGGCGCAGTAGCTCTCATAGGCGCGACCGAGCAGGAACTCCACGTCCTCCTCGGGGGTGTTGGCCAGGTCGACCTCGAAGCCGAGGCTGTTGGTGACCTGGTCGAAGAGGGCGAGCGAGGAGCGGAGGTACGAGACGAAGGGCCGGTACGCCTCCGTCCGCGCCGTCTCGGCGTCCTCGGCGAGGTAGGTGTGGACGAGGACCACGACCCGGCCGGTGGCGGGGTCATGGCCGTGCTCGGCCCGGGCGCGTCGGTAGAGCGCGATGTTCTCGGCCAGTTGCTCGACCGACTGCGCCATGAGGTTGGTGACGACGCCGAGTCCCTCGGCGCCGGCCCGGCGGTAGCTGTCGGGGTTGCCCACGACGGCGACGTAGAGCGGCGGCCGTTCCTGGACCGGCTGGGGCTGGAGCCTGATCTCGACGGGGTCACCGTCTCCGCCCGTCAGGGTGACCGGCCGCCCGGACCAGAGCGTACGGACGGCCTCCAGACGCTCGTACATCACCTCGCGGTGGGAGCCGAAGTTCTCCGGGGCGAGCGCGAAGTCCCTGGCGTGCCAGCCGCTCGCGAAGCAGAGCCCCACCCGGCCGCCCGAGAGGTTGTCCACGACGGACCACTCCTCGGCGACCCGGACCGGGTGGTGGAGCGGAAGGACGACGGAGCCCGCGTGGAGCCGGATGCGGCGGGTGCGAGTCGCGAGGGCGGCGGCGAGGACGGAGGGATTGGGGAAGGGCGCGCCGAACGAGTCGAAGTGCCGCTCCGGGAACCACACGGCGTGGAAACCGTGCCGGTCGGCGTACTCCGTGGCCTCCAGGATCAGACCGTAGGTGTCGGCGGTGCCGGTGTCGGGATAGTCGCCGAAGAAGTAGAGGCTGAAGTCGCAGGCGACCGAGGGCGGTTGGGAGGGCGTGACCGGTCGCGGGGACGACTGCGGGCTCGGGGCCGGGACCGGCACCGCCGGGACCCGCGCCGGGGCCGGAGCCGGCGCCGGGACCGGGACCCGCGCCGGGGCCGGGACCCGCGCCGGGGCCGGAGCCGAGGGCGTGGCTGCGGGCGCGGCTGCGGGCGGCGTCCCGGTCAGCAGGTCCAGTTGACGGTGCATCAGGCTGGTCATCCGGTCGACGAGCCGCTCGGTGACCCGGAGCTGCTGCGCCACCACCTCCCGCAGGTCGCCCTCGCCCGTCTCCGCCAGAGGCGTCGGCACCGTTGTGAGCTCGATCTCGGGCTCGACCCCGGACCCGGCCCCGGTCTCCGCCCCGGGCCGGCGCTCGGGATCCGTGGGCGCGTCGCCCCGGAGCCGTACGACGAGGTCGGCGAGGGCGCGCGGGGTGTCGGCGTCGGAGAACAGCTCCCGGACGGGCACCCGTACCCCGTGGCGGCGCTCCAGCTCGGCGGTCAGGCCCATCAGAGCCAGGGAGTCGGCCCCGAGGGCGAAGAACGAGTGGTCGGGGGCCACGTCCGCCGGGTCGACGCCCAGCTTGTCCGCGGCCAACTCCCGTATGGAGTCCGTTATTTCGTCGCGTGAGGTACGCACCGTCCGCGCCACCAGCTCAGGTGCCGCAGTCGGGACCGAGGCGCGGGCGGCCGGGGCCGGGGCCGGTGCGGCGGCCGGTGCGGGCGGTGTCGTCGTCGGCAGCGGGAAGCGGCGACGGCGCAGGGGGTGCCCGGGCAGCGGGACGCGTCCTCCCCCACCGGTCACCTGGGACCAGTCGATCTCCGCGCCGCGCCGGTACCGCTCGCCGAGCGAGTCGAGGAAGCCCCGCCACTGCTCGCCGGCGGCGGCGCCCTGGCCGGGCAGCCAGCGGCTGTCCGGCAGGCAGTGCCGCCCGATGCGGGTCAGCACCTCGCCCGTGCCCATCTCCAGGAAGTCCGCGCAGCCCTCGGCCGCGGCCGTGGCGACGGCCAGGTCGAAGCGGACGGGCTCGCGCGCCTGCCGGACCAGGTGGTCGGCGTCGGCCGTCCAGCCGGCCGGGCGGACGGCGCCGTCCAGCGTGCTGACCAGCGGAAGGTTCAGCGGGCGGAGCTCCAGCTCCTCGACCCGTGCCCTCAGTTCGGGGAGCACGGCGTCGAGGTGACGCGAGTGGAAGGCCCGGTCGACCGCCGTCTCCCGCCAGGGCACGCCCTCGGCGTCCAGGAGGCGGCCGGCTTCCGCCAGTGCGTCCGGCGCGCCCGACAGGACGTGGGAGCGGGGCCCGTTGACCGCGGCCAGTTCGGTTCCGGACGCCTCGGCGACGCGCCGCGCGGTCGCCAGGTCGGCGCGGAGCGTCAGCATGCCGCCCGGCAGGCAGTGCCGTTCCATGAGCCGGCCGCGCCAGGCGGTGATCCTGAGCCCGTCCTCGACGGACAGGGCACCGGCCGCGCACAGCGCGGCGTACCCGCCGACGCTGTGACCGAGGACGAGGGCGGGCCGGACGCCGACCGCCCGCCACAGGCCGGTGAGTGCCATCTGGTGGGCGAACAGGGCGGGTTGGGCCACCGAGGTCGGCCAGACCGTACGGCCCGGGGCGCGGTCCGCGCCCTCGTCGAGCAGCAGCGGCAGCAGGCTGCCGCCGAACTCCTCGGCGTAGACCTGCTCGCACGCCTCCAGGATGCGGCGCGCCTCGGGGTGGGCGGCGTGGATCTCGCGCGCCATGCCCGCGCGGGCGCTGCCCTGGCCGGGGTAGGCGAAGCCCTGTCGCCCCAGCGGGGGGCCGTCGGGGGCGGCCCGTTCCAGGGCCGCGGCGAGCTCCGCCGCCGTGCGTCCCACGACGGCGGTGCGGTGCGGGCGGTGGGGCCGGCCGAGCGCGAGGGTGGCGGCCACGTCGGCGGCGGCCGTGTCGGGGTGGTCGAGGAGATGGCGGCGCAGCGCGCCGGTGAGGGCGGTGAGGGCCTCGGGGTCCCGGGCGGAGACGGGCACGAGCACCGGGTGCGGGGAGGCGGCGGGGGTCCGGCGGGGCGGCGCTTCCTCCAGGATGACATGGGCGTTGGTCCCGCCGACTCCGAGGGCGCTGACGCCGGCCCTCAGCGGTGTCCCGGGCGGTGCGGTCCACGGCCGCAGCCGGGTGCCGAGCACGAAGGGGCTGCCGTCGAGCGCGAGCGCGGGGTTGGGGCGGTTCAGGTGGAGCGTCGGGACGAGGGTGCGGTGCCGGAGCATCAGCACCGTCTTGATCAGTCCCGCCATGCCGGCGCCGCTGTCCAGGTGGCCGATGGCGGGCTTCACCGAGCCCAGGGTGCAGAAGCCGGTGTGCCCGGTGTCCGCCCCGTACGCCCGGGACAGCGCCTCGAACTCCACCGGGTCGCCGAGCTGGGTGCCGGTGCCGTGCGCCTCCACGTAGGTGACGGTGTGCGGCGGGACCGCCGCCCTGCGCAGGGCCTGCCGTACGACGTCGACCTGGCCGGCGAGCCCCGGCGCGCTGAACCCGGCCTTGCCCGCCCCGTCGTTGTTGACCGCCGACCCCAGGATGACGGCGTGCACGGTGTCGCCGTCGGCGAGGGCCCGGTCGAGCCGCTTGAGGACGACGGCGGCGACGCCGTTGCCGCCGACGGTGCCGTCGGCGTCCGCGTCGAAGGCCCGGCAGCGGCCCGTCGGGGACAGGATGGAGCCGGGGTGGCTGTGGTAGCCGGAGTCCTGGGGCGTGTGGACGGCCGCGGCGCCGGCCACGGCCAGGTCGCAGTCGCCGCTGAGCAGGGACTGTGCGGCGAGGTGGACGGCGACGAGGGAGGTCGAGCAAGCGGTCTGCACACCGATGGCCGGGCCGGTGAGGCCGAGTCGGTACGCGACGCGCGTGGCCAGGAAGTCGGGTTGCCGGCCTATGGCCGTCAGCAGACCGGTGGCCGGATCCGCGTACGGGCCCGCGGCCGGGTCCGGGACCGGGCCGGCCGTGTTCTGGTGGTCGTACAGGTTCATGCCGCTGCCGGCGAACACGCCGATGCGCGTGCCGGGCGCCGGGGCGGCGTGACCGGCCTGTTCCAGGGCCTCGTGGCAGCATTCGAGGAAGAGCCGGTGCGCGGGGTCGGTGAGTCCGGCCTCCTTCGGGTTCATGCCGAAGAACTCCGCGTCGAAGCCCTCGATGTCGTCGAGGACGCCTCCCACGGGCACGTGGGACGGCATGTCGTTGCGGCGCGGGAAGACGCTGACGGCGTCCCGTCCGAGGCGGAGGTTGTCCCAGAAGGCGTCGACGGAGGGCGCTCCCGGGAGACGGGCGGACAGCCCGATGATCGCGATGCGGTGGTCCGCGGCCGGCACGGGCACCTGCGCCGGGAGCGAGGACGGACGGGCGTCCGTGGCGGGCGGTGCGGTCGCCAGGTGGGCGGCGAGGGCGGCGATCGTCGGGTGTTCGAAGGGGGCGGTGACGGGAACGGCCCGGCCCAGGCGCTCCTCCAGACGGCCCCGCAGCCGGCCGAGGGCCAGCGAGGTCATGCCCAGCTCGTAGAACGGCGTGGTGGTGTCCACCGGCCGCCCCACCAGGGCGGCCACCGCCTCCCGTACCTCTTCCCGTACGGCGTCCGCGTCCGCTTCCGCATCCGGGGCGGGGACGGGGACAGAGGCGAGGCCGGGATCGAGGGCGGGGACGGGATCGGGGGCGGGGACGGGATCGGGGGCGGGCGCGGCGTCGAACGCGCCGGCGAGCAGGCGGTCGCGCAGCTCCGCGCGCCGGATCTTCCCCGCAGGTGTGCGCGGGAAGTCGGCCTCCGGGACGGGGACGGCTCGGGCGACGGTGAGCCGCAGGCCCGCGAAGACGGCCGTCTTGACGCCGGCGGCGATGTCCCGGTCGGTGTCCGGGCGGCCCGAGCCGACGAAGAACACGACGAGCCACTCGCTCCCGGAGTCCGGGTCCGGCACGCCGCAGGCGGCGACCGCGCCCGCGCGGGTGCCGGGGACGGTGGCCGCGATGTCCTCGACCTCGTGGCAGAGTACGTTGTGCCCGTTCACGATGATCAGGTCCTTGCTGCGGCCGGTGATCGTCACCTGGCCGTCCGCGAGGAAGGCCAGGTCGCCGGTGGCGAGCCAGTCCCGGCCGGCGGGGAACGCGGCGCGGTCGGCCTCGGGATCGCGCACGTACCCGGGCGTGATCCGAGCCGCGCACCGCACCTGGAGCGCGCCGACCCGCCGCTCCGGGAGCGGCTCGCCCCGCCCGTCGACGACGCGGACCTCCGTGCGGTGCGCGGGTGCCCCGACGGACACGAAGGTCAGCACGTCCCGCTCGGGCGTGCGCGCGTCGGCGGTGACGAGGGCGCCGCCGAGGCTGTCCTTGCGGACGCGGTGCACGGAGCCCGGGCGGTCGAGCCGCCCGTACGTGATGGCGGTGACCGTCTCCGCCATGCCCCAGGCGGGGACGATGTGTTCCTCGCGGACGCCGTACGGTGCCAGGGCGCCGAGGAACGCGCGCATCACCGGCAGGGGTATCTGCTCGCCGCCGCACAGCAGGGTCCGTATGCCGCGCAGGTCCCAGGTGCGGTCGGGGTTCTCCGCGACCGCCTCGGCGACCATCCGGTACGCGAAGGCGGGTGCCCAGCTATGGTTCGCCCGGTGCTCGTCGAGGAGGTCGAGCCACCGCAGCGGCGCGGCGAGGACGTCGTCGGTGCGGGCGTGCACATTGGTGCAGCCGGCGAACACCGCGAGGACATGGGAGAGCAGGAAGGCTCCGCTGTGGTCCAGCGGGAGCCAGTTCATGGTCGTGTCGCCCGGCCGTACGCCGAGGATCCGGCGCGTGCTGGCGGCGAACTCGGCGAGTCCGGCGTGGGTGAGCCGGGCCGCCTTGGGCGCGCCGGTGCTGCCGGAGGAGAGCATGAGCAGGGCGACGGCGGAGCCCTCGGGCTCCACGACACCGTCCTCGGGGTCGTCGCGGCCCTCGGGGTCCGCGTCGGCGGCCTCGGCGACCACGGTCCGCAGGTCGGGGGCGGTCGTGGCCAGCGACGCGGCGCCCGCCCGGTCGGTGAGGACGAGCGGACCGTCCAGCAACGCGCAGGTGTGGCGCAGGCGTTCGAGGGTGGGCGAACCGGGTGCGGCGCGTTCGGCGATGAGCGCGGGCCGGGCGCCGCCGAGCAGGCAGGCCCAGACGGCGGGGAAGAAGGTGGTCAGCGGCAGGCCGCAGAGGACGACGTCCGTGCCGGGGCGCAGGCCCTGTCGGCGCAGTCCGGTCAGCATGCGGCGGGCCTGGGACAGCAGTTCGGGATAGGGCAGGGTCCGGGTGCGGCCGTCGTCCTCGGCGATGACCACCCCGGCCTCGGGGTGGCGTTCCGCCGCGCGGAGGAGAGCGGCGACGGCGTGCGGTGCGTCGTCGTCGGTGAACTCCAGCTCCGGCCCTCGGTACAGGGCATGGCCGGGCGCTCGCTCCATGGGTCGGCTCTCCTCGTGCGTCGGCGTCGGCGTCGGGGTCGGGGTCGGGGTCGGGGTCGGGGTCGTACGGATGGTCAGGTCATGTGTCCGGCTCGGTCGCGCGGGCGGTCGGCGCGGCGGCGGGCGGCGGTCGCGGCGATCAGCAGGATCAGTGCGCCGCAGCAGGCCAGGCCGTGGAAGAGGCCCACGACCGCGAGGGCGGGCCATGCCTCCAGGGCGGCCGCGGCGCCGACCGTGCCGAGGGTGAATCCGGAGGTCTCGGCCGTCGCGGACAGGCCGAAGAGGCGGCTGCGCTCGCGGTCGGGCGCCGCCTGGAGGCGGGAGGTGTAGACGATCTCGGTGATCCCGTCCGCGAGGCCCGCGAGTCCGGCGACCACGGTCAGCAGGAGGGGCGCGGGGCCGGTGAAGGCCAGGACGAAGCTCACGGACATCGCGCAGGTGCCGAGGGCGAAAGCCAGGGTGCCGCCGTGCCCTTCGGCGACGGCTGCCTGACGGCGTTTCAGGATCTGGTGGGCCACGAGGGTGCCGGCGGCCCAGGACGCCCAGAACTGGGTCATGAAGAGGGCGGGGTTCCCGGGCGTGCGGAGCTCGGCGACGAGGGGCAGGGCGACGTTGTGCGAGGCGGAGGCCAGGGCGTCGACGCCGCGGAGCACGACCATGCCGAGCAGCAGGGCGGGCACGGCGGTCATGACCCGCAGGAGGGTCGCGGACTCCGGCCGCCGCCCGGCGGTCCCCGCCGCCTCGCCGGCGTCGGTCCCGCCGTGCCGCGCGCGTTCCCCGGCTTCCCCGCCCTCCTCGGCCGCCCGCCCGGTCGACGGGGTCTCCCGGGTCTCCCCCGCCTCTCCTCTCTCCCCCGTCTCCTCGGTCCGTACGCGGAGGCGGAGCATGACCGCGGCCGACACCAGGAAGGTGACCCCGTTCACGGCGAACGCGGCACCGTGGCCGGCGAAGCCCACGACGGGCGCGGCGGAGGCGAACCCGGCCACGGTGGCGAGGGAACGCGCCGTCACCAGACGGCCGTTGGCCCGCACCCGCGCCTCGGCGCCCACGATCACCGGGATCGCGCTGCGCAGGGCCACGTTGAAGAAGGTGGTGCCGGCGCCGAGGACGCTCACCACGAGGGCGAGCAGCCAGACGGGCACCGCGCGGCCGTGGACGACCAGGGTCGCCATGGCCGCGGCCTGGCACAGGTCCGCCGTGATCATCATGCGTCGGCGGCCGATCCGGGCGGCCAGCGTACCGGCGCCGAGCCCGGCCAGCAGACCGGCGAACAGCCGAAGGGCCATCAGCAGTCCCAGGCCGAGGCCGCTGCCGGTGACCGCGTAGACGAACAGGCTCAGGGCGATGAGGTTGAGGCAGTTGCCGTAGGAGGAAATCGCGTAGGCCGCCACGACCGCGCGCAGGCGGCCCTCCTCGCGGGGAACGGGAGTTCCGCGCGGGGGTCGCCCGGTGACCGTGGCGGCCCGGCGTATCACCTGACGCACCATCACGAGGGACCGCCGCGCCCGGCCTGCGGACGACGACGCGCGGGAAGCACGGGACGGAGGCTACCAAGCGATCACCGCGAAAGGGAGTGCCTCCTGAGAGAGGGCCTCCTTAGGGACGGGGACGCGGAGCTTCACCCGCACGTCCCGTCACCGCGCGCGGTCGGTGCCGGCCGGCACGCGTCGCGCCGGCAGACACCAGCGCGTCCGCAGGCCGGCAAACCGCCGGTCAAGGCGCGCGTGCCGTCAGCGGCCGTCAGCGCGTCCGCACGCGCGTCGCTCCGGCGCACGTCAGCGCGTCCGCAGGCCGGGGAATCCGCCGGTCAGCGGCGCGCGTTCGTCCTCGTCGCCGGCGACGACCCAGGCGACGCCGTCGACGACAACCGACGGCCGGCCGCCGTGCTCCGGTCGCCGCCGGGCGAGTGGCACGCACACGTACTCCCCCGGCTCCGGTACGGGCAGCCGCAGGGCCTCCGCCGTGGCCCGGCCCCGCGCGTTGGCCGCCAGGAGCAGTAGCCCGTCCTCGCGGAGCTCCGCGCCCGCGAGGCGCACCACCCATTCCCTGTCCCAGACGGTCTCCCGCATCAGGGGCCGCAGCGCGGAGGCGGGGACGGTGCGGAGCGGGGTCCGGCGGAAGAGTTCGGCGACGCGCCGCACTTCGTCCTGGTGCGCGAGGACGGCGGCGCGGTCCTCGGGGGCGAGGCCGAGGAGGACGTTCTCGGGCAGCGGCGCGTCCCGGTGCAGCCAGAGCACCGCACCGGGTGTCAGAGGCCCCTCCTTGGCCCGGACGAGTCCGGCCGACCAGCGGGCCGTCCGCTCGTCGGGGTGGACGAGCAGGGACGCGGAGCCCTCCGCCTCCGGCTCGGACGGTGTCTCGCCCGGGCCGTCGAGGACGAGCCTCACCCGGAACGTCACCGCTCCCTGCGGTCGCTCCCACACCAGGTGCGGGCCTCCGGAGCGGGAGACCGGCCCGAACGGCAGGACGTCGCACAGGGCGCGCGCGAACTCGCCGTCCAGCAGCCGCCGTTCGGTCTCGTCCAGCTCCCGGACGTCGATCCGTCCGGTGCGCCAGGTGCCGAGGGCGGCGTCGAGGCAGCGTCGCAGGATCCCCGCGAGGGTCCGCCCGTCGGGGTCGAGCTCGTTGAACGCGCGTGCCAGGGCGAGGAGTTCGGCGTCGTACGCGGACAGGTCGACGCGCGGGACGAGGATCACGCACACCACCTCGCCCGAGCGGCTGCGCACCTCGCGCGGGGCGAACCGACCGGTCAGGGCGCCGTCGTCGTCCTCGCGCGCCAGGGTCTCGTACGCCTCCGGGGAGACGCAGAGCACGATGTCGTCCGGGTAGTTGCCCGCCACGCGGACGAAGTCCGCCGAGCGCAGCATCGTCCGGGTGTACTCCACGGCGACGTCGGCGTCCGGGTCGAGCCCCACCGGGCCCCGGTGCACGGCGAGTCGCGGGACACCCCGCGGGCGGGCGGGGTGTGCCCACCGCGGCAGCGCCTCGGTGAGGTCGCGCAGGAGCGGGCCGACCGGCACGTCGCCGTCGACGAGCAGCAGCAGGCAGTCGTCGAACGTCCGGGTCCGGAAGCGGCCGGGTCCGACGAGCGGATGGTCGCCGAGCAGGTCGTCCATGGCCCGCGCCCGGCGGTTGGCGGGGGCGCCGACCGCGATGACGGTCGTCGCCTCTCCCCGTGCGATACGGAGCAGTCGCCGGGCCTCCTCCCGGGCGGCCCGGCCCGCCTCGCCCGGGTCGCGGTGGGCGTCGAGGAGGGCGAGGGCCTGCCGTGCCGCCGCCTCGGCCTCCTCGGGGCGGTCGAGCCGGAGCAGGCTCGTCGCGGCGCGGACAAGCGCCCCGGCCTGGTCGAGGCGCAGGCCCCAGGCCCGATAGTGGTCGGCCAACTGTCGTCTGACCCTCAGCACTTGCTCCTGCTCGCCGCAGGCGGCCAGGGCCTCTTCGAGGCAGAGCAGCACCTCCCGGGCATCGGCCCTCAGGTCGCCGCCGACGTGTGCCAGGGCCCGCTCGGCCCAGGCCACGGCCTCCCACGCCCCGTCGTCGGGCCGCAGGGCGAGCACGAGCCGGGCGAGCAGGAGGGCGGCCGTCCCGTACGTGGCGGGGTCGCCCTCCAGGCGGGAGAGCCCCGCCTCCTCCAGGATGTCCCAGGCGGTGTCGGGCCGGCCCGCCGTGTACTCGGCCAGCGCGAGGGCGAGCGTCGCCCGGCCCCGCGCCTGGCCGTCGTCCGGGGTGCCGGACGCGGCCAGTGCCCTGGCGGCCCGGAGGAAGCGGTCGGGGTGGAGCCGGGCCGCGTCCGCCTCGTGGAGGAGCAGCAGCGTCTCGGCGTCCACGCCGGAGAAGGCGAGCGCGTTGGGCACCCACACCTCGGGCCGGGGCGCGCCGGCGGCGGGGATCCGCAGCCGCTGGGGCAGTCGGCCGTCCGGGTACCGGTCGAGGTATAGGGCGGCGGCGGCCCGGCGGTAGAAGGGGCCGATCCGCGCGCGGGCCACGTCCCGCCGGGCCTCGTAGCCTTCGAGGCGGGCGAGCTCGGTCTCGACGACGGCGGGGAGGGCGTACCGGCCGGGGCCGGGGTGTTCCAGCAGCCCTTCGCGTACGAGGCCGTCGAGCTCGGCGGTGACGCGGCCGGGCTCGGCGCGCAGCACGCTCGCGGCCTCTTCGCGGGTGAGTTCCCCGGCGGCGGCGACCGCGAGACCGACGAGGGTGGTGGCGCGGCCCCTGGCCAGGTCGCCGAGCCAGAGGCGTACGGCGCTCGCCGGGTTCTCGGCGCGGCCCGTGTCGCGCCACTGGGCGGCGTACCGCCCGGCCTTGGGCACCACCATGGGGTCGCGCGAGCCGAGGGCGCCGCCGAGGATGCGGAGGGTGAGCGGCCACCAGGCGCCGCGCGCGGCGGGCTCGCCGGTGCCTTCGCCGGACACGGCGAGCAGGCGGGCCGCGTCCTGCCCGGTGAGCGGCGGCAGTTCGACGAGGGCGGGGCCGTCGCCGTCGCCGTCACGTGGGTCCGGCCGCCGCCGGGAGGTGAGGAGCACGGCGCAGCCCTCGGGCGGTTCGAACCACAGCGGCGGGTGCCCGGCGGGGCCGTCGACGTCGTCCAGGACGAGCAGCACCCGGCGTCCCACCAGCAGGTGGTGCAGGAGCGCGCCGAGGTCGGCCGCGGGGCGCGCGCCCTCGTCGGGGAGGCTGTCGCGGGAGCCGGTGAGGGCGCGCAGCACACGGTGCAGCGCCGACTCCATGGACACCGGGTGGCGGGTGGAGGCGCGCAGCGGCACGTACAGGACGCCGTCGGGGAAGTGCCGCCGTACGCGGTGGGCGACGTGCAGGGCCAGGGCCGTCCGGCCGGCGCCGGGGGCGTCGTCCTGGGCGACGAGGCAGACCGCCCGTACGGCGCCGGAGCTCAGGTCGCCGACGAGCCGGTCGGCGAGGTCGCCGTGACCGATGTACGGGTCGGGGGCCGGGGGCAGGCTCGTCCCGGCCGCCGTCTCGGTGTCCGCCGCCGGCGCGGTCCCGGCCTCGTCCGTTCCGGCGTCCTCCGTGCCTGCCTCGTCCGGTGTCGTGGCGCCGGGGTTCGCCGGCCCGGGTTCCGCGAGGCCCAGGAATTCCAGCGTCCGGCGGGAGGCGCGCGCGAACGCCTCCTGCTCGGCCGCCAGGTCGCGGGGGCCGTCGCCGTCGCGGACGACCGAGGGCAGGCGGCCGCGGCCGCCGCCCCGGGAGGCGAGGTGGCGGTCGAGGGCCTGGTGGAGGGCCCACACCTCGTGGGCGGGGAGCTCTTCGCCCAGGACGGCCTGGGCGTCGGGCGGCAGGATCAGTTCGACGGTCCCGCCCTCCTCGCGCTCCACGACGTCGAAGACACCGCTGGTGACGACCTCGGCCACGTCCGCCGTCACCGCCTCCGGCACCCTGTTCTCGCGGACCAGGTGCAGCAGCCGGAGGCTCAGCCGGTCGAAGGGGGCGCAGAGGACGGCGAGTCGGGCCGCCCGGGGTGAGGCGGTGCGCAGGAAGCGGCGGGTGAGCTCGGCGCGCGGGAGAGGGGTGGTGGGCGGCCGGGCGGGGCCGGTGGCGGCGCGGCCGGTGGGCGGGACGAGGACGGCGGTGCAGCCCTCCGGGTCGCCGCGCATCAGCGTGCGCGACCAGCGGCCGAGGGAGTGCGGGGTGAGGGAGAGGACGGGGATCGGCAGCCAGGTGCCGTCGTCCCCGGTTCCCCCGGTGCCCGGCAGCGGCGGCGGTACGACGGGGACGCGGCTGCGGTGGGTGCCGGGGGCGGCCGGGGTGAAGCGGGCGGTGGGCAGGTTGAGGCCGCCGCGTCGCCACAGTTTGGTGGGCAGCGGGTTGAGCAGGGCGGTGGGGTGGGCGCCGGCCCACTCCCTGAGGAGGTGCCAGACGGCGGGGCGGCGCCAGGCGTCGGCCATGCAGTCGGAGACCACGACGACGAGCCGGCGTCCGTCGGCCGAGCGGAGCGGGCCGGGGGCGCGGGGCGCGCCGGTCGGGTCGAAGGTGAGGTCGGTGACCTGGAGGGTGCGGAAGGCGCCGAGGCGGTCGAGGACGGCGGTGAACTCCGCGACGGTCTCGCTCCAGACCCGCATGCCGGGTGAGCCGTCGACGACGAGGACCAGGTCGAACCAGCGCTCGGGCGCGGCCTTGAGGACCGGGATCAGTTCGCCGCTGCGGGCGTAGCCGTCGACGGTGGCGTCGATGTCGAGGGCGCTGCGGCGGCCTTCCGGCCAGCGCCGTTTCCAGGGGCGCAGGGCGCGGGTGAGTTCGAGGGGGCGGGGCAGGCCGCCGGTGTGGGGTGCGGCGACGGCGTGGCCGCGGATCGGGACGGTGCTGCCGGGGAGCCGCTCGTGCAGGGGCCGGGTGGTGGGGGTGACGGTGTCCGGCGTGCGGGGCCGGGGGGCCGGGGCGGGCGGCGGCTCCTGGGTGGGGGTGTTCTCGGGGGAGGTGACGGGCGGCTCGGGGAGCTGCCGCCCGGGCCGCTTCCGATCCGTCGCCGGCGGTTCCGTTACGGGGCCGGGCCCCGGCTCCTGCCGCCGGCCGGCCATGAGGGCGGCCAGCCACAGCGCCTCCGCGAGTGCGGTGCCGTCCAGTTCGGGGGCGGTGGTGCGCAGCGCGGAGAGCAGCCGGGGCAGTGGATCAGGCATGGGACAGCTCGCGCAGGATGAGGTCCTCGACCGCCTGGCGGCGTGCCTCGTCGGGGGCGTCGGTGCCGGACAGGAGGTGGACGGCGTTGAGGAGCTGGTCGACGGCGAGGCTCTCGCCGGCGCTGAGGCGTTCCAGGAAGGTGGTGACGAGCCGGCCGGCCTCGGGGGTGCCGGCGGTGCCCGCGCCCATGTGGGCCTCGACGATGCGCAGCAGGGTCTCGGGGGTGGGCAGGGGCATGGTGTAGCGGACGCAGCGGCGCAGGAAGGCGGCGGGGAAGTCGCGTTCGCCGTTGCTGGTCATGACGATGAAGGGGAACTCGGTGCACTGCACGCGGCCGCGGTGCACCTCGTGGTGCCGGTCGCCCTGCCATTCCCGTACGGCGACGACGTCCGTTCCGTAGCGGGCGAGTTCGGGGATCTCGAACTCGCCGCGTTCCAGGACGTCGAGGAGGTCGCTGGGCAGGTCGAGGTCGCTCTTGTCGATCTCGTCGACGAGGAGGGCGCGGGGCCGTTCGGCGGGCAGCAGGGCGGTGCCGAGGGGGCCCATGCGCAGGAAGGGGGCGATGTCGTCGGCGCCGGTGGCACCCTGGAGGCGCTGGGCGTGGATGCGGCCGAGGGCGTCGTAGCGGTAGAGGGCGTCGGCGAGGTTGCTGCGGGAGGTGATGTGCCAGCGCAGCACGGTGCCGAGGTCGAGTTCGGCGGCGACCTGTTCAATGACCGTGGACTTGCCGGAACCGGCGGGTCCGGTGATCAGCAGGGGGCGGCGCAGCGCGAGCGCGGCGTTGACGGCCTCCACGAGGCCGGGCGGGGGCACGAACTGGCGGTGCAGGGAGCGGCGCGGGAACTCCCGCCACGGCGGGGCCGGGGGGAGTTCGACGCGGTCGGCGGCCCCGGCGGGCGGGGTGCCGTGGCCGGCGTAGAAGGGCTGCCAGGTCATGCGGGTTCCTCCCCGTGCGTCGGGAGCGGTTCCGGGCGGAACCCTTCCCGCTCGATGTCGTCGTGATGCGCGTGCCCCAGGCCGGAAGGCCCCGGGGCCGCGGAGGCGTGGCCGGTGTGGTCGGAAGCCGTGTGGTCCGGGGCGGTGTACGCGTCGCCGGTGTACGCGTGGGCGGTGTGCTCCCGGTCGAACCAGGCACAGAATTCCAGCCACTCGGGTCCGTCCCAGACGGTACGGAGCCCGGCGAGGTGGTGCAGGCCGCCGCCGTCGGCGGCGTGGGCGTGGTCGTCGGGGGCCGAGCAGGCGCTCCACTTCTCCCGGTAGGCGCGGCAGAACCCGGTGGGCAGCAGGTGCCAGTGGCGGTCCACGGCGCGCCGTACGGGTGCGGGCACGGGGGTGCCGGCGGGGCGGGCCGGGTCGTCGTCGGGCCACAGGACGATGGGTGAGGAGGCCAGCAGGGTCTCCATCAGCTCGCCGAGCCGCTCGGGCCGGTGGGCCAGGGCGAGGGCGCGGGTGCGGGGGGTGCCGGCCAGGCGGGCGCGCAGTTCGGGCAGGCGGCGGGTGTCGGTCTCGCCGAGCCAGTCGACGCGGCTGCCGTCGGGGCCGGGCCCCTGGTCGATGGCCTTGAGGATGTCGCGGGCCTGGTCGTTGATCCACCACAGGTGGTCGGGTGGCTGGATCCGGTCGCTCCAGCGCAGCACCACGTCGTAGCGGGTGCCGAGGCGGATGCCGAAGTCGGTCTCCTCGGGCCGCCAGCCGGCGAGCAGCGGGGCGGGGGCGGCGATCTCCACCCGGCGCAGCGGCGTGTCCAGGGTCCGGGCGAGTCCGGAGGCCCAGCGCAGCACTCCGCCGAGGGTGCGTTCGGTGCCGGCGCGGTCCTGGGTGGGGCAGGGGAACTCCTCGCGGTGGCGGACGGTGCCGCCGTCCAGGAGCCAGGCCGCGAGCGTGTCGGGCCATTCGTCGCCGACGGCGGCGTGCAGGCTGACGACGAGCCGGAGCCGCATCTCCTGGGTGCGTTCCGCGAGCCGGGCGAAGGCGTCGTTGAGGTCGATGACGGCGCCGGTCTCCTTCGCCCAGGCCCGCAGGGCCGGTTCCTGCGGGTCGACCTCGGTCTCGCGGGCCAGCAGGGCGATGAACTCGGCGAGCGGTCCGGTGCGGCTGCGGCCGGCGCGCGGGGCGCGCAGCAGCAGGTGTTCGACGGCGTCGCGGAGCAGGTCCGTGCCGGTGGAGTCCGGGAGCGGGGCGGACGGGGCGGCCTCGACGGCGGCGAGGCCGCGGCGCAGCAGCGTGGTGGTGAGGGCGGCGCCGGGCCAGGCGGCGAGCAGGTCGACGGTCCGGGCGGCGTCCCGCAGGGCGTCCAGGACGCCCTGGGCCCATTGCCGTTCGGGGGCGGGCAGGGCTTCGACGCGTCCGCGCAGGGCGTCCAGGTCGTGGGGGTGGAGTGCGCCGTCGGCCACAGCGGCACCGCCGCCGGTCTCGCCCCCGGCTCCGGGTGCCTCGCAGGCACTGGGTCCGTCTCCCCCTGCGTCGCCGGCACCACCGCCCGCCTCGTCGCCGCCTCCGGTGCCGTTCAGGGGGCGCAGGGCGCGGGCGAGCTCGGCCCGGCCGATCGGGCCGAGCGGGGAGCCGGCGCGGTGTACGGCGTGGCGGGCGTTGCGGGCGAGCCAGAGCGGTCCGGTGGCGAACTGGGCGCCGTCGTAGTCGACGTGCTGGACGGCCTGTCCGAGGGCGCCGCCGTCCTCCCGTACGGCCCGGGCGACGACGGCCGCGGTCAGGGTCTCGCCCGCGTCGGGGATGCCCTGGTGGAGCACCTTGACGAGGGTGGTGCTGAAGCGGAGGGCGTATGCCTCCTCGTCGGCGGCGGCGCCCATGAGCAGGGACAGGCGGGTGTCGCCGCGCCGGATGCCGCCGGCGAGGGACTTCAGGTCGGGCACGGCGTTTCCGGCGTGGCAGGTGTCGACGAGGGTGACGAGACCGTCGAGGCCGGTGCTGTCGAGGAGCCCGCCGAGCAGCGAGCCGACGTCGACGGCGCTGAGCGGGTCCTCGGCGCGGGAGTCGCCGGCCATGAAGTACAAGCGGGTGCCGGCGGCCATGCCGTGGCCGAGGAAGGCGAGGACGAGGACCGCGCCGGCCTCGGCGGCGGTGCGGCCGGCCCGGCGTACGGCGGTCTCGATCCGCTGCTGGGTGAGGTCGGGGCCGTAGAGGAGGGTGGGGCCCTGCGCCGGGTCCTTCTCGCAGGCGCCGGCCCAGGGCGTGGTGAGGGTGTCGTGCAGGGAGCGGGCGGCCCGTTCGAGGTCGGTGAGCAGGCCGAGTTCGGGGCACTGGGCCCCGATCACGAGCACGTGCCGCGGTGCGCTCATCGCTCCGCGACGGTGGTGAGCGCTTCGACGAGGGGGCCGGCGACGGCGGGCTGGGCCAGGTACTTGGCGGCCGGGTGCACCCAGGCTCCGTCGGAGTCGACGCGGCTGCTCGCGGGCACGACGGCGTCGGCGTTGGGCCGTACGAAGCGCTCCAGGAGGGGGCGGGCGGCCACGATGTCGTCGCGGTCCCAGAAGTTGAGCCAGCGGCGGACGGAGTCCGGCGTGCCGAGGGGATGCGGGCGGACGCGGGGCCCGACGGCGGTGCGGATGCCGAGCGGCGAGCCGAGGGTGACGAACAGGGGGACGTCGGCGGCCTGTTCGTGCAGGGTCTCCAGGGCGACGACGGTGCCGAGGGAGTGGGCGACGACGATGTTGGGTCCTTCGGGGTCCAGGCAGTCGGCGACCCGGGCCCGGATCCGCTGGTCGAGGGTGGTGGCGCCGTCGGCCTCGCCGCGGTTGAGGTAGCGGGCGACCTGGCCGAGCATGCCGACGGTGGCGCGGGCGCTGAGCCAGCCGCCGACGGAGCGCAGGCCGGGCACGGCGAGCAGGCTGGTGACGGCGTTGACCGCGCGCCGGGCGGGCGCGCCGGCGCCCTGGGCGCCCGCGGGCGGGACGAGCCGGGTGCGGGCGGCGTGCAGGGCGCGGGCCTCGGCCGGGTCGAGGGCGGGGGCGAGGGAAGGGTCGGCGAGCCGTTCGTCGACGGCTTCGAGGAGCAGCGCGGCGAGCAGTTCGTCGTCCTGGTCCTCGGTGGTTCCGGCGGCTCCGCCCTGGGCTCCGGCGGTACGGAACAGGTCGCCGTAGTAGGCGAAGCGGGCGTCGGCGCCCCAGCCGGCGGTCAGCGCCGAGACGTGGGCGGAGTGTCCTGCGGCGCGGGCGCCCGCGGCGACGGCCCGCAGCCATTCGTCCAGGTCGGCGGCGGGGTCGCGGGGACCGCCGATGCCGTGGACGAAGACCAGGCGAGGCTTCATGGATCCCCCGTTCGACGCGTTGTTCCGCGGGCGATCCTCGCCGGTGGGGCGGGGCCGGAGCAAGCCGCGGGGGCGGCACCAGCGGGTCTCGGCCAACTACCCGCGCAGCTTGGCGAGATGTACACGGTCCGCCCCGCCGTCCGGGGGCGGCGGGAGCCGCCCGGTCGAAGGCCGGACCGCATGCGGCGGCCCGGGGCCCGTGGGGTGGGCGCGCGGCTCGGGTGGTTCAGGGGCGTCGGCGGCGCTTGGTCTTCGCCGTGATCCGGTCCCGCAGGAGCCGTTGGTAGTCGTCGTAGCGCTCTCCGCCGAGGCCGAAGCCCGCGCAGATCTCGGCCACGTTCTCGGCGTCCTCGGCGTCGCCGCTGAGTCCGAGGTGGGCGAGCACCCAGAAACCCCGGTCGGCGGCGGCCCGGCACTCCTCCTCGATCGTCCGGGACGGGTCCTGATGGGCTTAGTGGCATCCGGACATGTACCAGAGCGTCTGCAGCAGCACTCCGCGCGCGAGCGGCGAGGGGCCGGAGGCGAGGGCGGCGAGGATCACGGCGACCGCCGGCGGCGAGCACGGGAAGAGGGTGCCGTTGAGTTCGACGTGGTCCTCGAGGGTGTAGCCGATCATGTCGCGGGGTGTCCGCGCCTCCAGGATCGTCTCGAACATCAGCGGCAGGTGCTCCGCGTCGTCGCCGCACCCGCAGCGCAGCGACGCCCAGTCGTGCCGGGCGAGTTCGGCCCGTACGAGCTCACCGATCGCCATCCTTCCCCTCCCCTCACCCGGTCTTCGGCGCCCGCCCCGGGTCTCCCACCCTCTCATCGTCCGGTGTTCCGGAAGGCGCGGCGGACGGCCGGGAGATCGCGCCCGCGTCCCAAGGCCCCACCGGCGGTACGACCACGGGTGGGCCCGGGTCCGGGCGGTACGGCCCCTGGTGCCCGGGCGCGTGGCCGTGGCCCTCGCGCGGTCGGGCGCGAGGGCCACGGCTCATGGAGCGGCGCCGCCCGCCCGTGGGCCGGGCGGCGCGGTGGTCAGGTTCAGTGCCAGTACTTCATGTCCGTACCTCCTCCTCGGCGAAGGGCGGGCCTCACAGGCCCGGTGCGTCGCACGGCCGGTGCTCAGTGCCAGTACTTCATGTCCTGACCTCCTCCTCCGTCCCGGGGCGCAGCGTCACCTCGAAGCGGTCGAGTCCGCGCAGGGTGAGGTTGCGCCGGTGGTGTGGTTCCGCGACCGCCCGCGCCTCGGGGTGGTCCGTGGCGAGGGTCCCGAGGACCGATCCGGCGAGCCGGATCGCCATGGACGCGCCCAGGCAGGCGTGGGCCCCGCGGCCGAACCCGAGGTGGGGGTTCGGGGCGCGGTCGAGTCGCAGCTCGGTGGGGCGGGCGAAGCGCAGCGGGTCGTGGTTGGCCGCGCCGAGGAGGAGGGTGACCGGGTCGCCCGCCCTGACGGTGACGCCCGCGATGTCGGTGTCGGTGACGCAGACCCGGGCGTCGGCCTGGACGGGGGCGTCGAAGCGGACGAGCTCGTCGACGGCGGTGGCCGGTCCGGCGGCGCGGAAGGCGGCGAGGGCGCCGGGGGTGGTGAGCAGGGCCGCGGCGGCGTTGCCGAGGAGCCGTGAGGCGGACTCGTATCCGGCGTGGAGGACGGCGCGCAGGCTGTTGCGGAGGACGGCCGGCTCGACGCCGCTGTCGTCGGCGTGCGCGGCGACGTAGGCGATGAGGCCGTGCTCGGGCGGGTCGGCGAGCCAGCCGCCGGCGTACGCGGCGAGTTCGGCGCGGGCGGCGACGGCGGGTTCGTGCTTCTCCGGCCAGAGCCCGGCGTCCATGCCGTCGACGATGGTGCGGGACATGGGAACGAAGTGGCCGAAATCGGGGGCGGGCACGCCGAGGAAGTCGGTGACGAAGTGCAGCGCGAGCGGTTCGGCGAGCTCGCCGACGAGGTCGAAGGAGGGCCGTCGGGCCAGGTCGGCGAGGAGTTCGCGGACCCGGTGGTCGAGGCGCGCGGCGAGGGCGTGCCGGTCCTGGGCGCGGAAGCCGTCGAGGAGCAGGTGCCGGATGGCGGTGTGCTCAGGCGGGTCGAGGGTCTGGACGCTGAGCAGCGGGTCCGGGACATCCTCGCCGGCCCGGCGCCAGTCGGAGGCGAAGCGGGCGCTGTCGGTGAGGACGGCGAGGCAGTCGGCGTGCCGGGTGAGGACCCAGGAGCCGAGGGGCTCGTGCCAGAAGACGGGGGTGTTTTCACGCAACTCGGCATATGCCGGGTAGGGGTTCCGGAGCAGCTCGGGACGGGCGAGTCGCAGGAGCGGATCGGCCTTCGCCGTCTGGTCGAGCGGTGTCACGAAACGTCTCTCCCTGCGCAGTAGGGCCTGGTCCAGGCCGCAAATGCTTGCGGTTGAGCAGTGCGGAACAAACGTTTCGCCGGTGGGCGACGCCGTTCCGCGGGTAATCCTCCGTGCCGATGGCCGGTGACGCTACCACGCAACTTCCGTGGCTGGTATGACTACCTGCCACGGATCTTTCCCACGCCCACGGGGAGTAGCGGATGTCGGATCAAGGCCGGACCATCGTTCACGATGTGCCGCTGAACGTCGCTCAACAGCCCGATCCCTACCCGCTGTTCGAGCGGATCCGGGAGCACGGGGTGGTGCAGCGCGTTCGGCTGAATCCCACCCTTGAAGTCTGGATGGTCACGGGCTACGACGAGGCGGTGGCCGCACTCACCGATCCCCGGCTGAGCAGCAGCCCCGCCGGGGTGAACGGGCTGGCCGAGGAGATGGCCCACCAGGAGCGGACCAACGTCCTGATGGCCAGCATGCTCGTGGCCGACGGCTCGGACCACACCCGTCTGCGCAACCTGGTCTCCAAAGCCTTCACCGCCCGCCGGATCGAGGCGCTCGCGCCGCGCATCCAGGCGCACACGGACGCCTTCCTCGACGCCTTCGCCGCGCGCGGCACGGCCGATCTGGTGGCCGAGTTCGCCCTGCCGCTGCCGATGGCGGTGCTCGGCGAGCTCATCGGCATCCCGGAGGAGGGCCGGCCGGACTTCGCCCGGCTCGCGGTCGGTCTGATCATGCCGCCCAACACTCCGGAGCGGCTCGCGAAGGGGGCCAGGGCGCGGGCCGAACTCACCGCGTTCTACGAGCCGTTGATCGCCCTGCGGAAGCGGGAACCGCGCGACGACCTGCTGAGCGCACTGTGCGCGGCGCAGGCGGAGGAGAAGATCAGCGATCGTGAACTGACCGCGATGGCCATCCTGTTGACGCTGGCCGGGCACGAGACCACGGCGAGCCTCATCGCCAACGGTGTGCACGCCCTGCTGCGCCACCCCGACCAGTTCGCCGCCCTGCGCGACGATCCGGCGCTGCTGCCGGGGGCGATCGAGGAGCTGCTGCGCTACGAGGGGCCGGTGAGCCGTGGGGTCGCGCGGTTCACCACCGACACGTTCGAGATCGGCGGCGTCACCATCCCGGCCGGGGAGATGATCATCATCGGTCTCGCGGCGGCCAACCGCGATCCGGGCCGCTTCGACCGGCCGGACATCCTCGACGTGGCCCGCCGCGAGATGCCGCAACAACTCGCTTTCGGCCATGGCGTGCACTTCTGTCTGGGGGCGCCGCTCGCCCGCGCGGAGGCCCGCATCGCGCTCGGCACCCTGCTGCGCCGCTTCCCGGACCTGCGGCTGACCGACCCGGACGAGGACCTGACCCGCCGCGAGGGCATCCTGCGCGGGATGGCCACGCTGCCGGTCAGTTTCACGCCGGTGGCGCCGAGCGGCAGCGCCGCGTGAGCGGCGGAGGGCCGACCCCGGGCCGCACCGCCGCGTTCGACGCCATCGCGCCCACCTATGACGCCTCCCGGGGCGGGACCGCGCGGGCCGCCGGCTTCGCCGGGCAGCTCGCGCCGCTGCTCGACCCTGCCGAGCCGGTGCTCGACATCGGCGTCGGCACCGGGATCGTGGCGGCCGAACTGACCGCGCGCGGCCACCGGGTGTACGGGGTCGACCTCTCCCCCGGCATGCTGGCCCACGCCCGCGAGCGGCTCGGCCCCCGGGTCGCGGTCGGCGACGCGGGCCGGCTTCCGGTCCGTACGGCCTCGGTCGCGCAGGCCGTGTCGACCTGGCTGCTGCACGCCGGCCCGGACCCGCGCGCGGTGTTCCGCGAGGTGGCGCGGGTGCTGCGGCCCGGCGGCCGCTATCTGGTGATCCCGGCCCGCGGCATGCGCCCCACGGACGACATCGGCCGGATCGTGGGCGAGCTCGAGGACCGCCTCGACCCGTCCGGCACCCGCCAGGACGGCCCGGCTCTCCTCGCCCCCCTCGCGTCCGCCCACGGCCTGGCCTACGAGGGGACGGCGAGCGAACGGCCCACCGTCTTCCGGGTGTCCCCCACCGACATGGCCCGCGCGATCGAGGGCGGCCGCCTCTTCACCGGCGCCTGGCAGGTCGCCGACGCGGACCTGCCCCTCGTGACCCACGCCTGCGCGCGCCTCCGCGCCCTCCCGGACCCGGAGCTGCCCCGGGTCCGGGAGATGGCCGACTTCGTGATGGTCTTCCGCCGGGCGGGGTGACGCCATCGGCCCACGTCGACCGTGAGGTGCGGCGTGCCGTCGGCCGCGCGGAACACCGCGTGCCGCAGGGTGGGTTCGTCGTACGAGGACACAGCGAGCGTGCACCAACGCTGCTCTTGCCCTGGCCGCGCCGTCGGGTGCGGCAGGAGCCGGCTTCGCCACCCGCTCGGTGAGCGGGCGCGGGTACGGCTTCCGCGGGCCGGGGGCTCCGCTAGCGGCCGTGGCGCAGGGCCGACTCGTATGCCTCGTCGGGGTCCAGGCGGCGGAGCTCCTCCGCGATGAGTTCGGCGGTGGTGCGCACCTTGAGGGCCATGACGCGGCTCGGCTGGCCCGGGATGGCGAGGTGGGCGACCGGGCCTTCGGGGCGGTCGATGCGGATCTCGCCGTCGGGGGTGCCCATGCGGACGGCCGTGACGACGGGGCCGTCGCTGACGACCCGTTCGACCGGGACGTCGAGGCGCTGCTCGAACCAGCGGGCGAGGAGTTCCGCGCTGGGGTTCTCCGCCTCGCTCTCGACGGCGGCCGAGGTCACCGTCGTACGGGCCTGGTCGAGGGCGGCGGCGAGGAGTGAGCGCCAGGGGGTGAGCCGGGTCCAGGCGAGGTCCGTGTCGCCGGGCGCGTAGGCGGCGGCGCGGGTCGAGAGCGCGCCGAGCGGGTCCTCGACGGCGTAGGCGTCGGTGATACGGCGCTGGGCGAGGGAGCCCAGCGGGTCCCGGGAGGGGACGTCGGGGGCGTCGACCGGCCACCAGACGACGACGGGCGCGTCGGGCAGCAGCAGCGGCAGGACGACGGAGTCGGCGCGGCGGGCGACTTCGCCGTGAAGCCGCAGCAGCACGGTCTCGCCGGCGCCCGCGTCGGTGCCGACGCGGACCTCGGCGTCGAGGCGGGGCTCGTTGCGTGCGCGCGGGGAGCGGGCGTGGCGCTTGATGACGACCAGGGTGCGGGAAGGGTGCTCACGGGACGCCTCGTTGGCCGCTCTCACGGAGTCGTAGGCGTTCTCCTCGTCGGTGACGATGACGAGGGTGAGGACCATGCCGACGGCGGGGGTGCCGACGGCACGGCGGGCCTGCAGGATCGCCTTGTTGATCTTGCTGGAGTTGGTGTCCGTGAGGTCGATCTTCATGACCGGCACCGGTTCCTTCCGTCGCGTGCGCACATGTCGCGGCTCTCCCCCTGCTCTCCCCGTAGCACCGGATCGGCTCCGGATCTTCCCCCAGGGTATGCGGGCGCTCAGGACTCGCCGACCGAGAGCACCAGCTTGCCCCGTGTGTGCCCTTCGCTGTTCAGCCGCCACGCCTCGGCGGCCTCCCGCAGCGGCAGGACCTTCTCGACGAAGACGGTGAGGCGGCCCTCGTCGGCGAGCGCGGCCAGGGTGGCGAGGCCCATGCCGTCGGGCCGTACCCACACGTAGTGGCCGCCGAGCGCGGCGGCCCGGTGGTCGGCGACCGAGACCAAGCGCTCCGGGGAGCGCAGCAGTTCCACGGAGACGTCCAGCGACTCGCCGCCGACGAAGTCGAGGGCGACGTCGACGCCGTCGGGGGCGAGCTCCCGGACGCGGTCGGCGAGACCGGGTCCGTACGCGACGGGTTCGGCGCCGAGTCCGCGCAGGAAGTCGTGGTTGGCGGGGCTCGCGGTGCCGATCACGCGCGCGTCGCGGGCGAGGAGGATCTGGGTGGCGAGGGAGCCCACTCCCCCGGCGGCGGCGTGCACGAGCACGGTGTCGCCGGCGCCCGCGCCGACCCGGTCGGCGGCCTGCAGGGCGGTGAGCCCGGCGAGCGGCAGGCCCGCCGCCTGCGCCCAGCTCAGGGAGCGGGGCTTGCGGGCGAGCATGCGCACGGAGGCGGCGACCTGCTCCGCGTAACCGCCGTGTTCAGCACTGTCCTTGCGGATGTAGCCGAACACCTCGTCGCCCGGGGCGAATTCGGGCGAGTCGAGTCCGTTGCGGGCCACGACGCCGGCGATGTCCCAGCCGGGGATCATCGGGAAGTGCGCGACCATGATGGCGTCGAGGCCGCCGGCGGCGAGCTTCCAGTCGACGGGGTTGACCCCGGCGGCCTCGACCCGCACGAGGACCTCGCCGGGCGCGACCTTGGGTTCGGGCAGCTCCGTGAGGGCGAGCTGGTCGGGGCCGCCGTAGGCGGGCAGGGTCATGGCCTTCACGGCGTCACCGCTCCGTCTCGCGGGCGGTGCCGTGCTGGGGCTCCGGCTCGGTGTCCGGTTCGGCGTCCTGCCGGGCGTCCTGCCGGGCGTCCTCCTCGGGGGCGGCGATGGACTGGGCCCGGCGGCCGACGACGGCGGCGGCGGCGAGCGCCGTGCCGATGAAGGCGGTGGCGACCACCCAGGGGCGGTCGAGCACATGGCCGGTGGCGTGGTCGAGGGAGTAACGGCCCGCTCCGGTGACCCCGATGGCGGCGGCCGTGAAGCCGAGGAAGGCCGGGTACTCGTAACCCCCGCTCATCGCGAAGAAGCCCGAGGGCGCGTGGACGGAGACGGCGCCGGCCATGGCGCCCGCCGCCGCGGCGCCGGCCGCCGGGGTGGCGAGGCCCAGGGCGAGCAGGGCACCGCCGCCCGCCTCGCCGAGCCCGGCGGCGACGGCGCTCTGCCGGCCCGGCGAGAAGCCCATGGCCTCCATGGCCTGGGTGGTGCCCTCGATGCCACCGCCGCCGAACCAGCCGAAGAGCTTCTGGGCACCGTGCGCGGCGAGCACGGCGCCGGTGCCGACCCGCAGGACGAGCAGACCGAGGTCGCGGCGGTTGAGAGCGGTCATGGGGGATCTCCCGGTAGGGACGCGGGCGCGGCGGGTGTGCGCGCCCTCCACAGTCGTCCTCCACTCTGCGCCGTGCGGACGCGCGAGCCGATGCGTTGTTCGTCCATACAGGTCATGTTTTGCGGCATTCGACCCGTACTGCTTGAGTGAAGGCGCTGGTGATCGCTGGTGACCGCTGGTGACGGCCCGACGTCGGCAGGGCCGGAGAGGACGGGAGTACCGCCATGGCACAGACGCATGAACGCCCTCCGCACACGGGGCCGTCTCCGGACGCGCGCGAGGACCTGCCGCCCGGGCCGCTGGGCCTGCTGGCCGGCAGCGCCTGGCAGGCACTGCTGCTCGCCGGTGTCGCCGCCCTGGTCCTGGGAGTGCTCGTCCTGGTGTGGCCGGGCGCCTCGCTGGTCGCCGCCGGTGTGCTCTTCGGTCTCTACCTGCTGTTCAGCGGCGTGCTGCAACTGGTCGCCGCCTTCGGCACACATGCCCGGACCTCGCTGCGGGTGATGGCGTTCATCAGCGGCGCCCTGGCGATCCTGCTCGGCCTGTTCTGCTTCCGGGGCGCGATGCAGTCGATCCTGCTGCTGGCGCTGTGGATCGGGATCGGCTGGCTGTTCCGCGGGATCACGCAGACGGTGGCGGCCGCCTCCGACCCGGCGATGCCGGCCCGGGGCTGGCAGGTCTTCCTGGGGATCGTCAGCGCGCTCGCCGGCGTGGTGCTGATCGTCTCGCCGCTCGAGTCGGTGGCGGTGCTCACCCTGCTGGGCGGGATCTGGCTGCTGGCGGTCGGCGCGGCCGAGATCGCGACCGCCTTCCAGGTGCGGTCGCGCGCCAAGCACCTTCCGCCGGGCGTCTGAGCGGCCCGCGCGTCCCGGCCGCCGGTGCGTCGTCCCGGTGTCGCGAGCTCCGGGCGCCGCCGGTACGGCGAGGGCCAGGTACCGCGAGGGCCCCGGTGCGGTGAGGGCCCGGGTGCCGCGAGGGCCCCGGTGCGGTGAGGGCCGAGGGCCGCCCGGCCCGGGCCCGCGGCCCCTGCGCTACATTTTGCCGGTCCTTGACCGCGATCACTCACGATCACTTCCCTTCCGGAGCCGGCATTCCATGAGCGACATCGTCAACGGCCTGGGCCGGACGGCGGCCTACGGCGCCCTCGGCGTCGTCCTGCTGATCCTCGGCATCGTCCTGGTCGACCTCCTGACGCCGGGCAAGCTCGGCCGGCAGATCTGGGAGGACCGCAACCGCAACGCCGCGGTCCTGCTGAGCTCCGCGCTCCTCGGCATCGGCGCCATCGTCTTCACCTCGATCTGGACGACGTACGAGGACTTCGGCAAGGGCCTGGTGTCCACGGCCGCGTTCGGGCTGCTCGGGCTCGCGATGATGGCGGTGGCGTTCTGGGTGGTGGACCTGGTGACCCCGGGCAAGCTGGGCAAGACCCTGGTCGACCCGGAACCGCACCCGGCGGTATGGGTGACGGCCTCCTGCAACCTCGCGGTGGCGGCGGTCATGTCCGCCTCCATCGCCTAGGCGCGCCCGCACACCCGACGGCGACCCGCCCGACCGGACCGCGAACCCGGCCCGCGCGACCGTTCAGCCCGACCGGACCGCAAGATCGGAGAAGCGCCGCGCCCGGGGGCGGGGTTCAGTCGGGCGGCCCGGCAGGCTCGACCTCCAGGAAGCGGTGTCTGCGGGGACCGCGGTAGAGCAGGGCGTCCCAGCCGAGGCGGGTGAGGGCGGACGCGCAGGCGGTGAGGGCGGCTTCTTCCTGCTGGGCGACGCCGGAGGCGGGCGGGCCCAGCCATTCGACGACCGCGGTACCGGGGCGTTCGCCCGGCGTGACGCGGTAGCCGGTGGCGACGCGGGCGCCGGAGGCGTCGACCGCCGACGGAGGCTGCTTCGCCGCCTCCAGGGCCAGGGCCACCGCGCGGACCGGCTGTCGGCGTTCCCACGCGGCGGGCCGGGCGGCGGGGTCGCCGCCGTCCTGACCGTGGGACACGCGGCGGATCTGCAACAGCCCTTCGAAGGCGGCCCGCACCTCGCGGGAGCGCTGCTCCGCCTCGCCCTCGGGCAGCGGCGGCCCGTCGCCCGTGGCCGCCTCGAAGCCGCCGCTCACAGCAGCCGCCTGATGTCGCCGCGGACCCGGTAGAAGCCGCCGGAGGCGGGGTGCAGGGAGTCGACCACGTAACGCGCGCCGGGCTCCCGGATGGCCCGCGGGAACTGCACGTTCCACCCCGGCTCGTAGCCTTCGGTCACCACCTGCACGCGGGTCCTTCCGCCCTCCTGGACGCACTCGACGACGACGGAGCCGGCCGGGACGGCGCGGACCGCGTCGACGGCGGCGACCGTGGTCGCCGGGGCGTAGGTGGGCAGCGCGGCGGCGAGCTTGATGTCCTGGGCGACCGGGACGGTGCCCTGCTGGGCGGCGGCGATGGCGGCCTCGCTCGCGTCCACGCACACCAGCGAACCGTCCGTGGTCACCAGGTAGAGGCGCTCGTCGCGGTACTGCATGGAGAGGGCCGAGCCGCCGCCGGTGCCCAGCTTCCACAGCCGGGTGCCGTCCTCGGCGAAGCAGTAGACCGACGAGGCGTTGTCGCCGGCGAAGACGAACCGGCCGCCGGGCGAGGTCGCGCACGAGTACACGGGGCTGTCACAGCCGTAGACCGCCTCGGTCCTGCCGTCCTTCTTGGCGAGGCGGTGCACCTTGCGGCGGGCCGTGCCCGCGTACACGGAGGCGTCCTCCTGCCAGCCGAAGAGCACCCCGCCCTCGGTCGGGGTGTGCCAGAGCTCGCCGCCGCCGTCGGGGGCGTAGGCGGTGACGCCCCGGCTGTCCCCGTAGTGGACGGCGTGGGAGTCCGCGCGGACCATCCAGGCGTGCTCGCCGCGGCCGGAGCGCGCCCACTGGTGCTCGTCCTCGTGGTCGATGACCGTCAGCCGGCCGGAGCGGTCGGCGACGTTGAGCACGCCCTCGTGGATGTCCAGCCAGAAGATGTCGACGTCGGCGGCGATGTCGTAGGCGGCGAAGGGCAGCTTGGACGACAGGTCGTAGACCCGGCCGTCGTCGCAGCCCGCGTAGATCCAGAAGTCGTCGGCCACCAGGCACTTGACGCCGTCGGGCAGGCTGAAGCGGGCCTGGACCTCGCCGGTGTGGCCGAGGGTGAAGACCTCGCCCGCCTGGTTGCCGACCCAGCAGCGCTCGTCGTCGACGTGGATGCCGAAGGCCGCGGAGCCGGTGCGGAAGCGCCACAGGACGGGGGCGACCGCGCGGGCGGTGGACGGGGCGGAGCTGACCGCGCGGCGGGACACGGCGCGCGGGGCGCGCTGTCCCTGGACCGCCGGAGCGTATCCCTTCCGGACCTTCTCCCCTATCTTCTTCGCCGCCGCGGCCCGGGCCTTCTCGGCCGTCGGGAAGGTCGAGGTCTGCGTCTGCCCGTCCGCGCCGATCCGTCCGTAACGGACCGACACCACCGTGCCGTCGACGGTCACTTCGTAGAACTTGTGCGCGCCGCCGCCGTCCTGGGACAGCTCGAGATAGGTCTTCGTCGTCATGTCGAGAACGGTAGGGGGACCCACTGACAACGCCCCTTCACGCGCGATCGGCCGGGGACCAAAGTCCGCCCGATTCAGGACTTTCGTCGCGGCATTCCGGACATTAACCCCTGTGACGATGGGTTCTGAAGATCATCCGACACGTCGTCACCCCGTCACCGCGTCGGGGGACGGCCGGAAGGGCCTCATGACCGAGCCACCGAAGCGGCCCCTGCCCGTGCGCGTGCGTTTCCACACCGACGGCATACCGATGGACGACCTGTTCCGGGCCGCCCCCACGACTCCGCCGACCACCGCGCCGACGACCACCGTCTCGACGACCAAAGCACCGACGACCAAGGCACCGAAGACCAGCGTGCCGACGACCAGGGCAGCGAAGATGACGGCACCGGCGGCCACGGCCCCCGGCCGCCCGCTGCGGCCGCCGCCCGAGGAGCCCGACCTCGTGGAGCGGCCCGGCCCCGCGCTGCCGGGCTGGTGCGCCGTTCTCGTCGCCCTCGCGTCGCTCGGCGCGGCGGCCGCGCTGCTGTGGCCGGCCCGTCCGCCGCGCCCGGTGCACCTGCCGCCGTGGCAGTGGGCCGTCCTCGCCTGCTGCGCCGTCGTCACGGTGGTCGCCCTCGGCGGCCTCACCCGGGGCCGCACCGGCACCGCGTGGGTGCTGACGCTCTTCGGCCGCTACCGGGGCAGTGTCCGGCGCACCGGCCTGGTGTGGATCAGCCCGTTCGTGCTGCGGCGCCGGATCGACGTACGGCTGCGGCACTGGCGCAGCGAGCCGATCGCCGTGGTCGACGCCGAGGGGGCGGCGCTGCGGGTCGTGGTGCTCGTCGTCTGGTCGGTGCGGGACACCGCACGGGCGCTGCTGGCGGTGGACGACCACCTGGAGTATCTGCGCGAGCAAGTGGAGGCGGCCACCGCGCGGGTGCTGTCGCAGTTGCCGGCGGACGCGTTCCGGGACGACGGGCCTTCGCTGCGGGACGCGGAGGCGGTCGGCGACCGGCTGACCCGGCTGCTTGCGGCGGAGTGCCGGCCGGTCGGCGTCGCGGTCTTCTCGGCGCAGCCGACCCGCATCGAGTACGCGCCGGAGGTCGCGGCGGCGATGAGGCGGCGGCAGCTCGCGGCGATCGACGCGAAGCACCGGGACACGGTGCTGACGAGCGTGATCGACGCCGTGGACGACACGGTGACCCGGCTGACGGCCCGTGGGCTGGTCGAGCTCGACGACTTCGAACGCCAGGCCCTCGTCAAGGATCTGACGGTGGCCTTCTGCACGCGACGTGGCGGACTGCCCGAACAGAGTCAGGAGTGATGAGCGATGCTGGACACGACCGATCTGGAGACGCCCCGGTTCACCGACGTGATACCGGGGGGCGGCTGCGCCTGCCCGGGCTGCGCGGCGGCCCGGACCGCCGCCCGCGCCGCGCGCGGCGGCGGTCACGCCGGGCTGCGGGGCGTACGCGGCACCGTCGTCGCGACGCTCGGGGCGGTGGCCCTCGCGGGCACCGCCGCGGGTCCGGCGACCGCCGAACCGGCACCCTCGCACGCCGGCTGGGACGGCTCCCGCTACTGGTTCCGGAACGAGGCCGGGCAGTGGCGCTGGACCCGCCACCACGCCACGTACGCCCAGCGGACCGGCGGCGACGCGGCACACCGACCGGCCGCCTCCCCCGCCCGCCGCACCGGCGAGCCGGTGTTCCGCGGCCGCCAGGGCTGGGACGCCCGGGACCGCGTGTACTGGTACAGGAGCGGCGGCCACTGGTACTGGACCGCTCACGCGTGGAAGTACGAGCAGCGCACGGGCGCGAAGGCCGGCGGCGCGGCGTCCAAGGGCGGGGCGTCCAAGGATGGGAGGCCCAAGAGCGGGGGGTTCAACGACGGTTCCTCCCGGGGCGGTTCGACGACCGCTCCGGCGACGCCGGGCTGGACGGCGCCGGTCTCGTCGTACGTCTTCACCGGCTCCTACGGGCAGCGCGGAAGCTGGTCGAAGGGCTACCACACGGGCCAGGACTTCGCGGTGCCGTCGGGCACCACCGTCCGCGCGGTCGGCCCCGGCCGGGTCGTCCGCACGGGATACAGCGGCAGTTACGGCTACGAGGTGGTGATCCGGCACCCTGACGGGCGCTACAGCCAGTACGCGCATCTGTCCCGTATCGACGTGTCGGTGGGCCAGAGCGTCGCGGCCGGCCGGCGCATCGCCCTGTCGGGCGCGACGGGCCGGGTGACCGGTCCGCACCTGCACTTCGAGGTGCGGACCACGCCGTACTTCGGCTCGGACGTCCCCCCGCTCGCGTATCTGCGGGCGCACGGGGTGCGCGTCTAGCGGACGGCCACGACCTGACGGGGCGTCAGCCAGTGATGCGCTCGATCCAGGCGGTCAGGTCGGCGACGACCTCGTCCCGGTTGGTCTCGTTGAGCACCTCGTGGCGGGCGCCCTCGTACGCGCGGTACGTGACGTCGGTGAGCCCCGCCTCGCGGTAGCGGGAGACCAGCAGGTCGGAGAGGGCGAGGCGGGCGTTGAGCGGGTCCCGGTCGCCGACCATGACGTAGAGCGGCAGTCCGGCCGGGATGCCCTCCGGGGCGGCCAGCCGGCCGGCCGCGGCTCCCATGTCGGCCATGCCCCGGTCGTCGGCGGCGAAGCCGCACAGCGGGTCGGCGAGGTAGCGGTCGACCTGTTCCTCGTCGCGGCTGAGCCAGTCGGCGTCGGTACGGGCGGGCGCGAAGGCGGCGTTGAAGGCGTCGAAGACACCACCGCCGCCTCCGGTTCCGCCCTGCCGCGCGGCCTGCTCCGCCGCCTCGACGAGGGCGACGACGAGCCGGTCGACCGCGGTGGTGCCGGAGAGGGCGACGCCGTCGACGAGTGCGGCGTGGTCGAGCAGGTACTGCTGCACGGCGAAGGAGCCCATGCTGTGGCCCAGCAGGATCACGGGGAGACCGGGGTGGCGCTCGCGGGCGATGCGGGTGAGGGCCGCGATGTCGGCGACGAGGAGGTTCCAGCCGTCGTCGCCGAGCACGCCGGGCCCCGCGTGCATGGACAGCCCGTGGCCCCGGTGGTCGCCCGCGTAGACGGCGTAGCCGCGCCCGGTGAGGTGCTCGGCGAGCGGGGCGTAGCGCCCGGCGTGCTCGCCCATGCCGTGCGCGATCTGCACGACACCGCGGGCCGGACCGGCCGGCTGCCACACGTGGACGTGGATCTCGACGCCGTCCTGCGAGGTGAAGGTGAACACGAGTGACTCCTGTGGCACATGCCGGGCGGGCCCACGGTCCCGACTCGGGGGCGACGCGGCCACCGTAGGGGGTGTTCGGCATTGCCGAACACCCCCGCCCGGCGGTGATCCCCATCACGCCGCCGCGCCAAGCCACCTGACTCACGCGGGGGCACCACCTCGGGCCATCCGCGCCCCGCCGGGCCACCACGACGTCCGGGGCCCACCGGTGGAGGCCCGGCCGTGCGGCAGCCGCGCGACCGGAAGGCACCGCCCGGCGACAGGTCGCCCGGCTCGTACGCCGACGGGCCGGCGCCCCGACGGTCGGCCACGCACCGGGGGACGCCCGATCGCCGTGGGCGCGCCCCGGCACCGGCCGCAAGCGGGTCGCGCCGCCCGGCGGCCCCACGCCACCCGCCACCCGGCCCCCGGCACACGCGGACCACACCAAGCGGCGGCCCACGCCACCCGGCACCCACCGCCGTACCCCGGGACCCACCGGCCAAGACCCGGCCGTGCGGCACCCGCGCCACCCGGAGGCACCGCCCACCGGCAGTGCCCAGCCCCGCCCAGCCCGTCGGCCGGACGGCAGTCCCCAACCCAGCCCAGCCCGTCGGCCGGACGGTGGCGCTCAGCTCGGGGAACCGCCGTACGCCAGGGGGTCGGACAGGATGTCGTGGAGGACCAGGGCCGCGGCGCCGCGGGCGGCGTCGGCGGTGGTGGTGGCGGGGCGGAGGCGGCCCTTGGTGGGGGTCCAGAGGCCGGAGACGACGCGGGGGGCGAGCTCCGCCTCGGCGGCCGGGGCGAGCCAGCGCATGAGGCGCGGGTAGATGCCGCCGAGGACCACGGCCTGGGGGTCGAGGAGGTTGACCGCGCCGGAGACGGCGACGCCGAGCATCCGGCCGGCCTGGTCGAGCGCGGCGAGGGTCCGCGGTTCCCCCGCCTCCGCGCGGCGCACGAGACCGTCGACCCCGCGCGCCCCGGCGGCGCGCAGCAACGCGGACTGGCCCGCGTACCGTTCGAGGCAGCCGTTCGATCCGCAGCGGCAGCGCGGGCCGTCGGGCACGACGGTGAGGTGGCCGATCTCGCCGGCGAAGCCGTGGGCGCCGCGGAGGAGCCGGCCGTCCACGACGAGCGCTCCGCCCACGCCGATCTCGCCGGTGACGTGCAGGAAGGTGCGGATGTCGCCGAGGTCGCCGAACCACAGCTCGGCCAGGGCGGCGACGTTGGCCTCGTTGTCGGAGGCGACGGGCAGGGCGGGGGCGCCGGGCGGCCGGGCGGCGAGGAGCGCGCGGGCGAACAGCTCGTCCGCGTCGACCCGGTTCCAGCCGAGGTTGGGGGCCTGGTGGACGGTGCCGCCGGCGACCAGGCCGGGCAGCGCGAGCCGTACGCCGGTCGGCCGCAGATCCCGCTCCGCGGCCTCCGCGAGGACCTCGGCGGCGATGCCGGCGGCCCGGCGCAGCACCTCGACGGGGGCGAGGACGCGGTTGTCGAGCGGCATGGTGCGGCGGACCCGGTCGGCTCCGGTGAGGTCGGCGACGCACACGCTCACGTAGTCGACGTTGAGCTCGACGCCGAGGCCGGCGGGCCCGGTCGTGGCGGGTTTGAGGACCGTGCCGGGGCGGCCCGCCTGGCCGCTGAAGGTCTTGCCCGACTCGACGAGCAGCCCCAGTTCCAGGAGCTGTTCGACCAGCGAGGAGACGGCGGCGCGGGTGAGGCCGACGCGGGCCGCGACCGCGGCACGGGTCGTCTCGCCGCTCTCGTGCACGGTGCGCAGCACGAGGCTCAGGTTGTGCCGGCGCACGCCCGCCTTGTCGGCCTTGGGCGACGACGGCCGCTCGGCTCGCTCGGCACGCTCGGCTCGCTCGGCACGCTCGGCACGCTCGGCTCGCTGGGGTCCCCGGGGACTGGTCATCGTGCGGAGAGCCTAACCGGAGAGCGGCGGCACGTCCCGTGCGCCAACGAACGGTTCGGTGACCGAACTCTTCGGTATAGGGTCTGTCCATGACACTTCCGCGCGACTACCGCGGGCAGAGCTGCGCGCTGTCCCGCTCGATGGAGATCGTCGGGGAGCGCTGGACCCTGCTGATCGTGCGGGACGCCTTCCACGGGGTCCGCCGCTTCGGCGAGTTCGCCGCGCACCTCTCCGTTCCGCGCGCCGTCCTCACCGACCGGCTCGCCACGCTGACCGGCGCCGGGGTCCTGGAGCGCCGGCCCGACACCGGCCGCCGCGAGGTGTACGAACTCACCGCCAAGGGCGTCGCCCTGTGGCCGGCGGTCCGCGCGCTCACCGACTGGGGCGACACGTTCTATCCGGCGGACGGCGGTCCGCGCCGGGTCTACCGGCATGCCGCCGACAACGCCCCGGTTCCGGCCGACGGCGCCTGTACGGGCTGCGGAACCGTGGTCCCCGTCGGCGACCTCGTCGTCGCCCCGGGGCCGGGGGCCGCCCCCGCCGGCCCGGACGCCGATCCGGTGACGGCGGCCCTGGCCCGGCCGCACCGGCTGCTCACCCCGCTCCTCCCCCACCCCACACGTCCCTCCCACCCCACACGCCCCACCCCCGCCCATCCCGCCCCCGCCCATCCCGCACGTCCGGCTCAGAGAAAGGTCGTCCCACGATGAGGATCCTGGTCGTCGGCGCCGGTGCCACCGGTGGCTACTTCGGAGCCCTGCTCGCCCGCGCCGGTCAGGACGTCACCTTCCTCGTCCGGCCGGCCCGCGCCGAGGCGCTGCGCCGGCGGGGCCTGCGGGTGGTGGTGGGGAGCGACGAGGTGTGGCGGCTGGACCCCGTGCTCGTCACCGCGGACGAGCTGGCGGCCGCGCCCTCCCCGTACGACCTGGTGCTGCTGTCGGTGAAGGCCACCGCCCTGGAGGCCGCCATGGCGGACCTCGCCCCGGCCGTCGGGCCCGGCACGGCGATCGTGCCGCAGCTCAACGGCCTCGCCCACGTCGACGCGCTCGTCGCGCGCTTCGGCTCGGAGCGGGTGCTCGGCGGGGTCTCGAAGGTGGTCACGACCCTCGACGACGAGGGCGACATCCGGCGCTTCGCGCCGCTGGCGCAGATCGAGCTGGGCGAGCTGGACGGCGGTGTGTCGGCGCGCGGGGAGGCGATACGGAAGGTGCTCGCCGACGCGGGCGTCGACGCGCGCGTGCCGGCCGACATCCTCACCGCCATGTGGCACAAGTGGGTCTTCATCACCACGGTCGGTGCCCTGACCGCCCTCGTGCGGGGCACGGTCGGCGAGGTCAACGCGGCACCGGGCGGTACGGAGCTGGCGACCGCTCTGCTCGACGAGGCCGTCGCCGTGTCGGCCGCGGCGGGCCACCCCGTACCGGAAGTGGAGCGCCGGGCCGTCCTGGACGTGGTGACGGCCGCCGGGTCGCCGCTGGTGCCCTCGCTCTACCGGGACCTGGTGGCCGGCCGGCCCACCGAGGTCGAGCATCTCTTCGGCGACCTGACGGCCCGGGCCCGCGCCCTGGGCGTGGCCACGCCCCTGCTGGACCTGGCGACCCTCCATCTGAGGGTCCACCAGGCCCGGGTCACCGCCTGAGGCCCACGGCCGACCGGCCGCCGGTCGCCCTAGCCGCTCAGCCGCCCGGCCGCTCAGCCGTGCGTCAACTGCGCGTCAGCCGCGCGTCAGCCGCAGGGTGACCAACTGGAACGGGCGCAGGTCGACCGCCACACCGTCGGCCTGTACCGCGAGCGCGTCCTCGCGGGGCCGTTCCAGCAGGTCGCAGCGTCGGGCGGCGGCGAGCGGGAAGCCCGCGGCGAGGCGGGTGCGGGCGCGGCCGCCGCGTGACTCGTAGAGCCGGACCACGACGTCGCCGCTGCCGTCGTCGGCCAGTTTGACGGCGCTGAGGACGACGGCGTCGTCGTCCACGCTCACCAGGGGCGCCACGTCGGCGCCGCCGGGCACGCGCCGCTCGGGCAGATTGATCCGGTAGCCCTCGCGGACCGCGTCGCCGATGTCGGCGCCGGGCACGAGGGCGTGCCGGAAGCGGTGGAGGCCCTGGTCGGTGTGCGGGTCGGGGAAGCGGGGGGCGCGCAGCAGGGAGGCCCGGACGGTGGTCGTGGTGCCGTGGTCCTCGGGCCGTACGGTCCGGGTGACGTCGTGCCCGTAGGTGGAGGCGGTGACGAGGGCGACGCCCCAGCCGGGCTCCTCGAGGTGCACGAACCGGTGGTTGCACGCCTCGAACTTGGCCGCCTCCCAACTGGTGTTGGTGTGGGTGGGGCGGTGGAGGTGGCCGAACTGCGTCTCGGCGGCGTAGCGGTCGGTGTGCAGGTCGAGCGGGAAGGCGGCCTTGAGGAACTTCTCGGTCTCGTGCCAGTCGACCTCGGTGTCGAGGTCGAGCCGCTTGGCTCCTGCCGTGAGGGTGAGGGTCTGGACGGCCGTGGAGGAGCCGAAGGAGCGGGTGACGCGGACGGCCGCCGTGTGCGGGGTGTCGGCCGTGACGACGATCTCGTCGTGGCCGGTGAGGTCGGTGACGGTGTTGCGGTAGAAGCGGTCGACATCCCAGGCGTCCCACATGTTGGGGAAGTCGGGGTGGAGCTGGAGGAGGTTGGCGGCGGCGCCGGGGGCGATCGTCTCGCGTCCGGTGTCCAGGTCGACGACGGAGACGACGAGGCCGCGGGCGTCCACGGTGACCCGCAGCAGTCCGTTGTCGAGGACGTGGCCGCCGCCGTCGGCGGGCTCCACGGTGCAGCGGCCGCCGGCGGCGGGCAGCGCGTCGGCGCGGCGGGCGCCGCCCGCCGGCACCCCGGCGCGGGCGTGCGGGGCGCCGTTGAAGACCACGTCGGAGTCCCCCCGGCCGGCGAGCGCGCGCTGGGCCCGGTCGATGATCGCGGTGAGTTCCTCGGCGACAGCGGCGTAGGTGCGCTCGGCCTCGCGGTGCACCCAGGCGATGGACGAGCCGGGCAGGATGTCGTGGAACTGGTGCAGCAGCACCGTCTTCCAGATGCGGTCCAACTCCTCGTACGGGTAGGGCAGTCCGGTTCGTACGGCGGCGGTGGCGGCCCACAGTTCGGCCTCGCGCAGCAGGTTCTCGCTCGTCCGGTTGCCCTGCTTGGTGCGGGCCTGGCTGGTGAGGGTGGCCCGGTGCAGTTCGAGATACAGTTCGCCCACCCAGACCGGCGGATCGGGGTATTCGGCCTGTGCCTTGGTGAAGAACTCGGCGGGCCGCTCCCAGCGGACGCGGGCCGAGCCCTCCAGGTCGCGCAGCCGGGCCGCCTTGGCGATCATCTCGCGGGTGGTGCCGCCGCCCCCGTCACCCCAGCCGGTGGGCGCGATGGAGTGCGAGGCGCGGCCCTTGTCCTTGAAGTTCCTTACGGCGTGGGCGATCTCCCTGCCCTGCATGGAGCAGTTGTAGGTGTCGATCGGCGGGAAGTGGGTGAAGATGCGGGTGCCGTCGATGCCCTCCCACCAGAAGGTGTGGTGGGGGAAGGAGTTGACCTGGCTCCAGGAGATCTTCTGGGTCAGCAGCCACTTCGAGCCGGCCTCTTTGATGATCTGCGGGAGTCCGCCGGCGAAGCCGAAGGTGTCGGGCAGCCACGCCTCCTGGTTCTCCACCCCGAACTCGTCGAGGAAGAACCGCTTGCCGTGCACGAACTGACGGGCCATCGCCTCCGACGAGGGCATGTTGGTGTCGGACTCGACCCACATGCCGCCGGCCGGGACGAAGCGGCCCTCGGCGACCGCCTTCTTCACCCGGGCGTACACCTCGGGCCGGTGCTCCTTGATCCAGGCGTACTGCTGGGCCTGCGACATCGTGTAGACGAAGTCGGGCTCGTCCTCCAGGAGGGCGGTCATGTTGGCGGTGGTCCGCGCCACCTTGCGTACGGTCTCGCGCAGCGGCCAGAGCCAGGCCGAGTCGATGTGGGCGTGGCCGACGGCGCTGATGCGGTGGGCGGAGGCTTCGGCGGGCGAGGCGAGGACGCCGGTCAGCTCGGCGCGGGCCCGGGCGGCGGTGCCGCCCACGTCCTGGAGGTCGATCGCGTCGAGGGCCCGTTCGACGGCGCGCAGGATGTCCCAGCGGCGGGCGCCCTCGACGGGCAGCTCGGCCATGAGCTCGCCGAGCACCTCCAGGTCGGCGACGAGTTCCCAGACCGTCTCGTCGAGGACGGCGAGGTCCATGCGGGCGAGCCGGTACTGCGGCCGGTCGCCGGCGGTGTCCTTGTCGCCGAGCTCGGTGGGCAGGAAGGGGTGGTAGTCGAGGATGACGGGGTTGGACGCGGCCTCGACGTGCAGCAGCACCTCCTCGCCGCCGGCGGCCGGGGAGGCGATCCGCACCCACTGGTTGCGCGGGTTGAGGCCCTTCACCGGGCTGCCGTCGGGGCGGTAGACCAGGCCCTCGCACTGGAAGCCGGGCATGTTGGCGTCGAAGCCGAGGTCGATCAGCGCCTCGACCGTGCGGCCCGCCCATTCCTCCGGCACGGTGCCGGAGACGGTGAGCCAACTGGTCCCCCAGGGCGCGCCCCACGCGTCGCCGACGGCGATCGGGGTACGGGGCGCGGCGAGGCCCTCGGTGACGGGCACGGGTTCGTCCGGCGCGGTCCAGATCCCGACCTGGAGGGGCACGGACAGGGGGTACACGGCGGGGCGGATCCGTTCGTCGAGGACCCGCTTGAGCCGGGACTCGACGAGACTGCGGTCGTCATGCATGCGGAACCCTCCGAAGGGGCGCGGTGACGGGGCGGTGGGTCAGGGACGGCGGTGGGCGCCGAGGTCGCCGGGGGTGACGAGCTCGGTGATGCCGCGGGCGGTGAGATGGGCCGGGTCGGCGGCGCGGTCCGCGAGGACCACGGCCGGGCGGGCCCCGTCCGCGGCGAGCCGCATGAACGCCTCGAAGTACGGGCCGCCGGGGCCGCACTCGGCGCGCTCGGGCGCGTCGTCGGGGAGGTCGACGACGAGCGCGGTGCTCCGCGGGGCCGGCGGCTTCGCGGACGTGCGGGCCTCGGCGACGGCGTCGGCGAGCGCCCGTCCGGCCGGCTTGACCCGGCGGTCGTTGGTCAACAGGCCGAGGCTGTATTCCAGTTCGGGGAAGTCGGCGAGCGAGCGGTCGACGTCGTGGGAGCACCACCACGTGATACCCCACAGATCGGGGCAGTCGAGCGCGGCGGCGACGGTCGTCCGGGTGAAGCCGGCCGCGCGGTCGGCGGGGATGTGCGGGGCGGGGGCGCCGACCTCCTGGAGCCAGACCGGCCGCTGCGGGTCCTCCGCCCACGCCTTGGACAGCTCGACGAGATACGCGGCGTGCTGCCCGACGGCGACGGAGTCGGTGCCGTAGCGCTGCGCGGTGCCGTTGAAGACCCACGAGTGGACGGCGGTGACGGCGCCCAGGCGGGCGGCGTGGGCGGGGGTGAAGGGGTGGCCGTCCCGGTACCAGGCGGCGTCGTACGCGGCGTGCAGGTGGAGCCGGCCGGGGGCGCCCTCCTCGCAGGCGGCGAGCACGCGGCGCAGCCAGGACTCGGCCTGGTCGGGGGTGACGCGGTCGGGGTCGGGGTGGGGGTCGCCGGAGAACTGGTCGATCTCGTTGCCGACGGTCATCCCGAGGAAGTTCGGCCGGTCGGCGAGGGCGGCGGCGAGGGTCCGCAGATAGGTGCGCTGGCCGTCGACGACGTCGGGGTTGGTGAAGAGGTTGCGCCGGTGCCAGGTCCGGGTCCAGGCGGGCAGGAAGTCGAAGCTGGAGAGGTGGCCCTGGAGGCCGTCGACGGCGACGTCGAGGCCGCGTTCGCCGGCCGCGTCGACGAGCCGGCCGAGCTGGTCGAGGGCCCGGGGGCGGATCAGGGTGCGGTTGGGCTGGAACAGCGGCCAGAGCGGGAAGACGCGGACGTGGTCGAGGCCGAGGGCGGCGACGGAGTCCAGGTCGGCGCGGACCGCGTCGAGGTCGAAGTCCAGCCAGTGGTGGAACCAGCCCCGGCTGGGGGTGTAGTTGACGCCGAAGCGCGGACCGGGACCGGAGCCGGGACGGTGGTGAGGAGTCGTCATGCGGGGTGTGCTCCCTTCGCGGGGGCGGAGGTGGCGGGGTGGGGAGTCGGGGACGGTCCTGGGTCGCGACGGGTGGTCAGCCCTTGATCGCGCCCTCCTCGACCCCCCGGAAGAAGAAGCGCTGGAGCACCGCGAACACGGCGACGATCGGCAGGAAGGCGATCATGGTGCCGGCGGCGATCAGCCGGGGGTTGGCGGAGAAGGTGCCGTCGAGGTACTGGAGCCCGACCGTGAGCGTGTAGCGCCCGGGGTCGTTGAGCACGATCAGCGGCCACAGGAAGTCGTCCCAGGCGCCGATGAAGGTGAAGATGACGACGACGCTGAGCATGCCGCGGACGTTCGGCAGGCCCACGTGCACGAGCCGCTGCCAGGCGTTGGCCCCGTCCACGAGCGCGGCGGCGTCGAGTTCGGGCGGCACGGCCCGGAAGGCCGTGTACATCAGGAGCACGTTGAGCATGGCGATGGCGCCCGGCAGGGCGACGCCGAGGAGGGTGTCGGTGAGGCCGAGGCTGCGGACCGTCACGTACTGGGAGACGATCGTGACCTCGCCGGGCAGCACCAGCGTGGCGACGAACAGGCCGAGGGCGAGCCGGGCGCCCCGGAACCGCAGCCGGGCCAGGGCGAAGCCGGCGAGGGTGGCGCCGACCACGTTCCCCACGACGGCGACGGCCGCCACGATCAGCGAGTTGGCGGCGTAGGTCCACACCGGGACGGTGTCGGCGACCTGGACGTAGTTGGCGAAGGTCGGGTCCTCCGGCAGGAAGCCGGGGGTGCGGGACCAGACGTCCTCTCCCGGCCCCTTGAGCGAGGTGGAGAGCTGCCACAGGAAGGGGCCGATGGTGAGGAGCAGGACGAGGACGAGGAGGAGGTAGCGGACCGCCTTCTCGGCGGTGGAGGGGGCACGGCCACTGCTCGTACGGCCGCTGCCGGTACGGCCGTTGCTGCGGGTGCTCATGCAGTCACCCCGCCTTCCGGTTGAGCCGGGCCAGGACGATCATCGGTCCGACGGTGAGGACGAACAGCAGCACGCTGAGGGCGGAGGCGTAGCCGAGGTGCCCGGTGAAGCCGCGGCTGTACATCTGGATGAGCATGACCACCGACATGTCGCGGCCGCCCGGTCCGCCGGTGCCGTTCGACAGCACGTACAGCTCGGAGAAGATCCGCAGCGCGGAGACGGAGATGAGGACGGAGATCAGGAGCATCGCGGGGCGCACTCCGGGCAGGGTGACGTGCCAGAACCGGCGGACGGCGGAGGCGCCGTCGACGGCGGCGGCCTCGTGGAGCTCGCGGCCGACGTTCCCGAGCGCGGAGAGGTAGATGACCATGTAGTAGCCGAGTCCCTTCCACACCGTGAGGCCGATGGCGCTGAACAGCAGCAGCCAGCGGTCGGTGAGGAAGGAGACCGGCCGGTCGGCGAGACCGAGCTGCTGCAGCATGCCGTTGAGCAGGCCCCGGTCGTCGAGCACCCAGCCCCAGATGACGCCGACGACGACGGCGGAGGCGACGACCGGGGTGTAGAACGCGGTGCGGAAGAAGGTGATGCCGGGGAGCCTCTTCTCCACGAGGAGGGCGAGCAGCAGCGGCAGCACGGTGAGCAGGGGCAGGCAGACGAGGAGGTAGAGGACGCTGTTGACGAGGGCGTCGGTGAGCTGGTCGTCGTCGAGGGCCCGTCGGTAGTTGTCGAGGCCGGTGAAGTGTCCTCCGCCGAGCGGCTTGGCGTTGGTGAAGGACAGGATCACCGTGTTGACGGCGGGCCAGAGGTTGAAGACGGCCAGCCAGAGCAGGGCGGGACCGGCGAGCAGCCAGGGCGTGAACCAGCGCCGGTGGGTCATGGGATGCCTTCCGATGGAGCCGGTCAGTCCTTCAGGAGCTGGTTGGCGCGGGTGACCGCGGTGTCCAGGGCCTCTCGGGAGCCGGTCTGGCCGCTGATGGCGAGGGCGATCTGCTGGTTGATCAGTGTCTTGATCGCGTCGTTGGCCTGGACGGGTTCGAGGACGCGGGCCGTGGCCAGCGAGCGGAAGGCGGTGACCTTGGCGTCGCCGGCGTTGCCGCCGTCGCTCTGGCTGAAGAACGGGTCGGCGGCAGAGGCGGTGGTGGACGGGAAGATGCTGGTCTCGCGGGCGAAGGCGGCCTGGTTCTGTGCGTTGGTGACCCAGCGGGCGAGGGCGAGGGCGGCGGCCGGGTTCTTTGTGTTCCTCGGGATGGACAGGCCCTGGACGTACAGCGGCGGGGTGCCCATGGCCGGGGAGGAGACCACCTTGGGGGCGAGGGTCGGGTTGTCGGTGGCGAGGCTGGTGATGTAGTTGGCGCCGGCGGTGGTCCAGGCGGCGGTGCCGGAGCTGAAGAGTTTGGTGTTGCCCGCGTAGGTCTCGGTGAGGACGTCCTGGGGCAGCAGGCCCTCCTTGAAGGCCGCGCGGTAGGTGTCGAGGACGGCGGCGGCCTCGGGGGTGTTGAAGGTGAAGCTCTTCCCGTCGGCGGACATGAGCGGTACCCCGGCGTTGGCCAGGTCCATGAGGTTGGGCTTGCGGCTCATCAGATACGTCCGTCCGCCGGACCTGGCCTTGACCGTACGGGCCGCGGCGACGAGCTCGTCGAGCGAGGCCGGCGGCTTCTTGGGGTCGAGGCCGTAGCGGGTGAACAGCTCGCTGTTCCAGTAGTTGACGTCGGTGTTGAGGTACCAGGGGTAGCCGTAGGTTCCCCGGTGGCCGGGGAAGCGGTACGCGTCGAGGCCGCCCTTGACGTAGTCGGCGGTGACCGCCGGGTCGGCCGCGCCGACGTCCAGCAGCAGATTCCGCTTCACCAGCGGCAGCGCGAAGTCCGGGGGCAGGTTGACGACATCGGGCAGGGTGCCGCCGGCGGACTGGCTGAGGACCTTGTCCGCGTAGCCCTCGCCCGGCTGGTCGAACCATTCGACCTCGACGCCCGGGTGCTTCTTCTCGAAGCCGGAGATCACGCCCTCCATGTAGGCGGTGAACTTCGGCTTGAGGGCCCAGGTCTGGAGGGAGACCTTGCCCTTGACCTCGCCGCCGGTGGCGACCGGGCCGGAGGAACCGGAGTCCTCGGCGCCGCCGAGACCGCAGCCGGCGAGGGTCACGGCCGCGACGGCGACGGCCGTCCAGCGCGCCCACCGGCTCCTTCGAACGGGTCGCACACGTATGTCTCGCACGAGGTGTCTCCCTTGCTCTGGCGCTTGCTCTGGCATGGCTCGGGATGTGCTGGGGTCGTGCCTTGACTAAACCGGTCTAGCGATGCGGGACTATGCTCCCGGCTAAACTCCGGTGTCAAGAGAGCGTGCGGAAACGCGCGAGACGAGGGGGCGTCCGATGGCGAGACCGACCATCGCCGACATCGCCAGGGAGGCGGGCGTCTCCAAGGGAGCCGTCTCCTTCGCGCTCAACGGCCGCCCGGGGGTCAGCGAGGCGACCCGTGACCGGATCCTGCGGGTCGCGGAGCGGATGAACTGGCGCCCGCACAGCGCCGCCCGGGCGCTGGGCGGTGCCCGGGCCGGGGCGGTCGGGCTCGTGCTGGCCCGGCCCGCCCGCACGATCGGGCTCGAGCCCTTCTTCAGCGAGCTGCTCTCCGGCCTCCAGGCGGCGCTCTCCACCCGCGGCACGGCGCTCCAGTTGCTCGTCGTCGAGGACACCTCGGCCGAGATCGAGGTCTACCGCCGGTGGACCTCCGAGCACCGGGTGGACGGCTTCGTGCTGGTCGACCTCCAGGTGCGCGACCCGCGCATCCCGGTCCTGGAGGAGCTCGGCACCCCGACCGTGGTCCTCGGCGGTCCCGGCCGGCACGGCCGGCTGCCCGCCGTGTGGGCGGACGACCGGGAGGCGATGACCTCGATCGTGGAATACCTGGCGGCCCTCGGCCACCGGCGGATCGCCCACCTCGCCGGGCTGCCGTCCTTCCAGCACACCCGGCGCCGCGTCCGGGCGCTCCGGGACGCGGCGCGGCGGCTCGGTCTGGCGGACGCCGTCTCCGTACCGACCGACTTCAGCGACGCGGAGGGCGCGGCCGCCACCCGGACCCTCCTCGCCCGGCCGGGACGGCGGCGCCCGACGGCGATCGTGTACGACAGCGACGTCATGGCGGTGGCGGGCCTCGGGGTGGCCACGGAGATGGGTGTGCCGGTGCCCGGCCGACTGTCGATCGTCTCCTTCGACGACTCCACCCTCACCCGGATCGTGCACCCGTCGCTCACCGCCCTCTCGCGGGACACCTTCGCCCTCGGCGAGCAGGTCGCGACGGCGCTGCTCGCCCTGATCGACGACCCGTCCTCGGCCCGTGACGTCAGGAACCCGACCCCTCGCCTGACGGTCCGCGAGAGCACGGCGGCGCCCGGGGGCGACCTGGTGCGCTCGACACCTTGACGCGTTCACTAAAGCCCTTTAGCCTCCGGCTCCGAACCCTCGCACATCGCGCCACCGGCACCACCAGCCCCTTCCTCCTCCCGCTGGACCGGAGCTCCGATGAGAAGACCTCTGCATCTCCTGCTGGCCGCCGCCGCCCTGTCCGCCGCGGCGCTCGGCCTCGTCACCCCGCCCCCGAACGCGTCGGCGTCGAGTCCCCCGACTTCCGACAACGTTGTCGCAGCCTCGGGGAACCAACCGTACGCCTCCTACTGGTACCCGAACACCCTGCTCGACTGGGACCCCGCCACCGATCCCGACGCCCGGTTCAACCGCTCCCGCGTGCCGCTGGCGCCCCGCGTGTCCGACCCGGCCCTGAAGGCGAACGCCAACGCCCGGGCCGGCGAGGGCGAGGTGGCCTCGCTCGTGTCCTTCGCGCCGACCTCGAACAATCCCTCGCAGGGCTCCCTCGACCCCCGCTACTACGCCTTCGGCCACTGGCAGTACATCGACAAGCTGGTGTTCTGGGGCGGTTCGGCCGGCGAGGGCCTGATCCTCGCCCCCAACCCCACCGTCATCGACGCCGCCCACCGCAACGGCGTCAAGGTGTACGGCACGGTCTTCTTCCCGCCCACCGCCTACGGCGGCCAGATCCAGTGGGTCCGCGACTTCGTCCGGAAGTCCGGCACCCGCTACCCCGTCGCCGACAAGCTCGCCCAGGTCGCCCAGCACTACGGCTTCGACGGCTGGTTCGTGAACCAGGAGACGGCCGGCGGCGACGCCGCCCTCGCGACCGAGATGCGCAACACCCTGCGCTACGCCCGCTCCCTCGGCCCGGTCGAGTTCATGTGGTACGACGCGATGACCGAGTCCGGATCGGTGACCTGGCAGGACGCGCTCACCAGCGCCAACGACTCCTTCCTCCAGGAGGGCGGCCAGCGCACCAGCGACTCGATGTTCCTGGACTTCGGCTGGGACGCCACCGACCTGAACTCCTCCCGGACCCTGGCCCGGAACCTGGGCCGCAGCGAGTACGAGCTGTTCGCGGGCATCGACACCGAGGCCAACGGCTACAACACGGGCGTCCCGTGGAGCGCGGTCTTTCCGTCCGGGCAGCCGCACACCACCTCACTCGGCATCTACCGCCCCGAGTGGACGCACAACTCCTCCACCGACCGGGCCGACTCCTACGCCCGCGAGGCCCGCTACTGGGACGGCGCCAACGGCGACCCGTCGAACACCACGACCACCTCCGCCTGGAAGGGCCTCGCGCACTACGTCGCGGAGTCCTCGCCCGTCACCGCCAAGCCCTTCGTCACCTCCTTCGACGCCGGGCAGGGCGACTTCTACCACTCCGCCGGCGTCCGGGTGTCCTCCGCCGGCTGGAACAACCTGTCCCTCCAGGACGTGCCGCCCACCTACCGCTGGCTGGTGCAGTCCGCCGGGACGAAGCTCAAGCCGTCGATCGACTTCACCGACGCCTACGAGGGCGGCTCGGCGCTCCGCCTCACCGGCCCGCTGGACGCCGTCAACACCGTACGGCTCTACCAGACCCGGCTGCCCGTGGCCGCCGACACCAAGCTGTCCGTGGTGCTGAAGACCCCGGCCGCCGGCCCGACCCGCCTCAAGGCCGCCGTCTCCTTCACCGACGCGCCGACCTCCTTCACCACCCTGGACCTCGGCTCCACCACGACGGCCGGCTGGGAGCGCAGGACCCTCGACCTGTCCGCGTACGCCGGGCGCACGGTGGCACAGATCGGACTCCAGACCACGGGCACCGCCCCCTCGTACGACATCAAGGTGGGCCAGCTCGCGCTGTACGACGGGACGGTGGACGCCCCGGCGGCCCCGACCGCGCCGACCGTCCTCGGCACCACCGACACCGGCGCCGGCACCAAGTCGCTGCGGATGGCGTGGACGGCCTCGGCCCAGGGGCCCGGCTCCGGTCAGGTGCACCACTACGAGGTGTACCGCCGCAACCCGGACGGCACCCGCACCTTCCTGGGCGCCACGCCCAACGACAGCTACTTCGTGCCGAGGCTGGCGCGGGTGGGCACCGAGGCGTCGACGACGCTCGACGTGGAGGCGGTGTCCACCGAGTTCGGCCGCTCCCCCGCCGCGAGCACCACGGTGACCTGGTCGGTGGCGGCCGAGTCCAATCTCGCGCTGAACCGGCCGGCGACGGCCTCCGGGCAGTGCACCGCCTCGGAGACGCCGGCCAAGGCGGTCAACGGCAGCGTCTCGGGCGGCAACGCCGACAAGTGGTGCACGACGACTGCCGCCAAGTGGCTGGAGGTGGACCTCGGCGCGGCCCGGACCCTCGACCGGTTCGTGGTGAAGCACGCGGCGGCGGGCGGCGAGAGCGCGAGCTGGAACACGCGGGACTTCCGCCTGGAGGTCCGCGACAGCGCGAGCGCCCCGTGGACCACGGTGGCGACCGTCACCGGCAACACGGCGGCGACCACGACCCATCCGGTCTCCGTGACGGCCCGTCATGTCCGGCTGGTGATCACCACTCCCACCCAGACCTCGGATCCGGCGGCCCGGATCTACGAGTTCGAGGTCTGGGGCTCGTAGCGGGCGCGGGAGCGGATCGCCGGCCGGCGGCGGGCCGGGCCTCACGCCTGGGCGGTGGCGACCTTCACCCCGAAGCCGATCAGGACGACACCGGTGATCCGCTCCATGGCCCGGCGCACGGTGGCCCGCGCGAAGAACGCGCGGGCCCTGGCCAGGAGCAGCACATAGCCGCCGAGCCAGACCACGGTGAGCACCGCGTGGACGAGGACCAGGAGGGACATCCCCGTGTGCGGGGAGAGACCGTGCGGTGCGAGCGTCGGCAGCAGACCGGTGTAGAAGACGGCGATCTTCGGGTTGAGGACGTTGCTCACGAGGCCGGTGCGCCAGGGGTGTCCGGACGGCGGCGGCAGGTCCGCCGTCGCCGCCGTCCCGTCGTGCTGCCGGCTCCGGCGGGCGGCGAGCAGCGACTGCACACCGAGGAGGACGAGATAGGCGGCGCCGGCCAGTTTGACCACGGTGTACGCGGTGGCGGACGCGGCCAGCACGGCGGCGAGGCCCGCCACGGACAGCACGCCCCACACGAGCAGCCCGGTGGTGATCCCGGCGACGGTCCGCAGACCGTCGCGCCACCCGGCGGCGACCGCACGGCGCGTGACGACCGCCATGTCCGGTCCCGGAACCATGGTCAGCAGGGCGAGCACACCCGCCGCGGCAAGGAGTTCGTACACCATGCCGACGAGTCTGCCATCTGCCACCGACAGGCCGCCCGGCCGGTTCCGGGGCCTGTTCCGCGGGCGGGCGGTCGTGGTCGACTGGAGTGCATGACAGAGCTGAGCCGCACCTATGTGGACGAGTGCCTGCACGGGAACGAGGGGCTGCGGGACGCGGTCGCGCGCGCGGAGCTGCCGCCGGCCTTCGACGAGGCGTGGCGCCACCGACTGCTGCCCCGGCCGTGGTTCGTGCGGGCGGAGGAGATGACGCGCTTCGCGCGGGACCTGGAGGGGCTGTTCGAGCTGCTCGTCGCGCTGCCGGACCGGCTCTTCGACGGCGACCGGGCCCGGTACGCGGCGGAGCTCGGTCTCGCGCCGCGGCACGCGGAACTGCTGACGCGGGCCGCCGAGGGGCGTCCGGCGAGACTGGGGCGGGCCGACGCGTATCACGACGGGACGGGTTACCGGCTCCTGGAGTTCAACCTCGGCAGCGAGGTCGGGGGCATGGACATGGCCGTGTGCAACGAGGCGCTGCTCGGGGTCGGGGCGTTCAAGGCGTTCGCCGCCGAACACGGGCTGCATCACGTGGACACGGCGGCGCGGCTCGCCGCGGATCTGCGCGAACGGGCCCGGCCCGCGCTCGCGGGCGGCGGGGCGGAGCCCGTGGTCGGGCTCGTCGAGGGCAACGGCGCGGTGGCCGCGTACGGGAGGCTGATGCGGGCCTTCCGGGAGGCGATGGCCGCGCAGGGCCTCGATCTGCGGATCGGCGAGGTCGGCGACCTGCGGGCCCGGCCGGACGGCAAGCTGACCCTGGACGGCGCCCCGCTCGACCTGGTGCTGCGGAACTTCGGCGCGAGCCAGTTGCTCGACGACCCGGCGGGCCCGGAGGTCGCGGAGCATCTGTTCCGGGCGCACGAGGCGGGCCGGACGGTGCTGTTCACCTCGCTGGACAGCGGTCTGTACGCCCACAAGAACGCGCTCGCCCTGCTGTCGGACCCGCGCTGGACCGGGGCCTTCGACGACGCCGAGCGGGCCTTGGTGGACCGGGTGCTGCCGTGGAGCCGGACGCTGCGGGCCGGCTCCCCCGCGGCGCTGTTCGACGCGTGCCGGGAGCGGCGGGAGCGGCTGATCCTCAAGCCCGGTGCCGGGCACGGCGGTCTGGACACCGTGGCCGGCTGGGAGTGCTCGGACGCCGAGTGGCGCGAGGCGCTGACGGCCGCCGCCGACCGGGGCTGTCTGGTGCAGGAGCGGGTGGTGCCCCGCCCCGAGCCGGTCCACGATCCGGCGAAGGGTTCGGCCGAGGACTGGATCGCGGCGGTGGGCGTCTTCCTCACCTCCGGCGGTTACGCGGGGGCGCACGCCCGCGCGAACCGGGCCGACGGCGGCGCGGTCGTCGCCATGAGCAGCAATCCCGGCACGCGCATGGCCTGCGTGTTCTCCCACCCCTGATCTCCCACCCCTGAGGCGTCGGCTCCGGGTGAGGGCCGGGCCTGGTCAGCTCCGGCCGTCGCGGCGCATCTCGTAGCGCCAGACCTCGTCGAGTTCGTACTCGTGCGGTGTGCCGGGCGGGGCCGGCGGGAGGCGCCGGTCGCCTTCGACGCAGCGTGCGTCGTCGTGGCGGGCGAGGCCGTGGACGGCGGCGACGCGGACCCGGCGTTCCGGGTCGTCCAGGAGCGCGGCCATGGCGTCGGCGAGGACGGGGGCACGGTCCTTGCCGGAGGCGACCGTGTGGCAGGCGCGGTACCGCACGTCCGCGTCCGGGTCGGCCATCAGGGCGAGCAGCGCGTCGCGGACGGCCGGGGCGAAGGCAGGGGCGTGGCTGTCGAGGCCGCCCGCCACCGCGTGCCGGACGCGGGGGTCCTCGTGGCCCGCGTGGGGCAGGAGGGCCGCGTCGACGTGCGGGGCCGGCTGCTCGGACAGGCCGACGAGCACCTCGGCGAGCACGGCGGGGTCCTTCTCGGCCGCCGACCAGTCCGTGAAGAGCCGCAGGGCGGGAGCCGCGAAGGGGTCGTCGTCCCGGTCGTCGAAGAGATGGGTCAGCCGCAGCACCTCGGCGCCGAAGAGCCGGTGCGCCGGGTCGGGGTGCGCGCGCAGGGCTTCCGCGGTCCGCCAGGTGTCCGGGTCGCGGCGGTGCGCGAGGAGCATCGTGGACGCCGACCAGGTGGCGTGCTCCTGGTCGGGGCGGCTCAGCGCGCGCCGCTTCAGCTCCTCGAAGGAGAGGGCGGTGCCGAGCCTCGTGTCCAGGTCCGTGAGGATCGCCGCGTGCCCGTCGCGCACCGTCGCCCCGTCGAGCGCCAGCTCGTCGACGACGTGGAACTCGCCGTCCTGGACGCGGGTCCGGGTCACGGGGCCTCGGGCGCCCGTGCGGCGCCGAAGTTCCGTCTCGGCACCGGTCTCGTACCACCGCCGCGCCAGGTCGTGTGCCTCCCGCAGCTCGTCCTCGCCGGGCGTCCACCGGCGCTCGTCGCTCAGGAGGGCCTCGACGAGGGCGGGTGAGCCGGCGTCGACCGCCGTGCGCAGCAGCCGTATGCCGTCCGGTCCGTGCTGTGCGCGGTCGGCGCCGTGCTCGACGAGGAGCCGGGCGACGGGCGCGGCGCGGCCCTCGATCGCCAGGCGGAGGGCCGGCGTTCCGTGTGCGTCGCGCCCGTCGGGGTCGGCGCCGGCCAGGAGCAGGTGGGCGACGGCGTCGGTGTCCCCCGCCCGTACCGCCGTGATGAGAGGGCCTTCCACGTCCGTCCTTTCCTTCGTCGCTCGCTCGCTCCGGTCCCGGGTCCCGGGTGCCGGATGCCGGTCTGTCCTTTCGGGCCCCCACCGGCCTGACGGCCGGCGGGGGTTCAGCGGACCTCGACCGCCGCCGGCGCGGCCGGGGCGTCGTCGAGGAAGCCGCCCGACTGGTGCTGCCACAGTTTCGCGTACGGTCCGTCCGCGAGGAGCAGTTCCTGGTGGGTGCCCTGTTCGACGACGTGGCCGCGGTCGAGGACGACCAGGCGGTCCATGCCGGCGACGGTGCTCAGGCGGTGTGCCACGACGAGGGCCGTGCGTCCCTCCATGAGCCGCCACAGGGCGTCCTGGACGAGGATCTCGCTCTCGGAGTCGAGGGCGCTGGTGGCCTCGTCGAGGAGCAGGATCGGCGCGTCGCGGAGGATCGCCCGGGCGAGGGCGACGCGCTGTCGCTGGCCGCCGGAGAGCTTCACGCCGCGCTCGCCGACCATCGTGTCGAAGCCGTCGGGCAGGGCGTCGGCGAACTCGGTGACGTGGGCCGCCTCGGCCGCGCGGCGGATCTCGGCCTCGGTGGCGTCGGGCCGGGCGAAGGCGATGTTCTCCCGCAGGGTGCGGTGGAACATGGCCGGGTCCTGCGGGACGTACGCGATGAGGCCGCGCAGGTCGGCCTGGGACAGCCGGCTGATGTCCTGGCCGCCGATGAGGATCCGGCCGGCGTCGACGTCGGCCATCCGCAGCAGCAGCCGGGTGAGCGTGGTCTTGCCGCCGCCGGACCGGCCGACGAGGCCGATCTTGGTGCCGGCGGGGACGTCCAGGTCGAGGTCCTCGAAGAGCGGCTTCCCGCCGCCGTGGGAGAAGCTGACCCGCTCGAAGCGCACGTCGGCGGCCGGGGGCGAGCGCAGCGGCTCGGGCGACTCGGGGTCGACGACGGTCGGCGGGACGAGGAGCAGTTCGGTGAACTGGGCGGCCTCCGTCATGGAGCTCTCCAGCCGCCGGTAGATCTGGTTGAACTCGAACATGATCCGGGTCGCGTTGGAGTAGTACGTGAAGGCGACGATGACGGCCTCCACGCCGTGCTGCCCGGCGCCGAGCGCGAGGGCGACGACCAGGCCGAGGACGTTGGTCACGACGGAGAGGGGTGCGACCAGCGTGTCGATGCGCAGGTTGCCGTAGTCCCAGGAGCGGAGGGTGAGCCGCCGGGACTCGGCGACGCGGGAGCGGTGCTCGGCGGCCTCGCGTTCCTCGGCGGCGAAGGCCCGGACGGTGTCCATGTTCATCAGGCTGTCGGCGACGTGTCCGGAGACCCGGGCGATGGCCTCCTCCCGTTCTCCGACGAGGACTTGGCGGCGGCGGATCAGCGGGGTCACGCACACCGCCGTGAGCGCGATCATCACGAGCAGGCCGACGACGAGGAGCGGCTCGTAGGTCCACAGGACCACCGACGCGAAGGCGAGCGGCACGAGGCTGCCCATGATGTTGAACGTGAGGGTGTCGACGAACTCCTCGAAGCGGGAGGCGAAGCTGAGGACGCGTTTGGTGAGCGATCCGGCGAAGTTGTCGTGGAAGAACGACGCGTCCTTGGCGAACAGTTCGTCCATGCCGATGACGTAGAGGTGCTCGATGCCGTGGGCGTCGAGACGGTTCAGGCAGTGCAGTCCGACGCGCCACAGCGCCTCGGACAGCAGCAGGACCCCGGCGAATCCGAGGACGTACGGCAGCATCGCGCCGAGCCCGGTCCCGGCGCCGGCGCCGTCGTCCCCGGCGATGCGTCCGACGAGTTTCGCGACGAGCAGCGGCGCGATGTAAGCGATGCCGATGTTGCCCAGCGCCGGGAGCAGCAGGGCGGGCACGGTCAGGAGGCGGAGACGGGCCAACTCCCGTCCGTAGTGGCGGAGTGCGAGGAGGACCGGGCCTTTGCCCGGCGTACTTCCGTGTGATTCGGGCGTTCCCATTCCAACCCTGTCGTGTCGGGCTTTCAGGTGAGAATGGGGAGTGTCCCGCACGGCCGCCCGCGGGGTCCAAGCGTTTTTCGGGGGCGGGAGGGAGGTCCGGGAGGGCTAGCCGGCGGCCGGGACGCGGAGGGCGAGGCAGGCGCGCAGGGCACTGTCGACGTGGGCGCCGAGGCCGGGCTCGGGAGCGAGGACGGCGAGGCGGTGCATGGTGAGCGCCGCTTCCCATGCGGAGGTCTTGGCCAGGGAGTTGCCCCAGGAGACGGCTTCGAGCCGTGCCCAGAGGTGGGCGCCGAAGCCGAGGTGAATCGTTCCTGCCCGCGACTCCTCCTCGTCGAGGGCGTGGCGCACCGCGGTCAGGAAGGTGACGGCGTCCCCCGGGCCCAGCGCGTCGATGACGATACGGAGGTACGGCGCGATCAGGCCGGTCACCTCCGGCCAGTCGGCCTCGTCGCCGAAGCGCTCGCGCAGTCGTGCGTCCAGGGGGTGTCCGATGTCGTTGGTCATGCATGCACAGATACGTTTCCGCGCCATCTGCACAGCGTCGCGACACGCGGTCGGCGCCCTCCGCCGCCCGTATGGAGTGCCGGGAGGCGCCGGGTGGGTCCGCGCGCCGGGGAAGGCCGGCCGGCGGAGAGCCGGCCGGCCGGGACGCCGGGACGCCGTCAGCCGCAGGAGGGCGCGGGCCCTGCCGTGCCGAGCTGGATGAGGGCGGGGGCGGGGGCGCAGCAGCCACCGCCACCGTCGGTCGCCCCGTCGGCCTGAGGCTGGTCGAAGAGGCCGGCGCCGCCGCAGACGCCCGTCTCGGGCAGGACGAGCTCGACCCGTTCGGCGGACTCGCGGTCGCCGGCGAGGGCGGCGACCACGGAGCGGACCTGCTCGTAGCCGGTGAGGGCGAGGAAGGTCGGGGCCCGCCCGTAGGACTTCATGCCGACGAGGTAGACGTCCTGCTCCGGGTGGGACAGCTCGCCCACGCCGTGGGGGTAGACGGTGCCGCAGGAGTGCTGGTTGGGGTCGATGAGCGGGGCGAGGGCGACGGGGGCCTGGAGGCGCTCGTCGAGGCCGAGGCGGAGCTCGCCGAGGAAGGACAGGTCGGGGCGGAGACCGGTCAGGACGATGAGCTCGTCGACCGGGTCGAGGCGGCGGCCGTCCTCGGCCACGAGGACCAGCCGGTCGCCGTCGCGCTCGACGGCCTGCGTACGGAAGCCGGTGACGGCGTCGGCGTGTCCCGCGTCGACGGCGGCCTTGGCGGCGAGGCCGAGGGCGCCGCGGGCGGGAAGCTGGTCGGCGGTGCCGCCGCCGAAGGTGGACCCGGAGATGCCCCGGCGCAGGATCCAGGTGGCGTGCGTGCCGGCGCCGTCCTCGGACGTCGCGAGCTCGGCGAGGCCCGCGAGGGCGGTGAAGGCGGAGGCGCCGGAGCCGATGACGGCGGTGCGGCGGCCGGCGTAGCGGGCGCGGACCGCAGGGTCGTTCAGGTCGGGGACGCGGTAGGAGATCCGGTCGGCGGCCGCGCGCTCGCCGAGGGCGGGCAGGCCGTCGCCGCCGGCGGGGCTCGGGAGGGACCACGTACCGGAGGCGTCGATGACGGTGCGGGCGAGGACGCGCTCCTCGCGCCCGTCGGCGTGGGTGACGCGGACCGTGAAGGGCCGGGTCTCGCGGTCGGCGTCGACGATCCGGTCCCGGCCCGAGCGCGAGACCCCGGTGACCCGCGCGCCGAGCCGGACGCGCTCGCCGAGGACCTCGGCGAGCGGCCGCAGGTACCGCTCGACCCAGTCGCCGCCGGTCGGGTACGTCGTCGGGTCCGGCTTCACCCAGCCGGTGGGCGCCAGGAGCTTCTCGGCCACCGCGTCGGTGACCTCGCCCCAGGGGGAGAACAGCCGCACGTGCGCCCACTCGCGCACCGCCGCGCCCGCCTCGGCTCCCGCCTCCAGGACGAGCGGCTCCAGGCCCCGGTCGACGAGGTGGGCGGCGGCGGCCAGTCCGGTGGGGCCGGCTCCGATGACCACGACGGGAAGCGGTTCGAGGGCGCCGGCGGCGGTGGTGGTCATGAGGGTTCCCCTGCCTGTATCGATGACTGTCGATCTGCTGCGATCTCAGCATCGCACCTGCTTCGACGATCGTCAACATAGACAGCCATCGAATCGACCGACCGGGGGCACCACCCCTGCTTCGACGTGTGTCAACATAGATGTATGTCGAACACGATCGAGCCCTGCTGCCCGCCGCTCGCCGAACGCCCGCTCACGGCCGAGGAGGCCGAGCGGACCGCCGTCATGTTCAAGGCGCTGGGCGATCCGGTCCGGCTGCGGCTCTTCTCCGCCGTCGCCTCCCACGAGGGCGGCGAGGCGTGCGTGTGCGACATCTCCGACGTCGGCGTCTCCCAGCCGACCGTCTCCCACCACCTGAAGAAGCTGAAGGAGGCCGGGCTGCTCTCGTCCGAACGGCGCGGCACCTGGGTCTACTACCGCGTGGAACCGGCCGTGCTGGCCGCGATGGGCCGGCTCCTCACCCAGGCCGCCGCGGTCTGACCGTCGCGGCCCGGCCGGGACGAGCCCGGCCGGGCCTGGCCCGGGGTGGCCTGACCTGACCGTCGCGGCCGGCCCCGTCACACGGGGGCCGTCAGGCCCTGGGCCGGGCGAAGACGACGGCGACCAGGACCAGACCGACGGCCGCGCCGACCAGTTGCACGCCGACGAAGCCGGGGACGGAGGCGGGGGCGATGCCCGCGAAGGTGTCGGTGAAGGCACGGCCGACCGTCACCGCAGGGTTCGCGAAAGAGGTCGAGGACGTGAACCAGTAGGCCGCGCCGATGTACGAGGCCACGGCGACGGGCGCGAAGCGGAGCCGGTCCGTACGGGCGAGGCCGAAGATCAGCAGGACGAGACCGGCCGTCGCCACGACCTCACCCAGGAGCAGGTTGCCCGCCGAGCGGTCGTGCGTGGACCACTTCACCAGCGGCTCGCCGAACATGGCGTCCGCGAGGACCGCGCCCGCGATCGCGCCCACGACCTGCGCGGGGACGTACGCGGCGAGCTCACGCCCGGTCACCCCGCCGCCGCCCTCGCGGCGCGTGGTCCACCACTCCGCCAGGCTGACCGCCGGATTGAAGTGCGCGCCGGAGACCGGCCCGAAGAGGGCGATCAGCACGCCGAGCCCGAAGACGGTGGCCACGGAGTTCGCGAGAAGCTGCAGCGCCACGTCGTCGGTGAGCCGGGTGGCCTGGATGCCGGAGCCCACGACGACCGCCACCAGGGCGGCGGTGCCGAGGAGCTCGGCGGCGGCGCGGGCGGTGAGCGGCGTACGGAGCGGGGCGACGGAGGCCGAGGCGGGGGCGGGGGCGTCACGGGGAGCGTCGGCGGGTGGGGCGACCGGGGCGGCGTCACCCGCGGCGGGCACGGGGACGGCCGTTTCGGTGGTGGTCACGGGCAGGCTCTCTTGGTGTCGGCGGAGGCGCGGGCGGTGGCGGCCAGCTCGGCGAACCGTCCGGCGAGGGCTTCGATGACGTCCGGCCTGAGCCGGTAGTAGGTGAACCGCCCGCAGGGCTCCGTCTCCACGACGCCCGCCTCGCGCAGCACTCTCAGATGGTTGGAGAGATTGGTCTGCCGGGCGCCGGTCTCCTCCACGAGATGGGTGGTGCACAGCGTCTCGCGGGCGAGGAGGCTGACGATCCGGAGCCGCAGCGGGTCAGCGAGCACCCGGATCAGTTCAGTGTCGACTGACGTCATCATGGACTGATACTTTCACATCAGCGAAGGCTGATACCAGCCCGCGCGGCTCCCAGGGCGCCGTCCCCGGCCCTGGTGCCGCACCTTCCCCCTGCCCTCTCCGAGGAAGAACCGATGACCGCCACGCCCGCGCCGCTCGCCTCCGTGCTCTTCGTCTGCGTCCACAACGCCGGCCGCTCCCAGATGGCCGCCGGATTCCTGCGCCACCTGGCCGGCGACCGCGTCGAGGTCCGCTCCGCCGGCTCCGTCCCGGGCGACCGGGTCAACCCGTCGGCCGTCGAGGCGATGGCGGAGCTCGGCATCGACATCGCCGACCAGAAGCCGAAGGTCCTCACCCCCGAGGCCGTCCAGGCGTCCGACTACGTCATCACCATGGGCTGCGGCGACGCCTGCCCGTACTTCCCCGGCAAGAAGTACCTCGACTGGACCCTGGAGGACCCGGCCGGCAAGGGCGTCGAGGCCGTCCGCCCCATCCGGGACGAGATCAAGGCCCGTATCGAGGCACTCGTCGCCGAGATCGACGCCCGCTAGCCGGTCCGGTCAAGACCATCACGCTGTTCTGCGCCACCGGCCGCCAGGGCGGCGGCCTCGCACGGGCCGCCCCGCGTCCGGCGCGGTCGCGGTAGAGGTCGCGGTCGCGGTCGTGGTCAGAGCCAGCCGTTGCGGCGGAAGCCCCGGTGGATGACGAGGCAGGCGACGACCACGACGCCCATCACCACCGGGTAGCCGTAGGTCCAGCGCAGTTCGGGCATGTGCTCGAAGTTCATGCCGTAGACGCCGCAGACCATGGTGGGGACGGCGACGATGGCGGCCCAGGCGGTGATCTTGCGCATGTCCTCGTTCTGCGCGACGGTCACCTGCGCCAGGTGGGCCTGGAGGATGGAGTCGAGCAGGGCGTCGAAGGACGCGATCTGCTCGGTGACGCGGGCCAGATGGTCGACCACGTCACGGAAGTACGCGCGGAACTCGGGGGCGACGAGCGGCACGGGCTCGGCCGCGAGCCGCTGCAGCGGCCGGCCGAGCGGGGCCACGGCCCGCTTCAGCTCCAGGAGTTCGCGCTTGAGCTGGTAGATGCGACCCGCGTCGCCGCGGTCCGTCACCTGGGAGAAGACCGCGGTCTCGATGGCCTCGATGTCGTCCTGCACGGCGTCGGCCACGGCGAGATAGTCGTCCACCACGTGGTCCGCTATCGCGTGCAGCACGGCCGAAGGGCCCTTGGCGAGCTGCTCGGGGGTGGCTTCCAGGGCCTCGCGGAGCGGACCGAGCGAGCCGTGGCCGCCGTGCCGGATGGTGATGACGAAGTCGGGCCCCGTGAAGGCCATCAGCTCGCCGGTGTCCACCACCTCGCTGCTGGCGGTGAGTTCGTCGTGCTCCACGTACCGGACCGTCTTGAAGACGGAGAACAGCACGTCGTCGTACTGCTCCATCTTCGGCCGCTGGTGGGCGTGGATCGCGTCCTCCACCGCCAGCGGATGCAGGCCGAACAGGTCCGCGAGGCCCGCGAACTCCTTCTCGTCCGGCTCGTGCAGCCCGATCCACACGAAGCCGTCGCCGGGGTCCCCGCGGCGCACGCGCCGCAGGGACTCCTCGGCCGAGCGGCAGTCGTCCTGCCGCACCCCGTCGACGTACACCACGCAGTTGACGACCGCGCTGCCGAGCGGCGAGCGCGCCGGGTGACTGAGGTCCACGGCACGCCGGTACGTCCGGCGCACGGCGCTGCGCAGTCGGTGGATCATCGACACGGGGTCACTCCTTCGGGCGGATCGACGTCAGTCTGCCAGCGCCTCCCTCCGTACGACAGACAGGTCTGCGACCGCTCTCCCGCACTCCGCTCGTGCTCTCGGCGTCACCGGCGGCGTCTGCGCCGTCTTTGACGTCTTGGGCGTCTTGGACGTCTGCGGCGGCGTCACCATCGGTACCACCGCGCACTGCCGCCGCGAGGACGGGCCACGAACCCGACCAGCCAGAGCACCAGCACGATGGCGGCGATCCACCACAGGGCCTTCAGTGCGAAACCGGCACCGAAGAGGATGAGCGCGAGCAGAAGAACCAGAATCAGGGGAACCATGTGTATCTACCTCCGGTCCGCCGCCTTCCCCCTGGTCCTCCTCGTATGCACATGTGTTCGGCGACGGCCGTCCTCACCGGTCCGGCCGACCGCGCCGTCCGGACGGCCCAACGGCCGGTGACCTGGGGTCTCGTGCCTCGTTGGGCGACCCATGAGCGGAGCTGAGCGAACACGGCGGACGGCAGGCACAGGGCGTGCGGAGGGCACGGGGCGCACGGAGGGCACGGGGGCCGGTGACGGCCGGTGGGCGTACATCGGTTCGTTCACGTCGGGCGGCGGTCACGGCATCACGGTCGCGGCGGTCGACCCGGACGACGGGACGCTCGCCCCCGTCACCACCGTGAACTCCCTGACGAATCCCTCGTGTCTGGCCCTCGCGCGCGACACCGGCGTGCTCTACGCCGTCAGCGACGCCGACCCGGGACGGGCGGCGGCCTTCCGGACCGGGGGCGGGCGGCTCGCGCCGCTGGGGGCGCCCGTCGACGTGGGCGGCGCCGGCCCCGCGTACCTCAGCGTGGCCGGCGGCCGGCTCCTCACCGCCAACTACGGGGCGGGCAGCGTCAGCAGCCTGCCCCTCGGGCCCGACGGCGGACCGGCGGGTCCGCCGGCCGTCCTCGCGCACGGGGGGTCGGGGCCCGACCCGGAGCGGCAGACCGGTCCGCACGCCCACCAGGTGCTGCCCGACCCGAGCGGCCGCTGGCTGCTCGCGGTGGATCTCGGCACCGACTCGGTACGGGTGTGCGCGCTCGACCCGGCGACCGGCGCCCCGCGCCTGCACGAGGAGACGGCACTGCGCGCCGGATCCGGGCCGCGGCACCTGGCCTTCCACCCGGACACCGGCCCGGACGGCGGCGTCGTGTACGTCCTGCACGAGCTCATGCCGCAGCTCACGGTGTGCCGCTGGGACGCCCGTGGCGGACGGCTCCGACCGGTGTCGGAGGTCGCCGTCGTCGGCGACGACGTGCCCGACGGCGTGCGGCCCTACCCGTCCGTCGTCCTGGTCGCGCCCGACGGGCGCTTCGCGTGGGCCGCGGTGCGGGGCACGAACAGGATCGTCACCCTGTCGCTGGAGGAGGGCGCCGAGCGGCCGCGGGTGACGGGCGAGGTGCCGTGCGGCGGCGACTGGCCCCGCGATCTGGTGGTGGACGCGTCGGGACGCCGGCTGTACGTGGTCAACGAGTGGTCCGGCGACATCACCTGGTTCGCGGTGGATCCGCGCGACGGGCGGCTGCGGCAGGCCGGTGCGGTGGGTGTGCCGGCGGCGGCGTGCCTGGTCTTCTCATGACGCGGGCGGACCACCCGGCGGCACCGGGTGGTCCGCCCCGACGGCACGTGGTCCGCCCGGCGTGGGGTGGGTTCAGTCCCCGTCCCCTCGGGCGTCGCCGTTGGTGTGCCGCACCCGGGCCCACACGGGCAGGGCGAACCAGCACAGCAGGTACCAGGCGAGGACACCGGACACGAGGTACGGCACGTAGCCGTCGTGGGTGGCCACGCGCAGGATGAGCAGGAGTGCCGAGGTCAGGGTCGCGAGCAGGAGGACGAGGCCGACGAAGGTGAGCCGGGCGGCCCAGGCGACCGCCTGGGGTTTGATGCGCCGGCCGGACACGATCCGGTGGAACGCCACCGGCCCTATCAGAGCCCCGGTCGCCAGGGACCCGAGCACGACCGTGACGATGTAGATCGTCTTGTCCGTCTGCCCCAGTTCCCGGAAGGTCGGGGTGAAGACCACGGTGAGCAGGAAGCCCAGCAGGATCTGTACGCCGGTCTGGGCGACCCGGATCTCCTGGATGAGCTCCTGCCACCGCCGGTCGGCGCGTTCCTCCGGCGTCTCGCGGCGCCCCTGTCCCTGCTCTCGCAGGTCTCTTCCGTCTCTTCCGTCTCGTCCGTCCCGTCCGTCGCGCTCGTCTCCCGGCCCCGGGCCGGATATCGCATCCGTAGCCATGCCGGGCTTCTGCCCGCGACGACGCCCCTCATCCGCGGCCGGGCACCGGCGGCAGGTGTGATCCGCGCTTCACGGGTTACGCGAGGACCGGTGAACCGCCGTTCCCCGCCGGGGGACGGTGCCGTCGAACGGAAGGGGTATCCCATGTCGAAGGTCGAGGAGTCCGTCGAGGTCGACGTGCCGGTCCGCGCCGCGTACGACCAGTGGACCCAGTTCGAGACGTTCCCGCGCTTCATGGACGGCGTGGAGCGGATCGAGCAGCGCACGGACACGCTGACCCACTGGGTGACGGAGATCGGCGGTGTGCGGCGGGAGTTCGACGCCGTCGTGACCGAGCAGATCCCCGACGAGCGGGTGGCCTGGACGACGGTCGAGGGCGAGGCCCGTCAGGCGGGCGTGGTCACCTTCCACCGGCTGAGCGACGCGCGGACGAAGGTCATGCTCCAGATGGAGTTCGACCCCGAGGGGCTGACCGAGACGGTCGGCGACAAGCTCGGCTTCGTCAAGCGGCGGGTGACGGGCGACCTGAAGCGTTTCAAGTCCTTCATCGAGGAACGCGGCGGCGAGGCGACAGGCGCCTGGCGCGGCGCGGTCTGAGTCCCGCGCCGAGGACGGACGGCCCGCGCCCACGGACGGCCCGGCGAGCGGTGGATGCGCTCGTACGACTCGGTGATGACGGCCTTGACGCCGAGGAGGGCCGTGCCCTTGGCCGCCCAGTCGCGGGACGAGCCGGAGC